>JBGOYZ010000039.1:0-8468 GCA_041479945.1 Thermoproteota archaeon
ATTGGGCGGGTTGATGCCGGAGTTGAGATAAACGGAACAGTCATCCTCTTCACATGGTCAAGTCCAGACCAACCCTATGTATTCTATGTGGCCAGTCAGTCAGACTACAACAATTTCGACCCTAGTCACCAAAGACCCTACACATACATGGTCGGTCCAGACAACTGCACAGACTATTCGTTTTCGATGCATGCGTTCATCTACAAGATCAGTTTCACCGCGAAGGAAACAACGACATATTACATACTGGCAGATGCATATCGTACCACCAACATGAGGGCTGACCTAGCATTCAAGAGTTACGCATCCGATCCCACATGGGTGGAGATACAATATTGGGGCACTCTCATATCGGGCTTGGTCGCGATTTTGGTATTCTTGTTTGGCTGGCGGAGATTTCCCTAGGCAACTAGGAAGCGAGATTCCGACTCGGAGAACTGTCTTCTTGTCCTAGGCCGACCCCCCTCTTTCCCCAAGTGCGATCACCCGGGCTGCGGTGAGGGCGCCAGGAATGAAAAAGCGAAAGAGCTGAAAATCCATCTTTGACTCACCCGTTCGTATTTGAACTCTTGGCCTCACCTTTATGGCCTCTCGCGAATCCAGTCCTTCGAAGATGCTGAGCAGGGCTGAGACCGACTTCCTGAGGGGCGAGAAACAGGCCAAGCCGAACCAACTGAGGTAGCTCAGGCATTGTGTGAGGAGGAAAATCAGGGCCCTTGGGGAACATGATTTGCCGGCGATCATGGCTAACGAGTGGGCAAGTGCCATGTTCAGGAGCGCTATTGAATCCAATAGCGCCTCGGAAACTCACCCCTCGGAAACTCAGGATTTGAGTGGGCCGGGCCGGATTCGAACCGGCGACCTCCGCCGTGTGAGGGCGGCATCATACCGAGCTAGACTACCGGCCCATCCATAGACGGTATGTGGTCCTGCCATCAAACCTACTTCTTCTTCGCCTTTGGCATCCTTCTCTTGAGTCTCAGGTTTGAGCTATGACACCCCTTCCTCCTGCACTTTGTGGCGTTTATGCTGTTCTTCGCACCACATCTCCTGCAGATCTTGGCGTTCAGTCTTCTGGCCTGAGCCAGCTGGATGAGCTCCGGATTGGTTACTGGCATGCTTCTGTGCGAGGTCAAAGGACAGAGGCTTAAAAGTATTAGGCATCGTAGGCGTCCTGTGTGTCCAGTTGAGAACCCCTTTCCATGAATTCTGTCTCAGGAGCGATGTCTTGTGTCGCTCTTGTCAGGAGAAGCTGGAGAAAGGGGAGTTCTCGGAATTCGACCTTGAGATCAGCAAGATCCTGATGTCATCGGAGGAGGGCAAGGTATCCACGGAGAGGACTGAGTTTCTGAAGTCATATGCTGCCCGAGGCATATTGTTGATCAAGCTGCGAAAGGGCAGCATGGCACATTTGTCGGCACAGCTCAACGACCTGCAGGACAAGATTCATCATGCGACCAGAAGGAAGGCCGTCTTCTTCGACGAGGGGGAGCCTCTTCGGGCTGTGTCTGAGAGACTCCTTTACCCCGCGAGGATATTGTCGTCCAGAACGTCCTGGCTACCAGGTGGGGCAAACTTGACGGTAATGAAAGTTGACGGGAAACTCGATGTGGATTTGGAGGAGGCGGCCAAGTTGTTGTCCGATCTCTACGGGGTTGAGCTTAATATAACGAGCAATTCGCCCACTTAGGGCACATGAAGTACAAGTCCATGGACATCGGGCAGGTCAGTCCCGAGGTCGCAGGAAGAAAGGAACGACTAGCCGGTTGGGTTGATGAGGTAAGGGATCTAGGAAAAATAAAGTTCCTGCTTGTGAGAGATCGCACCGGAAGCGTGCAAGTCACATGGAAGAAGGGGTCATGTGAGGAATCCACAGGAGAAGTAATCGGAACCCTTCATCAGAATGACGTGGTATCGGTCGTCGGCACAATAGAGCGAAGTACGGTGAGCAAGAGAGGAGTGGAGGTCCTCCCCGAGCAGATACACGTCCTGAACAGAGCCAAGCACCCCCTGCCGATGGACATTGCCGAGGACATCAGCACTGGCCTTGATGTGCGCCTTGATTACAGACCACTGGATCTCATGAGACCATCAAAACGGCGGATATTCGAGGCGTTCTCTGAGACCGTTTCTGCGGTTAGGGAGTTTTTCCACGCAAGAGGCTTTGCTGAGGTTGTCACTCCCAGGATAATATCTGCTGCGACCGAGGGGGGAGCTAATCTCTTCAACGTCCGCTACTTTGACAAGACCGTAAACCTCGCACAAAGCCCTCAGTTGTACAAGGAACAGCTGGTGATGGGACTTGAGAAGGTCTTCGAACTGGGCACTTACTTCAGGGCTGAACCTTTCGACTCGACGAGGCATCTGAATGAGTTTGTTTCCCTTGACATCGAGGTCGCCTTCGCGGATTGCGGAGATGTGATGGGGATTCTCCAAGACATGATCTTGGCCATATCCTCTGATATCGGTCGCAACGGTCAATTGGCTGATTCACTGGTACCGGAATTCAGAAAGATTTCTGGGCCCATTCCAGTGTATAGATATGAGGAAGTGGTGAACGTCTTGAAGGAACATGGGATGAAGGTGGAGTTCGGGTCGGATCTCTCAAGCGAGGACCTAAAGAAGGTCCAACAGTTCTCCGAGGGGGCCTATTTCATAACGGACTGGCCGACGAGCACGAAACCTTTCTACATCAAGCAACGAGACGGAGGTGACGTGACGGATTCTTTCGACTTTATGTGGGGCCCACTTGAGGTGTGCTCTGGTGGGTCAAGAGAAGAGGATCGTGGCAAGATCGAGAAGAAGCTAGTGGCATCTGGAATGAATCCAGCAACCTTCGAGGAGCACTTGAAGTTCTTCACATGTGGTATGCCGCCTCACGCCGGCTGGGGACTGGGGCTCAACAGGCTTCTCATGGCGATGATGGGATTGAGCAACATCAGGGAGGCTGTCCTTTACCCGAGGGACAGGTTCAGAATAACTCCTTGACGCGCGCCTAGGTTTCCTCGGCGTCTGAGACTCCAATCTCGCCTATCTTGAACATGGCCTCGCCTTCGGGCCTGTCCACGCTGACCACAAGACGGGCAACTCTGTTCCCGTGTCCCCCTGCTGCTTTTCTGACGAATATTCTGCTGTGACTTCTGTGCCCTAGTATGTGACCCCCCACAGGATAGGCTCCAAGGCCGAAGAACTCATCGGGCCTTGCCATGACTTGATTGGTTACGACAGCCGACAAATTGAAGGCCATGCAAAGCCGCTCCAATTTGTGAAGATGCTTGTTCAATTTCTGTTGCCTTGTGACGAGCGTGTCTCTACCCAAATACTCACTTCTGAAATGAGAGATCAGCGAATCTATGATCAGCAGCTTGACACCGTGGGCTTTGATGACTTCATCCGCTCTTTCCAAGATGAGCATCTGGTGATCTGAATTGTAAGCTTCGGCGACGACTACCCTCTTGAGCACTGATTCCGGATCTAGACCCAAGTGCGTAGCCATGGTGGTTATCCTTTCTGGCCGAAAAGAGTTCTCTGTATCTATGTAGAGACAAGAGCCATCAATTCCTCCCTTTTCAATTGGGAGCTGTACGTTGACGCTGAGTTGATGGCATATTTGGGACTTCCCTGTGCCATACTCTCCGTAGAACTCCGTTATTGACATGGTCTCTATTCCCCCACCTAGCAGGTCGTCAAGGCTCTTGCTGGATGTCGTTGTCCTGCGGACCATCTTTCTCTTCTCCAGCATCTCCAAACCTGAAAGGAACTCAACATCCACTCCCTGTCTGGCTTGTGATATGATCCTAGAGGCCACCTTGTCTGACATCCCAGCCTTCACCAACTCGTAGACCGAAGCGGTCGCTAGGGACTCAATCGTGGAATACCCTATCTCTTTGAGCTTGGCGAGAGTTGCGGGGCCTATTCCGGGGATGTCTTCGAGATCAGCGTACTCAAGCTTGCCCTTTGGAACAATCGGTTCCTCTTCTTCGGGTTCCTCGGGTTCTTCGGGGGCGGTCTTCTTACTTGGCATGATACGATTCAGTGCAACTCGGGCAAGGATATAAAGTGTAGGCGGCACGATTTCACAATTGGACCCGCGCGACGACGTCAGAAAGGCCTTCGACCTGCTTGCTGAAGACTATGCAAGACTGAGGAGTTCCGGATTCGAGGAAACCGCGAGGCTGGTTTCCGGAAGAGAATTCGCAAGCATCTGTGATGCCGGATCTGGCCCTGACACATACGGGCGTCTGTTTGCAGGCGCGAGTCGCATGGTCGTTCAGTTCGACCTCTCAGAGGAAATGGTACACGTGGGGCGACGCAGGATCGCCAGTGAAGGAATTGACTGGAAGGTTCACAGCATTATCTGTGACGTGACATCCTTGCCCTTCAGAAGCGACCTATTTGATCTGACGACTTCCGTCGCTGTCCTACATCACCTGACAAGGGAACTGGCTAGACGCGCCGTCCTAGAGTTGCTCAGAATTACGGCACCGCACAAGAAAGTGCTTCTATCTGTGTGGTTACCTGCAGCGATGAACCGGGCTGACACTCAGGAAGTTGCCGGGGGAATGTCTCTGGTGTGGTGGAAAACCCAGCGCGGAGCTGTGGCCCGTTACTACTGGAAGTGGAAACCCAGCGAACTCAGAGATCTGTGCGAGTCATGCGGCTACCGATACTTGGACACTTACGTATCTGGGAAGAACATATTCGTTGCAGCCATGAAGCTGTAACTAGATTGACCGCGACGAGTACACTTGTGCTAGGGAATCTGATCCTCCGAGGACCTAATCTCATTCGAAGGTCGTTGAATGGAAGCTGGCTGTTCTCGGACTGAGGAGACGGGTTCTGCTAACTCTTCGGCACGTGGGGGTTAAGAGTGAACTACTCTTATTCCATCGTGGTTCGTGTCGATCCGCGGAAGACTTCCTCCACCTGCGCGACATGTGGTCGCTTGACGACCGAATGCGCAGGGAGGAAGGTCTGGTGTGCTCATTGTCGCACGCTTGAGGATCGAGACGTGAATGGGACCAAGAACATATTGGCCGGAGGGATGAGGTTCGTCCCAATCGCCCTGCCAGGTGAAGGGATGAAGCAGTCAAAAGATGCTGACTCGATGGCAGCGGAGTTGACTCAGAAGCGATGGGCAGAAGAGTCAACAGAACCAGGAGACGCAAAAAGGTATATGTAATGGTGACCGACCTCTGCTCCAGCGGCGTTGGTCTAGTCTGGTTAGGACTCCAGCCTTCCAAGGCGGATGAGGAAAGCTGGCAATCGCGGGTTCAAATCCCGCACATGGCCGAATGGCCAGCGGAAGCCGCACCAACGCCGCCCCCAGGTACACAACATGAAGAAGCCCTCGAAACACGCGGCAAGAGAGAGGATAAACCGACTTGTTAACGTCGCCCTCGAGATGTCTTCGCAGGACATTGCTAGGAGTGAGGCCGCGTTGACAACGGCATTCAAGATACTGAGGAGGTACAACGTGAGAGGCGTGCCTCTGTTCAAGCGATACTTCTACTGTCATGAGTGCAAGCGCGTCATCGTTCCAGGAAGGACTGCTACCGTAAGGGTGAGTTCAGGCAAGGTGAAGTCTCTTTCCATAACGTGCCTGAAGTGCGGACACGCGTACAGAATACCTTTAATTAAGAAAGGCAACCGCAAGAAAGACAGCGTCCAATGCAGGACGACATCGTAAAGTCATTTCTGATGCTCTTCGTGGTCACGGATTCATTGGGCAACATACCGATATTCAATTCCTTGCTTGAGCGTTTTGATCCCAAGTCCAGAAAAGAGATCAATGGTGATAACCGAGTCACTGGGAGGACCGATTCTCACGCTGGTGATTGTACTGGCAAATGCCCTGGTCTCTTATGCGATCCTCTCAAACTATCAGGTGATACTGTCGAAGCTGGGCAAGCCCGTGACTATTATGACAGCCAAAATATCGAATCTCATTGTCGCCGCGCTAGCAGTGAGTTTGGTGAGGCAGGGAATAGAGGAGTTCCTCGCCGTTAGTTAGATAATAAAGATATAAGGGGGACAGATTTCACTCTACTGGAATCGATTGGGGGTTACCGGGACTATCGTGTGTGAAGTCTGCGGAGAACACCTTGGTCCGAACTACAAGTTTTGTTCGAGGTGTGGCACTCCAGCCAAGTCTCTCTCAGCTCTGAGGAGGATACCTACGGGGAACCCGGAGATAGACAGGATACTGGAGGGGGGGCTTGAGAAGGGTAAGTCCTACCTCATCGCAGGCGAGACCGGAACAGGAAAGACGATATTCTCGCTGCAGTTCCTTACGTACGGAGCTGCCAACGGAGACCCCGGGATATATGTGACGATCGACGAGCGACCCGAAGTTCTCATTTCCGATGTCAGGAGATTTGGCTGGGATCTGCAGCAGTACATAAACGAACGCAGGCTCATAATCCTCCCGGTGAGGCAGTACTTCACAGCCAAGATGTGGGGCAAGGACATGGACGTGATCGTAAACAACATAGTGGGTGAACTGTCGAGAATATCCAAGTCCGTGGGAGCAAAGAGGCTGGTGATCGATCCCGTCGCGCCCCTAGTGACCATGAACACGACAGAAGTGACCTACACAAGGGAGTACATCAGGAGCCTTGTCTTCTCAATAGAAGAAAGGGTCGGGACCACCTCACTGATCACATCGGAGGTCCCAACAGGTGAGGATTCGATCAGCAGGTTTGGAGTTGAAGAGTTCTTGGCTTCGGGCATCATAATACTGGGGATAGCTAACGTCGATGGAAAACTCAAGAGAACTCTGTATGTGAGGAAGATGCGATGGACGGCAGTAGATCCGATACGGTACACCTTCAGGATAGAGAGAGGAAAGGGGATCGTCATCGACGGAGTACTAGGCTGACTACTTCTTTGTACCAGATTCCCCTATGGCTTCGAGTGCACTGTCTATTTGCTGTTGGGCTTCCTTGAGCTCTTCCTCGGTTATCTTGCCTTTGCGGTGAAGCTCCTGAAGCTCCTTTGACCTCTTCCTTAGTTCGACTGCCTCTTCTACGGCCTCCTGCGTGTTGGGCTTAGGGGGTGGAACTATCATGCCGGCAACGCCTTTCTCGGTGAGCTTCTGGAAATAGGTGTTGAGCGAGACCTCGGCTTCTCTTTGACTTATCTTGAACTCGCCCTCCATCCACTTTGACAGGTCGGACATAGATATGTTACCGTCTATCTTGCGCCACACCTTGCTTCCCACCTCATCGAGCTGGACCTTCTTCCGCTCAGGGATCGAGAGGGACTTGGAGACGACGTTCGGGAGGCCAGACCTTTCCACGGGGATCACGAGAATGACCGTGCCATCTTCGGAATCCTCGGTCTTGATCGCAGGGTTGATCACCGGGCGAGCCAACAGAAACCTTTCCCTAGAAAGCAACCTCTTCTTTTTCTTGAAGGGCCAGAAAGGAATATCGACCAATTTTCACTCGCACCCTTCTATGCTTCTTATAAAGGTGTCAGCTCGTTCCACTTCATCAGGCTTGCATGAGTAGCCAGCGATGAAGACCTTGTTGAAGTCCTCGTCAAGGAAGATCCTGAGCCTATCTTGCCTAGCGCCCGTAATGAACGGGATTGTACCCTTGGATGTCTTGCTCAGGTCTATCACTTCATCTGTGTCCTTGACCTTCTTGGTCAACGCACCTATGCCAGGAATCTTCTTCACCTCCTTAGCCTCGCCGGAGTTGAATAACCGCCCGAGCGTCTTGTGTTTCTTGAGCTGTTCCTTGGCCAGCCCGATGGATGAGAAGTACAGGAGTGAGGACCCGTGCACGAACGACGCTCTGAATCTACCGACTAGGATCTTGCGAGTCGACAACCTATAGTCTTTGGGAATCTGGAACTTGGACCCAAACAACTTGTAGGAATAGAAGTCTCCATCAGTATGGCATTGTATCCCTCGCAAGATCTCCTCGAATTGGTCGCCCTTGGTCTCGCCGGGGGCAAGAGAGTACTGCACCAGCACTATCTTCCCCTCGTTCGGGCAAAGCCAGCAAGTAGTTATGAACAAATCATCCTTGACCTTCCAAGAGGAGAAAGATGCCTTGTGATCTGACACCCGAGCATTTCCCTTCTCGATCACAACCAGTGACTTCTTGTCTTTCATGGACTTCGTGACCTCCTTAACGTATCCGTCCAACGCCAACAATGGAAGTGCCTCCCCCCTCTTCTTTGTCCGCTCCCACTTCAGCTCCATTTGAGTTCGGTCGACAGAGTCAAATCTCATGAAGGCCTCAGACAATCCCCCGGACTCAGCGACCAAGTCCCAGTTGTCTGGAACCATCATCGACATCTCCAGCCAACCTATCGACTTCATTATGTCAGGCACCTCTCAACTCGGCTAATCGGCCCTCCAGTAGCCTTATCATTCTTGTCCTCAGTTGATCTACTGGTCGTACTGTTGACTTAAGTCGGACCAGCTTTTCACTCAGCGCCTTGTCCCTGAAGAC
>JBGOYZ010000040.1:0-8389 GCA_041479945.1 Thermoproteota archaeon
CACGAGGAGCACTTGTAGGCCATTCCAGCTTTGCGATAGTCCACACCTATTTGACGAAGAGACCCGTGATCCTTGGGACAGACGTACCCCTGCCCGCTGAGGAAGTTCTTTTCAAGGTCGACGTGCCCGCAACTGATGTGTTCCAACAACGGATGCTTTTCCAAAGCTTCAGAGTTGCATCTAGGACAGGACAGACGGGGTCTGATGGAAGCCGTGTTGTCGTGGGGGCATCTGTACACCTTGGCCTCGATTCTTCTGTCGAGGTAGCCCTGCTCGTATAGCTGTTGGAGAATCTCCCTTGACCTTTCTTTGCTGGTGCGGGTGATGTCCTCGACCAGTGGATATCGCACGTCTTGACCTATCCTAGGCTTGATGCCAGATACATCCCCGTATGCCAGGCTGCGAAGCAGTCTCATCATGCCCTGGTCGGCGGACTTCAGGAACCCTGACTGTTGCATCCCTTGACGCACCACATACAGACCGGCAGTGATATTAGCACTTGTTTGTGTGGCTTTGTCACTTACAATCCTGCATCGCGGCTAGGTACTGCAAGAAACAGTGTGTGACAACCCCACGCTCCGGCCGCTAGGCACAAAAAGGGTCTGCGACAGATCGATCGTCAGCACCAACGCTCATGCTTTTATGCCTCCTGCGGATCAGCCTGATCAAATGCGCAGAGAGACAAAGTCATCGGTGAGCCTTTTGCTGATGTGCATCGCTGTCCTTGCGCCCCTATTCGCAACGATCGTGTCTCCGAACAGCTCTACAGGAGACTGGCCAATGGGAGGAGCAGGTCCAGACAGACGCAACTTCAACGAGGCTGAAAAGACGCTGTTGCCTCCATTGTTCGTGAAGTGGAGCCGGGACGTCAGGTACGAAGTTGACTGCGTGACGGCGGTCGGAGACAGGTTGTTTCTGGGCTTGGGCGGGGATCCCAACAAGGTCGTCTGTCTAGACGCAGCTGACGGCGAGGAGATCTGGAACTACAGCGTCGAGGGATCAGGTGCCTCAAACGATGTCGCACCAGCATATCTGGACGGCAGGATCTATTTCGGCGGACAGACAGCCAAGAAGCTGTGCGTCTTGAACGCGACGGATGGATCCTTCATTTGGGGCATGGATCTTGCAGGGAGCATGTACGCGAGACCTCCCGCAGTGGCCGGGGGCCTAGTCTATGTCACCGGAGGTCAGACTCTGTACGTCATCGACCCCACCACTAGGTCTGTGAAATGGACTGCGCAGAACTTGGCCGCGGCCCCGGCTGTATCAGATGGGGTGGTTTTCGCTCCTGTTTGGACGACAGGTAGGCCAATCATCGCGTTTGACGGCAACACGGGGGCTCAGAAATGGAACAAGACGGTGGTGATATTCTGGTATGATCTCCCATTGGTTTCCGGAGAAACCGTTTTCATAGGGGGTAGGGACGAATCTGGACCCGCCATATTCGCCCTTTCCAAAACCGATGGAACTGAGAAGTGGAGAGCTCACATCAACAGCAGCCTTGATCTAGGAGGCTTCAATAGCGGATTCATGGCGGAAGGCGATGGGGTACTGGTGGCTGTGGCCTATGATGCGAGTCTCAAGGCAACGGAGGTCTACGCTTTTAACTCGGCCACGGGGTCCTCCCTCTGGAAGTTCAGAGTCGCTGGACAGACGGGGAGGTCTCACATATTCCTCACCCCGACCTTGGCGAACGGAGTTGCGTATGTGGCGGACTATTTCGCCGGAAAGGTCTACATGTTCCAAGCGAGGAGCGGCACCCTCCTATCCGAACACCATGAATCTGGCTGGGTCGACACCCAGCCGGTCGTCTCGAACGGGACGGTGTACATCGTGTTCGGGTCGAAGCTCTTCGCATTCACGTGCGTCACGTACGACGCGACGGTCTCCAGCGCAGAAGGCGGGATCATGATAGATGGGGCTCCCACACAAGGCGACTGGCACTCAAAATGGTCGAAGGGTTCGAACCACACCCTGTCGGTCTCTCAGTCGTCCCAAGGCTTCTTGATACAGAAGGTGTTCGACCACTGGCTCGTCGATGGAACAAGCAGGGCGGGGTCTACCATGACCATCACAGTGACTGGGCCCGTTCAGATAGAGGCAGTCTGGCGGGATGACTACACACAACTCATCCTGTTGGCTGGCGGAGGTCTCGTGTTGGTAGTAGCGGCGGTCGTGTTGCTCATGAGAAGGGCCCCCCGCGGGCCACCTCCGCCGCCCTAGTGGTACTTATATACGTTCGTATACGACGTATAGCGAATGCAGAGATCCACGAAAAGAAGCGTCATACCCGTGAGGTTCAGCGAAGAAGAACTCGCGAAGATGAACAGCGCTATGGAGAGAACTCACCTGCGGTCGAGGAGCGAACTCATCAGAGAAGCAGTCAGATACTTCCTTAACGATGTGGCCGACATGAAAGTGATCGAACTCAGAGCAGTCAGCAAAGAAAGAGCGAAGAAGGAGATACTTGAATACATCAGGAGAAACAGAGAGGCGGAGACCTTCGACATAGCCAATGACCTGAGGCTTGACCTAGATCTTGCGGTAAGGGCGCTTAAGGAACTCTGTGAGGAGGGCAGAATAGAATGATAGGACGGGAGGAGGGGGACAAGCTCGAGGCCGAGCAGATAGTCGTTGAGTGCAGGAGATTCAAAGGCCCGGTCTTAGTACACGGGACAGGCAGGCATAGAGCGCAGAGAATCGCTGCATACGGGTTCCCAACTGAGGCCGTGATCGCGAAAAAGTGGAGACTTGCGAGGCGACATAATACGGCCGTTCTATCATGATGAGAACGACACGTAAGTAGAATCCTTTCCGAGACAGGTGAGCCTCCGACCCGATATCCGATCTATGTAGTGGACCGAACTTGGCTGGCAGCGACGCGGACGGGGGCGGGCTCAGGAGCGGCAGGGAACACGGCTTCGGGTTGCGGTTTCGCCTCGGGCTTGCGGAACAACGACCTGACTTTCACGAGGTAGACGACCACGATCCCGTTGTAGATGGCATTTGACAGGAAGAAGCCCTTGAGAAGATAGTAGACGCCTGCGACCCCGACCATCAGCACCGATGCCATTCCTTGGACCGCCGATGCAACCATGTCAATGATTTCCTGTGGCATCCCGAAGAGCATGCCGCTGACCATCGGCCGCAGATCGGGAGGTTGAGCCACCTGTATGGACGGTTCAATCAGCGCGATTGCAGCTAAGAAGATGCCTGTTGAGACGATGAGCCAGAAGACCGAGCCTATCATCGCCAGAATCCAGCCGTACCTCTTCAGGTCGTACAGCCCCTTTGCCGCCGCGAACAGATACACCCCTATGAGCAGGACCGGAATCCAAACGAGAAGCGTATTCACCAAGATGTACAGCCCGATGTTCCCGGCCCCCACGGCGGCCGACAGCAAGTAGAGTATGGTCGTAAGGTATCCCAGCCCCGCGATACCGTACTGCACCGACAGCAAGGTCACGAAGAAAGGTCTCCTTCTTCCTTCTTCCATGTCGTTCCGTCTCTTGTGCCTGTCTTCTTAAGAGTTGGCGTAACTGCCGTCGAGGATTCTGGTCATGCTCTCAGCACGCGCGTGCGTCAACGGGCTGAGTAGAAGCGCGAATCCCTCCCCCATTGGCCTGTCAGCTTCCACTCTTCTGTACTCCGCGGATCTCGGTCGATGGCTTTGGCGGACCGGAAAAATCTTATGTCCTGACTTGCCGCCATGAGCCGAGCGTCCATGTTTGTGCAGGCCAAGAGCGTAGAGTTCAGGCCGAAGCAGTGTCCGAACTGTCGTCACTACAGTCCTGAGCCTCGACGGTGTCGCGCGCCTTCGAATGCTAGGCTGGGTGGGCTGGGCCCTGACGACTACTTGTACGCATACTTCAAGGGAGAAGCCGAGTACCCCTGCAGTAGCCACAGCGCTCTAAAGTAGCGAACGCCACGCCAGTACATTCGAAGTCACAATGGCTGCGGATTGCGCACTCGTAGCGAAAAGAGAGTCTCAGCCAAGATAGTGAGGACCTTGGGGCCCAGACCACCGATCGGCAGACTCAGAGGCTGTACCAATCAATGAGACGGGAGGTTCCAGTTACTAGGCTTTTCTCCCAACACAACCTCCTCAAACGCACGTTGTTGGCATGCAAGAGGGCAATGAATTGGGCTGGGGTTCCCTTGATTCTTCTCGTCGTTCTTCCACTCCTGATGCCCGCCGTCGCGGGCGATGGATTCATCGTAGATCCTTGGGGCGTGCCGTTCGAGGAAGGTGCCCAGACCGCGTTCGTATTCTGCAATGCCGGATTGGAGTCCCTCGTCATACATGTCTCCTCCTAC
Organism: Thermoproteota archaeon; assembly: GCA_041479945.1. GTDB lineage: Archaea > Thermoproteota > EX4484-205 > EX4484-205 > JAAOZO01 > JBGOYZ01. The sequence continues at coordinate 4,318 of JBGOYZ010000040.1, forward strand.
GCACCAGAGGGAAGCTACTGGCTCATCCCGGTGTGGAGTGCGCCCGAGAACATAGTAGTGTCGCACGTCAGCTCCCTGACGCTTGACGGGTACGACAGGGGCATAGACGCTTGGGCTGCTGTGAAGAGCAGGTCAGCCCTCTGGTTCGTCGGAGGATCCATGGCCTCGCAGCTCTATCCCGCACTTTCCCCCTTCAGCTTGCCGTTGCTGTACAGGCTCGGGATCAGTAGGCCACCCATCTACATTCCTCTGATCGGGACCGTTGACTGGGCTGCAAGGAACGAAGGCGGGGTCACAGTGCACGAAGTGGTTGAATCGTACGGTCTGACCTCCTACGTTGTGACCGCGACCGACGTTGACTCGCTCTGCCAGTTCCTGAGGGACATTGGCGTCAAAGTGTCAGACGAGGTCAAGACGATTCTCGAACGCTATTTCAGCGGCCAAGACACCTATGCCTACAGCACAGCGATCGTTCCCAGCTTCGTAGTGTCAAAAGTCTCGCGATGGTCGATCAGGGAGGACGAGCGTCCATTGAACATGAGTTCTCCGATAGCAGATGCAAACATAAGTCGAATCCTGTACATGCGACCCCAGGGACTGGGCATTGTCATCATGTTTCCGTCAGACACGCCGTTCTACCCCCTCGTCCCCACGAGCATTTACGGAAGCAAGATCGTTCCGTTGAGGCTCTATGTGAATGGCCTCTGGGTCATACAGGACTTGCCGAAGCCGCTCTCCGCATTCACGAAGGTTGAGCACTTCGTGGACAGTCACATGTCCCTCTACACTTACCCGGAGGTCAGACCGATTTCGGGAACTGAGCTGTCAGAGTACACGCTCATCTCTATGGACGCGCCCTCCAAGTATCTCACATCTGACCTCAGGTTCCAACCCGCAGGTCTGGTGCAGGCGGCTGTGAGCTTCTCGTGGGCCATTGGGATCCTGGTCTTCCTGATCTGTTCTGTCGTTGCCTCGGGGCTGGCTTCATTCATCCTCGGAAGTCGCGAAAGGCGAGATGTGGTGAAGTGGTCGGTCTTGGGGCTCTCCAACTCCCTGACTCTGGTGGGATACTACTGGACTGCTTCAAAGTCCTCTGGCAAGGAAAGGCACGAAACGTCAAACAGGAAAGTCCTCGCTGTTTCGGTTCTCTTGGTGCTACTGCTGCTCTTCGCCGGCGCAAGCGTGGTGGAATTCTGGCTGGTTCTTCCCCACTACAGTTGGCTGTCTTTGGTCGGAACAGCCGTCATCTCGCTGCTCGCGTTCTCCCCTGCGCTGGCCGTAGCTTGGATCTACGGCAAACTCAACTCATCATCGATTGCCTCTGGCTCAATCAGAGCGTCGGTCCCGATCAGTGGTAAGGCTGCACGTCAGACTCTGGTCTTCAGCATCGTCTTCGTTACATTGATGGCATTGGCGACCAATCTCCTGATGCTGTAGAACGCTGAGAGGTATCCGAAGTTTTCGCAACTCACCTCTGAGCCGACCGTAACGCTGTATCGCGCCTTTCTGCTCGCACACATGCCCTGGCCCGTATGGTTTATAGCCCCGTTATGACGAGTCAGACCGGTGAATCCGAGTTTGAGTTGGCGCAACGTAGTTGAGCTTCATGATGGCGTGTACTGGGTCGGAGCAAAGGACTGGAACCTCAGGCTGTTTGACGCCTTGATCCCAACGCCCCAGGGGACATCATACAACGCGTACTTGGTCGTGGGCAAGAACAAGAAGGCTCTCATCGACACGGTGTTCCGTGGCTTCTCAACTGAGCTCGAAGACAAGATCAGGCAAGTCATGGACCCGGGCGACCTCGACTATGTGATCATGAACCACGCCGAGCCCGACCACGCCTCTGCAATCCCTCACATGATGGAAGTCAGCCCGAAGGCGAGGCTCGTCACTACGAGCAAGGGTGCCAAGATGGCCCAAGTGTTCTATCAGGTACCGGAGGACAGAATCAGGGTAGTGGCCGATCAAGAGACAATCGACTTGGGCGGCAAGACGCTGCAGTTCATCGAAGCTCCGATGCTGCACTGGCCCGAGACCATGTTCACTTACCTCAAGGAGGACAGCATCCTGTTCCCGTGCGACTTCTTCGGGGCACATGTAGCCAAGGGGACCTTCGACGAGGACGTTGACGAACTGATCCCGCTCGCGAAGAGGTACTTCGGAGAGATAATGATGCCCTTCAGACCAATGGCCAAGAAGGCCCTCGAGAAGGTAGCGAACCTGAAGATAGAAATGATCGCGCCTAGCCACGGGCCCATCTACAAGGACCCGGAGAATATCCTAGCCCAGTACAGAAAGTGGGCGAGCGGAGAGACAGAACGCAAAGCGACGATCGCATATGTCACCATGTGGGGTAGCACAGAGTCGATGGTCAAGCCATTGGCTGACACGCTGGCGTCCGAAGGTATCGAAGTAGTGCTACACAACTTGGTCGTCACAGACTTGGGAGACCTAGCTGCAGACTTGGTTGACTCAAGGGCAATAGTGCTTGGTTCTCCAACTGTACTGGCTGGCGCGCATCCGCTGGCGTTCTACATCTCGTATTTGGCCAAGGCACTCAGGCCCCCCGCGAAATTCGCGGCTGTGGTCAGCTCCTATGGCTGGGGAGGCGGTGCTGTGAAGCAGATCGCAGAGATGATCGGCCCGTTGGGGATCGAGGTGGTCGGTGTTGTGGATGTCAACGGCCCGCCCTCTGAGAACGACATCAAGCAGATTGTCGACCTCGGAAAGAAATTAGCTGACAGGATCAAAGAGGGTGAGTAGTGTCCTCACGCCAGAGGCTTGGCCTTTCGTTCGAAGCCACAGGAACCGCTGAGTCGCTTTCACGCCGCTCGCTCTGAGAGAGTTCAAGCATCTAGGGGCCGCGAAGCCACCTCGTCCTGACTCCGTCAATCTGTTCGAAGCGTGAATCATTCGTCAGGATTGTCCCCCTCGCGTGCACCAAGCATGTGGCTGCGATCATGCAATCGGCGATGGGGAGCCCTGATTGCTTGAGTGCTATTCTGCCTGCCACATCTGCCTCGGACTCCTTAAGGTCAATGAATGAAATGCCTACATTTCTCAGGGAAGCTATCCTGTTCCTCACGACCTCCAAGCCGAGGTCGCGTCCCATGGTCAGGTAGAGCTCAGTCAGCGTGACAACAGAAGATGCCAACCTCAACTGGCCCTGCTTGGCCTTGGCGACAACAGACTTGGTCCAGGCTCCTGAACTCTCATCTTCTGGAGCGAAGTAGGCGAAATAGAAACGAGTATCCAATATCCCGTCTAACGCCATCTCTCCCTCAACCTGTCAAGCTCAGCGTTCAGCTCTCTCACGTCAAACTTGCCGGAGTCAATACCCGCAAGATCCATCGCGTCCATAATGGGCACAAACAGCAATCCTCGCTTAGTACCCTCCACAAGCATCTTCGTGCCTTTCTTTATGTTATACTTCTTCCTGAACTCTGCTGGAATAGTGACCTGCCCCTTCCTCGTCACCACCGTCTCTCCCAATGCTGTACTACTGAAGAGTAGTCGTAGTACATAAGTCTTGCCGCACTACCCTCTCCCAGAATCTGCCGATGCTTGGAAACTACTCTGAGACCTTAATGGCCCAGAGTATTCCTTTTGCCAGGTGCAGCTTGAACCAGTTCTCCTTCCACAGCTCCTTGAAGTGACCGAAGCCCGTGTAGAACACTTTCCCGTCTCCGAAGTCATGATACCAGCAGTTTGCGTAGTCGTGGTCTTGCCTCGTGCCCTTGCTCAGGTCGACTGAGCTGTTGTCAAGACTGATCAGCACATTCGTCTTCTTCCTGTCCCAATCCTTGAAGGTGTAGACTTCCTCCTTGACGCAGAACTTGCTCGGCAGGAAGTTCGTCGACGGATGGTTGTGGTCTTCCACTATCACCCTGATCTCCTGCGTCCAAGGATGCCCATTGAAGTAGCCGCCAATCATCTGCCCGTACTCCGGGAACTTGTAGAACGTGTCCGCTGCATTGTGGACTCCAATGAAACCTCCGCCCGACCTAACGAACTCGATGAGCGCGCCCTTCTGTGCCTCAGACATGGGCAGCTCCCCCGTCGTTGCGAG
>JBGOYZ010000041.1:0-8214 GCA_041479945.1 Thermoproteota archaeon
CACGATCTTCAAGGATCGGGATGCTTTGAGACATGACTTTGTTCCGTCTCAGTTACCACATCGGGAAGATGAGCTTCGGCGTCTAGGAGAAGTGCTTGCCCCAATGTTACGGGGCAGCAAGGCTTCGAGTGCTCTGCTGTACGGCAAGACCGGCACAGGGAAGACGGCGTGCGTGAAGCTGATCGCGAAACTGATGCAAGTCAAGGCCCAGGAGAGGGGAGTGGCTTTCGTTGAGGCTTACACCAACTGCAGGCTTGAGGGAACGGGCTACAGAGTTCTGGCCAAGGTGGCCGAGGCACTTGGTATGCAGATACCGTTCACAGGCTTGGCCACGGGCGAGGTTCTGAGTCGCTTGGTAACAAAGCTGCGGTCCCAGCCCACCAACCTCCTGTTGGTCTTGGATGAGATTGACGTTCTGATCAGGGAGGCAGGGGATGATCTTCTGTACGAGCTGAGCAGAATAAACGAGTATCTGCCCGAATCCAAGGTGACTCTTGTCGTAATCTCGAATGACCTGTCCTTCAAGGAATACTTGGACCCACGTGTCCTGAGCACGCTTAACGAGGAAGAGATCATATTCCCGCCGTACACAGCGGATCAGCTGCGAGAGATCCTACAGATCAGGGCGAACATGGCCTTCAATGAGGGTATCGCCCCGCCGTCCGTGATTAACTTGGTCTCCGCACTTTCGGCATCCGAACACGGCGACGCTAGGAGAGCTTTGAACCTTCTCAGGGTGGCTGGAGAGATAGCTGAGCGGCGAGGTGGAAGCTCTGTGACGAGCGAGGACGCCCAAGTGGCCACGCGCAAGATTGAGGACGATCATGTCTTCGAGGTGTGCAGATCCCTGCCGTTGCATCCGAAGATACTGCTGGCGGCGCTTGTGTTGTCATCACAAGATGAAGGATTCCCGACGAGTGGCGAGATCTACTCGGAGTACCTAAAGCGCAGTTCAACGCTGGGGGTTCCTGATCTCACATATCGCAGGGTGGCGATGCTCCTGAATGAGCTAGAGATGCTGGGCTTGGTGCGGGGCAAGATCGTCAACTTGGGGCGCCATGGAAGGACAAGGAAACTACGGCTTGCAGTTCCCGCGGACCCTGTGCTGAGGGCCTTGCGGTCGGATTCAATGATCGTGCAGCTCTTGGGTTCAATCAAGTAAGTAAGACTGGGTAGCGATTCGATGGAGTTCCATTTTGGAGAGTAAGGTTAAAACCTCCTGACGACTCAACACGAACAGCCGCGGTGGCGGAATCAGGCTCAACGCGCCAGACTCGAGATCTGGTCTCCCTTCCGGGAGCTGCAGGTTCAAAGCGGGTTGCGGTCCTGTGAGATTCCTGCCCGCGGCGCCTTTCACGCTCTGCACCACATCAATCCACCTGCGGCGCAACCGGTTCGGCCAACATTGAGTGCTAGGGGTAGATGTAGTCATTTGGTCGTTTCAATTTTTATTAACGCCCACCCTCCGAGGGATGAAGACTGCGGGAGTCGCCAAGCCAGGTCAAAGGTGCGAGGCTCAGGCCCTCGTCCCGAAGGGGTTCGTGGGTTCAAATCCCACCTCCCGCACCAAATCCAATCCCGAACGCTCACGGCAAGGATCATGAGTGCGACGCGGCGGGGACGAACAGAACTAACCGACGTGTGTGTTCTCTAAAGCCCCGCGGATATCTGCGAGATCTAAGTAGGTTCTGTCTGGAAGCTTCCCTAACAGAAGAGAAGCGTGAGTGCGCTCGTCATCAGTCAGGTATATGACCTTCCACCCCTGATTCTTGGCCAGCTCCGCCCTCGTTGCTGGAAAGACGGCATCCTCTCCTAGAACCTTCATCAGCGATTCTGCACCGGTCGGGCCTCGCGCTCTCGGGAACTTGCCGGTCTCTCGGTACGTCTTGAGCCTAGCTGCGTCCTCGTACATCCTCCCGCCATGAAATATGAGGTATGATCTCTTGGGATGCTTCTCGGCCTCGGCATTGACCTCACGGAGTTCATTGTCGTCGAACTGGTACAAGTTGTGCACTCCCTTCCCGAAGAGTCGCGCGTACAGAACGTCAGGCTGAACCTTAGGACATTCTACTGAGAGGTCGACACAGTGCGCTATGTTGCGATCCTGCATTATGCGGGTTAGCTTCTCCCATTCATCCGATGTCCTTTCCCCCCTTATCTCCCAGGCGACTCTTGGCTTGTCCAAGTCGACGGAAGAAAAGAACTCGGCGATTCCGCGCAGTCTCTGATCATCGAACTTCGCCCGGGCAGGGGTCAGCAGATGTAGGACCTTTGCATCAAGGGTGTTGCAGATGTCCACCATTCTATAATACACGTTGAAGGATTCGTCGACGGGCCGGAGTCCATATCGGTGCGTGAGATCATTGTGGCTCCTCACTGAAAACTGAAACGATTGCGGGACCCTCTTTCTCCATGATCTTACCAGTCGAGCGTCGGGGTATGAGTAGAAAGTGGAATTGACTTCCACGAAGTTGAAGGCTCTTGCATAGGCCTCTAAGTTACCTCGCCAGGGCCCCCGGAAGTATGCCCATCCGCCGGCCCCAACGAACATCTCACGCAAGTTGTGTGAAACCCTTTATCGCTTGACGAGTTAAGCCTGATTGGTCATCCGGGTATGAAGGATCTGAGGCTGGGGACTTCAGGATGGAGTTATGAGGAGTGGGTGGGTCCAGTCTACAGTGACGAGAAGGAGCGCAAGCTCTCCAAGTACTCCACTATATTCAGTACGGCCGAGATCGATTCGACCTTCTACGCCTATCCCTCAAAGGGCACAATCATCGGTCTGGGCCGATACAGCCCAGCTGGGTTCACTTTTGCTGCGAAGTTGCCAAAGGTTATCACACACAACAAGGTACTGGGGGCTAAGGAAGGAGTCGAAGATGACCTCTACAGGTTCCTCCAGTTGGTGGAACCGCTATCCTCTTCCGGTAAGCTTGCATGCATTTTGGTCCAACTCCCACCAAGCCTCAAGTTTGACTCTAAAACCCTAGAGAACTTCTTGGGGCTGCTTCCGAAAGATCTGAGGTTCGCGGTTGAGTTCCGGCACTTGTCTTGGCTCAGGGCCGAGACGTGGCAGCTGCTCTCAAACTACAATGTGGCCTACACTGTCGTTGACGAGCCACTTCTCCCTCCTGACCTGAAGATAACCTCTGATCTCTCCTACTTCAGATGGCACGGGCACGGTAGACGTCCTTGGTACGACTACAGGTACACACTGGACGAGTTGAAGACTTGGGTCCCGAAGATCAAAGAGGCGGAAGGGAGCAGCGAGCATGTCTACGGGTTCTTCAACAATCACTACCACGGCTACGCGGTGGAGAATTGTCTGCAGGTTCTGGACATGTTGGGTGCGCTCACTGAGTCGCAGGCCAAGGCGCTGAAGCACGTGCAGAAGTGGCTTACCGACCACCCACTTGGCTCCCCATCCAAGGCGACGATGCATAAGCTCCCACTCGGAGTGGTCACCGAGCAGACGGGCTCGCTCGAATCACATCTGCTGAAGTTCACGGACAGGGCCAGGCTAGAGCGAGCTAGAACAATAGAGGACAAGGAGGTGCAGATCTTGGAGAAATCTGGGCACAGAATCACCTCTAGGATCAAGGAATATCAGGTCGTCGTCGACTTGGATCACAAGACGGTCGCGCACGACTGCCCTGATTGGACCCGGGAGTCAAAAGACAAGAGGTTCTGCAAACACGTCGCGAGGCTGTTTCTTGCCCTTGAGAACGACAAGGCAACAGCAGTTCTCGAGCAGATATCGAAGCAGGGCAAGGATTGGGAGTTCAAGACGCTTCGGTGATACACGTCAGAGGCTGAGGATTAGGATCTCTAGGACGTCGCCAACCACGAAGGATAGCACCGCACCTATCACGCCAAGGGCAACGTATCTCATTCCCATTCTGACGGGATTCTCACTACTGAGTCTGCCCACGTAAAAACCGAGCAAGAAGAGAACCACAGCCCCTTCAACGCAGCACGAGGCCAGAGCCGTCCACATATCGGTCAACAGGAACGGTGTGAGGAGGATGACGAGCGCGAACACGGTGGCGGCGAAAGAAAGTATCCCGCTTGCCAGAACCTCTCTCATACTATGGGCGGAAACGTCCTTCCCTTGAGACTTCTGGTAGATCTGAGCGCCCCTCTCGGTCAGCTCCGAGAGGTAGAACCCAAATGAGTTTCCAAGTGCATCGGCCAGTCCGCCTGTGATCCCTGCGATAAGAATGAACTTCACATCGCGGGTGGCCACCGCAACACCGACTATCATACCGAGTATGCATATGATGCCGTCTGCGAGGCCGAAGGCCGCGCCCTGGAACCCCTCTATGGTCCTAAGTCGTTCTCCCAAGTTGAACCTCGGGGAAGGTGGGTTCGCTTAAAGGAGTTGCGTTTCTAAGAGACTGCGTCTACGTATCCCCTGCTTTGTTCCTCACATCTTCTGTTCCACACTATAGGACTAACTATCGCCTCAAATGCTGTTTGTACCGTGCGCTGGGTCGAAATGGTGAGGATTGACGGGAGAATTCTCCTAGCCACTGGGTTCGCTGTTATGGCCTTCTTTGGACAGCTGATCTACTGGGCTCTGGCGGTTCCCACGGTGAATCAGTACATCATTGAGTATGACAGACTGTACTGGCGGACCTCTCCCCCTGGCTCGCTGTTTCCTCTACTGAGAGGATCAGGTATGCTACAGGCGCTGTCCCCGGTCGACGACTTGGATCGGACCATTTACGCCATGATCCGCTCGAACCTGTACATTCCAGCCCTTCTGGCCGTGACTCTGTTAGTGTTCGTTTTAGGCTACATGGTCGGTGTGGCCTCGCCTCGACAGGGCCCTGCTTATGCTCCGCCTGAAGGGAGGGCGTAGCACCCCGCGCTCCGTTACTATGGCTGTAACGTGGTTCGCCGGAGTTATGTCGAAGGCGGGGTTCAGACATTTCGTCCCTGGTGGTGCGATCCTCTCTCGCCCGATCTCTAGGATCTCTCTAGAGTCTCTCATCTCGACGACGCTGTAGCTCGGAGCACTCTTCAGGTCGAACGTCGACGTGGGTGCCGCTACGTAGAACGGGATTCCGTATTCCTTGGCAAGGGTGGCGATAGTCAGGGTTCCTATCTTGTTAGCGACGCTACCATCCTTCCAAACCCTGTCCGCTCCGACTAGGATCTTGTCCACCAAGCCACGCGCTAGCACATACCCGACCATGCCATCCGTTATCAACCTGAAGGGGACTCCGTTGTGCTTGAGTTCCCAAGCGGTTAGCCTAGCGCCCTGTAACATTGGCCTCGTTTCCGTGGCGATCACGGAGATCCTCTTTCCTGACTTCCAAGCGCGGAGCAGTATACCGAGCCCCGTGCCCCAAGCCACCGTCGCGAGTGGTCCGCTGTTGCAGTGAGTCAATATCACGTCACCGTCTTCGATCAGGTTCTGCCCGATTTTGACAAGTTGTCGTTCCGCTCTCTCATATTCATTAGCTATGGATTGGGCCTCAAGAAGAGCCGCGTCGCAAACATCCCCCCTCGTAGCTGCAACTTTGGAGAGGATCCTTTCAACGGCTCTGTGCATGTCCCTACCCGTGGGTCTGCTCGACCGAAGCAAATCACCGGCCTTCCTGAGCCGTCGCATCAGTTGCTCCCTTGGAATGTGCCTGTTTCTATAGGCTTCGAGAGCCAGTGCGTATGCGGATGCGACTCCGATTATGGGGGCGCCTCTGATCCTCATTTCCTTTATTGCCTCTAGAACCTGCGGCATGGTTCGTAACCTGATGATTTTGAGGCGGTGAGGGAGCCGCGTTTGGTCAACAGTGACGACTGTTCCTTTCTCCCACCTTATGGTCCTGCCCATTCCAGAATGTGATTTCCTGGCGGCTAATTAAGCAAGGACAATGTCCTGCCTATGTTTGCCTCCTCCTGTGTGTCAGTAGTATCTAACGGAATGGACACGACTTTCGTTGAGCTTCTTCAGGTTCAGGAGAAGGGGGGTGGCGTACTCGGAGAGGAATGACATCTCCAGCGGCCCACCGTCCAGCGAGTGGAGGCCATCTATTTCGTTCACCAAACGCATGACGATTCCCTTGGCCGGCTGTTCCCCGTAAATCACTACGGAGTAGTCGTGAAGCGGATCGGGAGAATAGAGCATGAAGGCGGGTATCGTGTGGAGGCCGGACACAACATTGGATCTCTGACCAAGAGCCTTCGCCAGTTTGACAGCCGCGCTGTTCGGAGGGTTCAGCTTTGGGGTGCGGAGGTTCCCTCTGTGACCCATGGACACTATCGGGGACAACACCAGCTTGTCCTTCAGGGCTCCTCGTATGCGGGTTGCGAGTCTCAGCGCGGGACCGAGCCCCACACAGAAGATCACAAGATCCGCCTCCCTGGCGGCCTCTCTGTTCAGCATACCTCGTATGTTGTCAGCATATCGCTTCTCCCGGACCAGCTGGCGAACCTCTTCGGTGGCTGCTTCCGCCTTGGGTCTGAATCTTGAGCCGATTATGACCTGCCTCTTGGAGCACCATCTCAGGGCCAAGCCCCTGCCCAGTTTGCCAGTTCCCCCTAAGAGAGCAATCTTGTCAATGGAGCCCCCAAATCGCACGAGCTCCCGTAAAGCGGCCCCTCTAAAAGCTTTGTAACACGAAGACAGCTGTCATCATCGCTGGCTGCCACAATTGCAAGGCTTTTATGCGGTTATCAGAAAGGGCATCATCCGATGGATCTTGACTTCAACGCGATCGGTATCGTGCTGGCTGTCTACGTTTATGTGCTCGCACTCCTCATAGTAGCTGAGATCGCTAGGCGAAAGCTCTCGCTCAAGTCGACGTTCACGAGACACATCATACACCTCTTCGCAGGTGCCTCGGTGCTGGTGCTGCCTCTGACCTCGGAGTGGTACTACCCGTTCATGATCCCAGTGGGCTTGGGATTGGTGGTGGGTTTGGCTCTGGCGTTCGCCAAGAAGTCGTTCATCTCTACGGCCATGGTTGATGAGAGAGAACACACCGGAGCGCATGCCTATGGCCCCCTGTACTACATAATCTCCATAGGGGTTCTGATCTTGGTCGGATGGAGCAGAAGAGACCTGATAATGACGTCAGTCATGATAATGGCGTGGGGGGATGGTGCCGCGTCGATGTTCGCGCCATTCATCAAGAACAGGCACAAGTACTCCTTCTCGCAGAAATCGATCGAGGGTTCAATGTTGATGTTTCTTGCTGGCTTCTTGGGTGCATCGCTTGCTTTGCTCATATCGTCGACGCTTTATGTTGCGGTTCCACTTAGTCGCATCCTGACGACGGCGTTGGTCGGGTCTCTTGTTGGCACGGTGGTGGAGCTGCTGACCGTCGGTCCGCTGCAACCCTTCGACAATTTCACGGTACCTTTCGTCGCGTTCGCTGCAATGTCCTTCCTGTAGCCGGACGTGACCTAGTGCCACTGACCTGACTGAGTAAGACGCTCCTTGGCTGGCCAGGTCGACGAGTAGAAAGAACGTGAACAGTGGACTTACAGCAGGTTCCGGATTATCTCTTTTTCAGTCACTATGCCGATTAGCTTGTTCTCCTTCACGATCGGGATCCTCCGAATGGCTTTCTCCTTCATCAATGCAATCACTTGAGTGACGGGGGCATCGGGACCTACTGTAACCAATGGTTTGCTCATGACCTCGGAGGTCAGTATCTTGTTCGGGTCCCGGCCCTCGGCTATGATCTTGAGCAAGTCTCTTTCGGTTATCATGCCAACGGGAAGCCCCCCACTCATGATCACTACTGCCCCAACTTGGTGCTCGATCATCTTGCTGACGGCCACTTTCACGGACTCATTGAAGAGGACGGTGACAACGGGCGACGACATAATCGACCTGACGTCGGCGGCCTTCATTTCTCATAAATTACTGCAGACTGTATGAATAACTCTTTCGGGTAGCGGAACTAACCGAGCCGTTCTTGAGTTGGAAGTAGAACATCCTTGTGACTTGGCCCGCCTCGGCTTCAATAGGGGAGAGCTTTCGAGGGAGGGTCAGTCGCATCTCTGGGTGTTACAAATCCTCATCGCAAGACGTGTGCCCTTTTTATCTCAAGAGTAGTGTCATCTTGGTTGGACTCGGAAAGGAAGGGCAAGTGCGGCGCCAACTGTTACGCTTGCCCGTACTATCGGGTTCTCTGTCCTGGCTGTATTACGAGGATTTGCCTCGTCGACCGATGCATAAGGGGAACGTCCTATACGGGG
>JBGOYZ010000042.1:0-7334 GCA_041479945.1 Thermoproteota archaeon
CAAGCAGAATGATGCCGAGGAAGGGCGGGCCGAACACAGCCATCGGTATGAGCCAAGGTACTATGAAGCCCAACGCTCCAAGAGCGGCGTAGATGTAGTAGAGCGTCTTGAACTGTGAAGAAGGTTTGAAGTCCTCACCGACTCTCACATCCATGCCCAACCCCGTGGTTTCGTTGGTTTAAGCGTTCTAGCCTTCCTACTCTGTTTCGCAGACATGGTGCCCCGCTCGGAGACATTGGATCCGATGACGAAATCCTATATTCAGGTCTCGGGCTGGCCCGCACCATGGGTGTCGAGATGCGTGTGACCGATGAGGAGCGATCGCACAAAGTGGAACTCCTAGCGAATGGTGTGTCAACGAGTTGGCTTTCAGTGATCGACATCGAGATGAAGGTCGGAATGTCCTACCTGAAGATGGGCGGCATAGGTGGTGTCGGCACTCTTGAGGAGCAGAGAATGAAAGGGTACTCGAGGAGAGTGTTAGAGCACTCAGTTGACTTCATGACCAAGCATGACTACGACGTGTCGATACTCTACGGCATACCTGACTACTACAGCAAGTGGGGGTACGCCTCCACCCTTTCCGACTACAAGATCACTGTGCCGCTCAGGAATGCTAGGAGAGCGCGCGGGGGACTGCACGCGAGACCGATGATGAAGGAGGACGCGGGTCAGGTGCTTGACTTGTACGAGTTGACGAATGAGCAGAGAACAGGGCCCGTGAGGAGGGACCGGAAAACGTGGTTCAAGTTCAGAAGGGGTTCAGACTGGAGGATAATGGCTGACGGCACCGTCTTCGAGGACGAGTCCGGCAAGATTGTCGCATACTACGCAGCTGACAGATGGCCTAGAGTGATGAGGATCACTGAAGTGGGTGCGCGAGAGCCCCTTTTTTACGAGAATATGCTCAAACACGCGAGCGAAGTGACCGAGCAGAAACAGGCGCCGGAAATCGAAGTCTTCGCCCCGCTTGACCATCCATTCGCGAACCTGTGCAAGAGAATGGGTTGCACTGCGACCTTGGACTACTACTACAATCAGATGGGAATGGGAAGGATCATGGACCTCCTCTCCACATTCGAGGGATTACGCCCCGAGTTGTCCAGAAGACTGGGCTCCGCTGAACTGAGTGACTATCCTTCGCTTCTTTCCATCAGAACGGACATAGGAAGCATCACGCTGGAACTGTCAGACTCTGGTATGTCCTTCTCAGAGAAGGCCTCTGCTGACTGGATGGAATTGCCCCAATGGGCACTGATGCAGTTGATACTGGGGTACAGGCCAATCTCAGATGTAATGGTCGATCCTACAGTCAAGACAGAGGGCAACATCCGAGGAATCTTGGAAGCGCTCTTCCCGACTGGCTATCCGTACATATGGTTGGCGGACTGGTTCTAGTTATACACTAGGGAGAAGGGGAGCGACAACTATTTCACTCTCGATGAAAAACGCTTGAGGGCGAACTAGTCGCCCTCTGGAAGCGTCTCTGTGCTTCTCACTCCTTCCAGCTGTCCGACCTTGACTGCCGTCTCTTTGACTCTCTGGAAGTCAGCTACGTCTATGAACACGGCCACGTCATATCTTCCGAACACTGGATAGGCTTCTTTGACTCCGGGGATCTTCTTGGCCTCTTGTGCTATGACTAGTGCTCCGCCATATGAGCTCTTGATTAGCATCAGCGCTTTGGTCACTCGCTTCACACCTCCACTCCTACGAGCGTCTCAGTCCCTCTGACCTGCGGTAGGGCCTGGATCTGCGATGCCAACAGTGCCAACTGCCGAGTGTCTGCGGCTTCAATGTGGGCGACGACATCTTGTCTGCCAAGAGTCGAGAAGGCGATCTTGATTCCGCCAAGCTTTCTCATTGCAGAGACTACTTCGTTGTGTTTTCCTGGTATGACCTTGATTAGAACGCACGCTTTCATTTGGCTTCGAAGAACACGCTCAAGGTCAGCTTATATGCCTCTGTAGCTCGGGGTCGATTCCGGCGAAGCGGATCTATCAAAGCCGTGCCAGTTCCGCGATGATTCTGATGGCTTGGAAGGTGTGCTCAAACGTCGGTATTCCCATTATCTCTGACCGGCCGAACCCCCCGTTGTTCTTCTGGCAGCTCTTGACGAACTCCAGCATCCGACTCGGGAACTTCGGACTGAGACCGAAAACTGAGAGCGCCATGATCCCCGAGTAGGTGTACTCCATACAAGAGGGAAGAGTCTTCGGTCTGACAGGAAATCCGCCAGCTGGGTTCTCGCATGAGATGATCCATTCCTGTACCTTTGATGACTCGGGCGCTCGATTCGAAGCTGTCGCCACAGTCAGTACTACATGAAATGTGGAGATGATGTCCGATCCCCTACTGAGGCCAAAACCGCCGTCAGGGTTCATTGTCGACATCAGATTCTTGACCAGTCCATCTCTGTCAAACGGAACGCCCAAGGCACTGGCAAGTTCTACGGCCATGGAGTTGGTCTCGAACTCCGAAGCAGCCTCTCGATGCGTGTGGTCGCTTCCGAAGTAGCCATTTGGCCTGTAGATGTCACGAACCATAGCGGCCACTTGATGGGCTTCTTCGCTGCGTTGGTAAGCGCCCCCGTCGAGCAGGATTGCATAGGCGCTCGTCACGTAGTAGGCCGATCTCAGGTCTCTCACTGGGAATTTGTCGAGCCATTCCGCCGTCTTGTCAGGATCTTCCACAGGATGCTCCAACATGTGGAGCACAGCCAATCCGAAGTAAGTGTCCAGTGAGTTGGAATCGGTCCCTCGCGCGAAAGTGTACCCTCCATCTACATTCCTTCTGGCGGTCACGTACGTTATGACTGAATTCAATCTCCCCTTTCCAAGAGCTTGCTCAATAGCCCTTCGCTGGATTGGAAGCCGTTGCATAGTTCCTTCGCCTCTATGTTTATGGCAGCGCGATTGAAGGTTCGCTTACGCCTTGCTGTCTTCTCTACGTCTCGTCATGACCTACGAAAGTCAGACCAATAACTCGCTAGTGTTTTCCGTGGAATCCTCAGCTTCCTTTTCCATCTTCTCAAGTCTCGTGTAGTAGTCAGGGAACTCATTCAGGTGCGCCAGAGCGATCTTGCCAGTGGTGATAGGGTCATCATGCGTGACATCCGTGTGAGGATCTCTCCTGCCGTGCTCCAACTCTACGTCCATTCCCGCCCTGAATTGCTCCACGTCGAACTCGCTCCAATCAATGCCCAGTGCTTCTCCGACCTTCTTTGCCTCTTCGGCAGTAAATCTCTTCTTGGCCTCCATTCTTTTTCCCCTGCTTTTCGTCCTTGAAATGAGCCTATTAAGTCGTGGTCACCCGCACGACCGCAGAGATGAATTATGCAGAAGGCTTATATAACGGTTCCGATATCGTTTCCGATATAGAAGTAGGTGAAGGTGTTAAAGTTGAGTGACAAGAAGGGGATCATAGTCTTGGAGTCCGTGAGCAAGGACTACAGAATGGGCGAGACCAAGGTGAAAGCACTGTCGAACATCGACCTCACTGTTGAGACGGGAGAGAGGCTGGCCATAATAGGACCATCTGGCAGCGGGAAGTCCACATTGCTGGACATAATGGGACTGCTGGACAGGCCAACCCGTGGTAGGGTGATTTTCGACGGTAGGAGCGTCGAACGCATGGGCGTGGATGAGGCGTCCGCCATCCGCCAAGACCACGTGGGGTTCGTCTTCCAACAGTTTCATCTGATACCTTGGTTGAATGCGCTTGAGAACGTCGAGGTGCCCATGGCGATCGCTGACGTGCCCGGCGTGACTCGCAGGGCCAGGGCAAAGCAGCTTCTGGAATCTGTTGGTCTGGGTCAAAGGCTGAGGCACAAGCCCAGCGAGATGAGTGGGGGTGAGCAACAACGAGTGGCAATAGCCAGAGCTCTGGCTAACAAGCCCTCAGTGATAATGGCAGATGAACCGACAGGCAATGTCGACTCAAGGACCGGGATAGAGATCGCGGAGCTGTTGAAGAGTGTCTGCGAGGCCGGCAATGTGACGCTGGTCTTCGTGACTCACAACTTCGACTTGGTGAACGTGTTGGCGCAAAGGGAGATACTACTAAGAGACGGTATAATCGCAAAGGAGGTGAGGGTGTGACCATGAAACTGTTCTTGAGTGGAACGATGGTAGTCCTGTTGCTGGCGGCAGTGCTCGTTGTGCCGCTCTATGCGGAGAGTTCGGATTTCGTGATACTGGACTCATACTGGGGCGCGGTGGGGAGTCCAATTGAGGTGTTGGCTGGTGACGTAGCCGCTCCGCTCGTTGTGAGTGTGAGGTACTTGGGTCAAGATCCGATAACTAATCCCAGCATGACCATCACGCTGCTGGTCGGGTTCAAGAACTCGACTGGAGGGACGATAGGAGTATCCTCCTACCAGGGATCGATATCGTATGGAGGAAAGATGGACTTCCAGTTCAGGATTTCGGTGGATGCTGCAGCAAGCGCGGGATCACATCTCTGCGAGGCCACGATCGAATACGCGAAATACGGGACGAGCTGGAATTCAACATCAAAGCAATATGTGAGTGTCTACAAAGGAGTCTGGAGAGGAAGCGTGACCGTTCCCATAGTCCTGTACGAGAGGGCGATCTTGGACATGACGGTCTCGCCAGAGTACATTGTCGCGGGGAGGACGGCCAATGTCACGCTGAGTTTGGCGAATATTGGCGAAGTGGATGTGAGGAGCATTGACGTGACAGTGTCGCTGGGCACAGGACTGGCAATAGTTGGAACTGATAACAAGTTCTACGTAGCCCAAGTCAGCAGTGGTGAGTCGGCTCAGCTTAACATGAGGGTCTTCAGCGCCTCCACGCTTGCCGGGACTATGGCTCAGATGACTGTCACGATCTCCTACAAGACAGCCTTTGGGTTCGCGAAGAGTGATGCTAGGACCATTACGATGCCGGTCAGGGGATTCACCGAAGCTCAGGTCGTGAATGCAGTAGCACCGTCATCTTCCACGTCGAAGTTCGCTGTGACCGGGACGATTGCTAATACTGGACTTGTGGCGTTGAGAACTGTGGTACTCTCAGTGGAGTCATCTGCACACTTCTCGGGAGCTTTACCTGCTTTCGTCGGCGATGTGTCTGTCGGAGCTCAGGCGCCGTATACACTACAGTTGACGGGCACGGGCGTCACGAACGGGACATATCCGCTCACATTCGTCATCAGCTACAAGGACGACTTCGGCATTGTGAGTTCGGTGCGCCAGACCGTGCAGGTTGACTTCGTCGTGAAGGCTGCAGCTGGCACTGGCCAAACCGGGGGCACTCAACCTACGGCTGGAGGGTTCGGCCTCATTGCAATTGCAGCCTTGCTTGTCCCACTCGTCGTTGGATTCGGGTTAGGCTACATTGTGTTCGGCAGGAAGAAGCGGGAAGTCGTGGAATGAAGCCCACAGAATATGTCCGGTTCGCGGCCAAGTCGCTCTGGTCGAGGAAGCTCAGGAGTTCCCTGACAGTAGTGGGAATCTCAATAGGGATAGCCCTGTACATAGTGTTGCTCTCTCAGACTCAGGGCCTGTATGACGCCATAGTCGGACAGATCAGTCAGATGGGAGCGAGCAGCATTTACGTCCTCTCCCTCAGAAGAGATGCATCACTTTCAATAGTAGACCTCAGCAACATCTACCAGGTGCCAGGCGTGTCGCAAGTCATACCCATGATTCAAGGGCAGGCGACCGTGACAGATGGGAGCAACACGGTGGCTGCCTCAGTTCTCGGAATGAACTTTGCCGACCTCGGTGTAGCATATCCAGGGGTGACCGCAATGGACGGGGAGATCCCCTCTACGCCGGGGTTCTTCACTGCTCTTGTGGGATACAGAATTGCTTATCCTCCGAACAGCAACACGACAGACCCGCTGGTTAGATCTGGAGACAGTGTCATGCTGAGGGTGTTGGTTAGATCGGGAACACAAACCACAACCACCTACCGGTACGTTTCGGTGTCTGGCGTTCTGTCTCAATACGGGATCACCCTCGGAACGTCGGGAGTGGACACAAGCGTGGTGATACCTCTGGAAGTGGCGAACTACCTCTTCGACAAGAGGGGAACCTACGATGCAGCGATCGTCATAGCGCAAGATGTGTCCATGGTATCTGACATGTCGACCGCAATTCAGAGTGTGCTCGGAGGTAGGTTCAACACGATCTCTCCAGGACAGATAGTACAGAGCGCGCAGAGCATTCTCGGGTTGGTGCAGGTCTTCCTGGGCGCCATGGCAGCGGTCTCCCTCATAGTCTCAGGCGTGGGAATCGTGAACATCATGTACATCTCCGTAATGGAACGAGTGAAGATAATCGGCCTGTACAAGGCATTGGGGATGAAGAAGTGGGATGTCGCTGCCCTGTACGTCGTGGAGTCGGGTCTCATAGGAATTCTTGGAGGCCTGTTGGGCATCACAGTGGGGTTCCTGGTCTCTGCCTACGGGCTCAACCTTCTATCGCTGATGACGTCCGGAGCCTCTGGAGCCACCACTGGCGCCACGACTGGTTTTGGAGCGGCTGCACAAGCTCAGGCCGCCAACTTCTCCTCATTCTCCTTCACGCCGACTTTCTCAATCGAACTCCTGTCGACAGCCATGGCAATCGCGCTGCTGGTCAGTATTGTGGCCGGGCTGTACCCGGCATACAGGGCATCGCAACTTGAACCAGCTACAGCACTGAAGACCGAGTGATCTAGAACTACCCGGCCAGGTCATCGGATGTGAGTTCCTCGGTCCAAGGCGTCGATAGAAGTTCAGTCACTCGGGCAAGATCAGCTACTTGGACTCAATCACGTCGGTAATCATCCTCGCCCTCTGGATCTCGCCATCCGGTGGGACCTGATCCGCGACTCCGATGATGAAATGCTTGTCGTCAGAGCAGCTGTCGAGGATTTCGTCCAGGATCCCCATCAGCGTCTCGGCGGGATAGGCTCTGCTGAAAAGGGCTCCGGGTAGTCCGCCCCAAAGCACAATATCCTCACCCGCGGTCCTTCTCAGTTCAGCTACAGTGAGGTCGCCCATCGGTGCGGGAGTAAGAGATTGCGCGCAATCCACGCCCGTCTCTTGAAGAAGCGGAAGCAGACCCCTCAACGTACCGTCGATGTGCACGTAGATCAACTTGCCCGCTGAATGGAGTTGAGCTGTCCTTCTGCGGTAGTAGGGGCCGATGTGTGTCTTGAACATGGTCGGGCTTATTATGTCACTTGAGAGGTTTTCCCCGAAGTACACGAACCTCGCGGGAGAGTCCTCGATCGCATCGTATATCGGATCATCCGCCTCGCACATCACTTGAATCGTCTCGTCGAACTCCTCCTTGGCTCTCCACTGCAGCTTTGCCACGTTCG
>JBGOYZ010000043.1:0-7162 GCA_041479945.1 Thermoproteota archaeon
AGCAAAGAAAAGAGGGCCCGTGGCCAAGTACGGATTACGGCGTCGGCCTGCGAAGCCGGAGATCCTGGGTTCAAATCCCAGCGGGCCCGCCAATTCCTCTTGCATACTGCGTCGCATCAGCTGTGGCAGCGTCCGTAATCTTCGAGTGAGTGGTTGTCAAACATTTAAGCCCACAGGAAAGGGCAGAGACCAATGACTGTACTGGGCAGAAGCGAAATACTGAAACTCGTCAGGGATTTCAAGGTAGTACATCCGTTCGATGAGCGACTGCTCGACGGGGATTCGTACATCCTCACGGTGAAAGAGACAGTCGTCCTGAACTACTTGGAGCATCAGAACCTCATAACCAGAGAGATTGTGTTCCTCCCGCCTGACTTTGTGGCTCACCTGACCGCCAAGAGCAAGTTCGGCAGGGATGGATTGTCTTTCCTGAACGCTGCCAAGGTGCACAGCGGCTTCATGGGGAGGCTTGCCCTTGAAGTGGTCAACCTGAACAACGAGAGGAAGCCGATTGAGATCAAGGAGGGAGAGCCTTTCATGCACCTGGAGTTCATCACGAGGGAGGGAGAACCATCCCCGTACTTGGGCGAGTATCAGTTCCAGTACATGACCGAGAAAGAGATCGAGATGTACCTTCCCGTACTGCAGAAGGCCTTCCCGGACCTGCAGGAACTGAGGAAGCATTGGAAGCTCGATGAGAAGCTGGGAAGGTAGTGAGCGAGCCGACAACCTTTAAGAAAGGGTGCGGAAGTGACGCACACACCTTGGAAAGCACTGCAAGTTCGGGGGCGGACGCCGGGACAAAGACGCCGAACGAAGAACAGAAGAAAGTGAGCAGGAGGATCGAGCCTTCCATAAGGGTGTTCCCAAACAGCTCGATCAGGAAGGTCCTTGAGCTTGAGATGAAAGAGTCGAGAACCGTAGAAAGGGTGTCCGCAGAAGCACTGCTGGTGCTCCACGACTTGCTGCTCAAGGAAGGAAGGAAACTGGCTAGGAGAGCGATAGAATACACAGTCAAGGGCAAGAGAAAGACGATAAGTCCGGATGATGTCAAGCGGGCAATAGCCGACCTTGTGTACTAGGCCCAGACAGTACGCGTAGGATTCGAGTCTCCAAGCGGGCAAAACAATGCTTGAGTGACAGATACTTCACAATAGCTTTAACTCATCAAGTGAAGGAATAGCCCGTCCGGATTGTCGTTCGCCGAAGCTGTCGCGCATACCAAGCACATCCTGACCGAGGCCACGCGGAAGTCAGGCTACGACATCGAGGTGACAGTTGAAGAGCCCACTGATCCAAGCTACGGAGACCTGACCACGACCGTGACCCTAGAACTCGCCAACCGACTTCACAAGAACCCGAAGGACGTCGCTGAGCAGATAGCGCGCCGGATTGACTTCGGTATACATCCCTACATCAGATCAGTCCGTCAGGTGTCAGGATATCTGAACTTCACGTTCGAGCCGCTCAAGTATTCAGCCGCCGTCTTTGAGGGTATATCCCGAAAGGGGGGCGACTACGGGAAGCCAGAGGACGTGAAAACCAAGAGGGTACTGGTGGAGCACACGAACTCAAACCCCAACAAGGCTCTGCACATAGGCACACTGAGGAACACAGTTCTGGGCGACTGCCTAGCTAGGGTGCTACGATACGTTGGCCACAGTGTGCGAGTCCTGAACTACATCGATGACAGCGGAGCACAGGTTGCGGACAATCTGGTTGCCCACCTGTATATGGGGCACCCAATGGAACCAAAGGGCGAGAGGTTCGATGTCTATGCAGGGAGGATCTACGCGGAAGTTCAGTCGGCCATTGAGAGTGATGAGGAACTCGCAAAGAAGAAGAGCGAGATAATATCAAAGATAGAGCAGGGCAACAACGAGACAGCAAGCACCGCCAGAAGCTTCGCCGAGAGAGTGGCATCTGATCAACTTCGCACCTGCTGGAGCGCCAACGTGTTCTTCGATCTGCTGAACTGGGAGAGCGACATTGTGAAGTCCGGACTCTTTGAGGAATCGATATCGTCACTGGAGAAGCATGGTAGAATCTCTCGGCCGCAAGATGGAAGGAACAAGGGGGCGGTGACAATAAGGCTTAGTGACGTGGAGGTCTTCTCGAAACTTGAGGAACCGGACGAGGTTCTCATCAGATCAGACGGTACTGCCACGTATGTTGGAAAGGACATAGCCTATGCGTGGTGGAAGGTGGGAGAGCCCAGCATTGACTTCAAGTACAGGACCTTCGTGATTCAACCGAACGGACAAACCCTCTGGACAACAGATCATGCAAAAGGTGGAAAGGCTCCCGAGCGATACAATGGAGCCGATCTCGCGATCACAGTGGTGGATTCACGTCAGGAATACCCGCAGGCAGTGGTAAGGGAAGCTCTGGGCTTTCTTTCACAGCATGCCAAGGAATCATACCAGCCTTTTCTCTACGAAGTTGTCGCACTATCTGGAGAGACAGCGTATCAGCTTTCGAAGGACGAGTCATTCAAATCCAAGAAGATCGTCCACATGTCCGGGAGGAAGGGATTGGTCGTGAACGCCGAGGATGTCTTGGCTGAACTGGGCAAGAGGGCGAAGTCCGAGAGCAGCAAGAGGAATCCGTCCGCCAGGGAGGAGTGGCTCGATCTGGTTGGATCCGAGATAGCGGTCGGCTCAATCAGATACGCGCTGGCCAAGACAGACCTGAAAAACCTGATGGTCTTTGACATCGAAGAGGCTCTCAGGCTGGATGGTGACACGGGACAGAGACTCCAGTACACCCATGCCCGAGCTTACGGCATACTCTTGAAGGCTGGGCCATATGAGCAGGGCCCACTGCTACCGCAACTGTTGAAATCAGAACCAGAGATCACGCTCGTGAAGGAAATGGCGAAGCTGTCGCATTGGGTCAAGGTTGCTGCACAGGACTTGCAGCCCAAGTACCTCACCCAATACGCTAAGCAGCTGGCCGACGAGTTCAACATATTCTACGAAACCTGTCCAGTCTTATCAGCGGAGCCCCCAGATCTCAGATCTTCAAGACTGCACCTGACAGAGGCCTTTGTGATAGTGTTCGGGAAGGTGCTGGATCTGCTCGGAATCCCAGCTCTTAAGGAAATGTGAGCATGCAAACACGTCATCAACGTGACGGGTTGAAAAGATAGACCTTCTATCCAGTGGAAGCTTGTTGCCTTAACTGCTCTATGGTCGCAGCCAGTTGTTCGATGGCCCTCCTTCCGAGGAAAACGCCACCTGTCTCCAAGGATCCACCCCTGAAGATGAAGGAGCATGCGTTCTCACCTGACTCAGTTCTATAGCGCACCCTTAGGTACGGCGTGCCCCAAGTGGAATCGACCTTGGCCTCAATGATCTGTCCCAACGGAATCGCAAGACTTCCCTCGTTCCTCAAACCATTCTCTATGTTGCCGGAGTAGTCCTGAGACACCTTAGCTATGAGCCCACGCGAAGAGGGCTTGATGAACGCGAGCCTACGATCAGTAAGAATCAGTTGACCGATGGGCCCGGTCATTTTGGGTTTCTCTTTGTCATAGAATATTACTTCGGTCTTCACCACCTCCCTTTCTGACATCAGGCTTCACTCATTGTTGATGATCATGTAGGTTTATTGGCTTTTTGCTGCCCAGAACTACCACTGCCAGAAGTTGACCTGCGTTCATTGTCCCTGCGTGTGATGATCCTACAAAGCCCGCGACCGATGGAGTCGACGTGCGGATCCATGCAGAACCATTGCGGCAGTTCCTTCACGGCCGAGAAAGAACCACTTGCGTGTGTGCGACCGATAGAGGAGCCTGTTTTATACTCGCAGGACCGGCCATCTCTTTGTCCCTTCCGGGTCCTGTCCGATACTCAACGCATGTCTTTTCTGCACGCATGAATCCCCTAGATCTTAGTGACTTCGATAGTCCTTCCTATGGACGATTCACACCCACAATGCCGGTAACGCGCGAGCCTAACCACTGGACAGCGCCTCATGGACGCGTGGCATCCATTCCCTTATCGGGATGTGCTGTGGGCACTTCTCTTCGCAGGTTCCGCAGGCCTCACACGAACTTGCGCGTTGCTCCTTCGGCATCAACCTGTTATAGCCCTCCTTGCCAGAGCTTGGATTGTTGTAGGCAATCGCCACATTATAGAGCTCGAAGTTGCGCGGTATGTTCACACCGTTGGGACAGGGCATACAGTACTCGCACTTCGTGCAGGGTATGGGCCTTATCTCTTGGTACTTGGCGTGTACTCGCGCGACTAGATCCAGGTCGTTCTGCGTCAAAGTGCCGACCCCTGATGTGGATGCACTCTGGATGTTCTGTCGCACCTGCTCCATTGCGCTCATTCCGCTGAGGACGACTGAAATCTCTGGTTTGTTCCAGAGCCACTGAAAGGCCATGTCCACCGGGTTCCTATTTTCCCGATCCCAGATTGCCCTCACAGCATCTGGAGGGTTTGTCAACATCCCGCCGAGAAGTGGTTCCATGATCACGACCGCGAGCCCTTTCCCGGCCGCGTACTCAAGGCCCTCAGTGCCTGCCTGAATGTTCTCATTCTCATAGTTGTACTGGATCTGGCAGAAGGTCCAATCATATGCGTCTACGATTTCCTTTAACACTTCGTATTCATCATGGAAACTGAAACCAAGATATCGGAGCTTCCCCTCCGAGATGACATTTTCCACCCAGTCAAGAATCTTCAATTCCAGCAACTTGTTCCATGCTTGCTTATTGAGACTGTGAAGAAGGTAGAAGTCTATGTAATCTGTCTTGAGCCTGTTGAGTTGCTGTCCGAGAATCCTGTCCATGTCCGCACGCGATTTGACGAGCCAGCTGGGCAGCTTGGTCGCTAGCCTGATCCTCTCGCGGTATCCATCCATGAGAGCCTTACCCAGAATGATCTCTGAATTCCCTCCGTGATACGTGTAGGCCGTGTCAACGTAGTTGATGCCATGATCGATGGCATATCTTATCATTCTTATCGCCTCAGCTTGGTCTACATTCTTCGAATCCTCTCCTATTACGGGGAGCCTCATGGTTCCAAAGCCGAGCGCGGAGACCTCCCAGTCCAACCCACCGAACCTGCGATACTTCATCCCTTTCCATGCGCGGATTCTGAGGGAATTCAAAAGGATTCGCCTAAGCCTGCTCCATCACTATTCTCTTGCCCTGGATCGAGATCTTGACTCTGCCCGCCTTGACAGAATCGCGCACGAAGGAGATCAAAGGATGCAAATACCTGTGTTTCGCCTGGCTATAGTTCCGAGCCCGCTCCCGAGCGAGACGATGTTCATCAATCTTGATTAATCGGTTGTAGCCCCTACAGGTTCCTCAGTTGCTGTCCTCTACTGACTCTCAGGAGATTATATGAGATGTTTATCACAAATGGGAGGGTGAACACTATCCAGCCGATAACCGCGAACGGATAGCTGCCAAGTATGCTCACCTGCAGTAGAAAGAACGATAGAACGGAAGAGGAAACCAATAGGATGGCAAGATAGGAAAGGCTCCAATGCTTCACCTTGAATTGCTCGATGACCGTTCCAAGGATGTAGACAAGCGCAGAGCTCAAGAAAAATGCCACCATCGTCCAATCGTGGATCTCCAGATAGACATTAAACGCTGACAATAATGCTGTGAAGATGACGGAGGCAATAGCCACGGATTTCTTGAGGGGCGAGAAGCAAGGCAAGCCACAGCAGCTTAGGTATCTCAAACACTGCGTCAGGAAGAAAATCACCACCCTTCGAGAGAATGACTTGCCTGCGATCATGGCCAACAAGTGGGCAAGGCCTTTGTTTCAGACCGCTATCGGAAACAATAGCGGAGGTGCTATCGACCTCAATAGCGCCTCAGGTCAGGCACCAGAAGTAGGGTTTTATCCGTCGAGAACCAATGATCTGCGGGCCCGTGGCCAAGTACGGATCAAGGCGTCGGCCTCCGGAGCCGATAACCGCGGGTTCGAATCCCGCCGGGCCCGTCCAATTCTTTCGTTTTCGAAGGACAGTCGCGTCTTTCAGGATCGGCCCGATCTTAGAATCCAATGCCAGGATCGCGAGCTCCTCGCGTAACCTCTGGATCTTAGCCTCTGCCCGCGCGCGGATCTTGCGCGCGTAGTCCTCACTGACCTGCTTCTCTCCTCTGAAAAAGGATCTCGGCCCTGCTTCTCCGCTATTTTCTTGGGTTTCAGATCGGGGTGTTTCAGGATGAAGTCTATGACCTTGATTTTTAGGGTCTTCCCCTCGCTGGAACTCTCACTGACACCCACTTAATTCTCGCCTTTCCCAAACAGATACTTGCGAAGTTTCGTTCGCTTGTTCCAGATGTACCGCTTATGCTTCTTGTATGAAATCCCCAGTTTCTGGGCGATCTGTTTGGGTGGAAGGTCTGGCTCGGCACGAACTAGCTCCTCTATTCTCTTCCCTAGGGTCATTCCTTCGCTGGGATACTCACTGGCACACACTTAATCCTCACTTCCGTCTTCGGATACCCCTGCGGACGTTAGACTTGCCATCGTTCTAGTGTAGTGTTTGGTCGTTTTCATCTTCGGAGCTTAACCTCGACAAGTTTTCTGCTGGGGCAAGACTCACTGTATTTCAGGCACTCGTCATCTGTATTCCGTTCCCGCCTTTCACTTCTGTTCAGATAATAGCGACAGTAGCCCACGTGAGAGTAGCACTTCCAAATCCAGCGTGTCTTCCGCTTTGTTTTAGCCTTTCGCTTTGCCATTGCCGTTCTTCTCCTTCAAGCCGCGCCCCTGATACTTCAATTCCAGGCAGAACTCCATGATATCCGCAGACAGCCCATCGAACATCGCGGTAGCCATTCCGACAAGTCTGTCACCTTCAAACGCAGCTACGATGAGACTGCTGTGGCTCAGAATCTTGGCTGCAACCTTCTTGCCGAATCCTTGTTCACAAACGTTGTTTCTGACGTAGAAGGAGAACAGCTGGTCGGGAGTTATCTCCGGATTGACTAGTATCTTCACGTTGCTCGTATTGGCCATCTTGGCGGAATACCCGAACAGAGTCTAATAAGCGCGCGGAGACTGCCGAATCACCTTGCGAGCTGTGGACTCGAACCCATTAGGGTGCGGAAACCGCCGGGCCCGCCACTTTTTGGAGGCATACATCATAGATACCGCCCCGCCCACACTATCATGACGGCTCA
>JBGOYZ010000044.1:0-7005 GCA_041479945.1 Thermoproteota archaeon
AAGGACGCTGCGGACATAGTCCTTCTTGAGAAGAACCTACTTGTCGTGTCGAAGGGCATTGAGGAAGGTCGAAGGATATTCGGGAACACCATCAAGTATATTCTGATGGGAACCAGCTCCAACTTCGGAAACATGTTCAGTGCGGCCTTCGCATCTGTGTTCCTCCCCTTTCTGCCCATGCTTCCCATGCAAATACTATTCATGAACCTCCTATACGACGTAGCCAACTTCACGCTGCCGACCGACAATGTTGATGAGGAGTACACCCAGCGGCCCAAGCGCTGGGATATCGATTTTGTGAAGAAGTACACGCTTTTCTTCGGCCCGTTCAGCTCTCTGTACGACTTCCTCACCTACGGGATCATGCTTTTCGTATTCGCGGCCCCCCCGGCGCTCTTCCGGTCTGGATGGTTTGTGGAATCCTTCTGGACCGAGGTGCTGATCATCTTCGTCATCAGAACCAGACGTATCCCCTTCTTCACCAGCCGTCCGGGGAAATGGCTAACCGCCCTCACGATCTCATGCGTCGTGTTCGGAACCATAGTACCATTTACTCCGCTGGGGAGTTTCCTGGGGTTCGCGCCACTGCCGGGCGAATACTGGATTCTCTTAGCACTGATGGTCGCGACTTATCTGCTCTTGGTCGATGCAGGTAAGGTGTTCTTCTTCAAGATCTGCAAGTTCTGAGGTGGGAGACGATGATGCCTTATCCTGAACTGTTCACATGGTGGGCAGCGACGATTACTTGGAGCATCGTGTTCCTGACGCTGATCAGCATCTATCTCTACATCGACAGCGCGAAGAGGAGAAAGCAGGTGGGTCAGAAGGGACAAGGCGCCGGGAAGCTCGTGAGGGATTTCGCGTTCGTCTGGGTCCTACTTGGTCTCCTCCTGCTGTACATTGTGACCATAGACCAGAATTCTGCTACGATGTTCGCGGTGGGCAACATCGTCGTCGAGATTCTCCTACTGATCTACCTGTGGATGAACAAGAGTCAGACCTCGGGGTAGCTTCCCTCCGAACTCAGGCTGATGTCCGCTGGCTCTCCGAGACCGGCCGTCAGCGAGATTAGTCTTGGAGCTAGCCAACATCTGACGGAGAATCAGGACATATATATCGCTCGCAGCCTGCGTACGCCATAGGGCCTTGCCTGAAGCAAGCAAGATCAGCGAGGAGGGTATGACAGCCATAGTCATACCGCACACGCATTGGGACCGGGAGTGGTATCTTCCGTACCAAGAGTTCAGGATCCGACTGGTGAGAATCATAGACAAGCTCTTGGACTTCTACGGCATGAACTGGCCTGTCAAGTCATTCATGCTGGACGGTCAGGTCTCGATTGTCGAAGACTACCTTGAGGTGAGACCAGAGAACAGAGAACTGATGGGCCGCCTCGTCGGAGAGGGCAGAGTGAAGGTAGGCCCGTGGTACACACAACCGGATGAGTCTCTGTGCACTCCGGAGTCGATTGTGAGAAACCTGTTGATCGGGAGGAGAATCGCTAGGAGAAACGGGTGGCACACCATGAAGGTCGGATATCTCCCGGACACGTTCAGTCACGTTTCCACCATGCCGTCCATTTTGCGCGGATTCGGGATAGATTCGTTCGTCTTCACGAGAGGGCTCGGGGACGAGGCGGACAGTCTTCCTGAAGAGTTCATCTGGGAAGCCCCCGACGGTTCGAAGGTCCTCGCCTGCCACCTGCTGAACGGATACTGCAATGCGGCGGGCCTGGGAGTGGACCCGAGAGGCTACACGGCGAGCTACGATGAGACCCCTGATCACTGGGGATCCGTGTACCTAAGCATGTACCTGGGCGAACCGGGCGTCGATCTCGAAGGTGCCGTAGAAAGTGTCAACCGTCTGCTATCGGCAGCTCGTGAGAGGTCCGCGGCAAGGGTCGTCCCCCTCATGAACGGGTGTGACCACATGCCTCCCCAGTTCTCAGTGCCGCAAGTGGTGGACCATTTGCGGGCCAGCATAGGTGACGTGAACTTCAGGTTCGGCTCGCTGGAGGACTATGTCGAGGCTGTGAAGCTCAGGCTCACCAACCCGAAGGTCTACAAGGGGGAGATGCGGGGGTGCAAGAAAGTTCAGATGCTCTGGGGGGTGACCTCGGCGAGGATGCACCTAAAGCAGCTCAACCTCAACACTTCTGCGATGCTGGAGAAGTACCTTGAGCCACTCTGCACGCTGGCTTGGCTGCACGGGGCTAGGTACCCTGAATACGAAATCGAACTAGCGTGGAGGCTCATGCTTCAGAACCAGGCCCACGACAGCATCTGCGGAACTGGCGTCGATGCCCTGCACAGAGAGAACGAGGTCAGGTTCCTGCAGGCCAGACAGATAGCATCAGACCTGTCCTACTTCACGCTGAAGGAGCTGTCCCTGAGGATGGGCATGAAGGATGGCAAGTCGTTCGAGGCGCTCGTGATTGTCTACAATCCGAACCTTGTTGACGAGGCCATTCCGACGATCTTCCGCGCCGCTCTGCCCGACGGCGAATGGGAGCTGGTAGATCACGAAGGGAAGGTCTTCTCGGTCCAACAGTTGGGCGAAAGCACTGGGATGGGATTCGTCAGCGACCTCAAGGAATTCGGGGCTCTCCTGACCATCCCTCCAACGGCCGTCTCAGCGCTGGGAATCAGAAGGGCAGTCAAGCCGACGAAACCCATGGCACACGGCGAAGACTGGGTTGAGAACGATTCCTTCAGGGTCGAGTTCGACACCGAGAGAGGAGGGTCGATGAAGATCACACAAAGGTCCGGGCAACCCGCTTACGAGGGGATGAACGCGATCGTGGACGACGGAGATGCTGGCGACACATACAACTACTCTCCGCCAAAGACACGAGACTTCAGAGTCACATCCTCTGAGTCCAAGGTCTCAGTTCACGTCGAATCTGGTCCGGTAGTTGCGGTTGTCAAAGTGAAGTCCAGCATGGAAGTTCCGGTAGCAATGGAGGGAGATTCCAGATCAGACCGTACAATTGAAATGCCCATCGAAACGACGATAATGCTCTGGAAGAACTCACCCAGAGTTGATGTCAGGACGACAATCGAGAACAAGGCAAAGGATCACAGGGTGAGGGCTGTCTTCCCGTTGCCCTTCAGGGCGGGCTCCTCCGTGGCTGATGGTCACTTCGCTACGGTAGAGAGACCTGTGAAGAGGCCGAAAGGCGAAGGTTGGGTGGAATCTCCTCCCCAGACTCATCCATCGGTAGCCTGGGTGGACGTCTCTGACGGCAAGACAGGTCTGATGGTGGTCCACCGCGGCCTGCCTGAGTACGAACTCTCTGAGGACGGGTCCACGTTGTACCTGACGCTCATCAGGTCGATAGGCTGGCTCTCGCGCGCTGACATGACCGTCAGGCCGGGGCACGCTGGCCCTGCCATACCAACTCCAGAAGCCCAGATGCTTGGCTCACATACCTTCGAGTACTCGATAGTACCTCATGAAGGGGACTGGAGGAGAGCGTATGAATCGGCCGTGTCCTTTGTGTATCCTCCGTTCGCGATCCAGGTCGAAAAGAGCTCGGCCAACCCCCAGCCTGTGCTCTCGCTTGTGCATGTCCATGGGAGAAAACTGATCTGCACCACTGTGAAGAAGGCCGAGGAATCCGATTCTATCGTCTTGCGCTTGGTCGACCCCTTCGGCGAGGGCGGTGATGCAGAAGTGCATGTCGGAATGCCACTTGAATCCGTGCAGCGATCGGATCTGGCTGAGGAGTCGCTCAGCCCCATACAAGTCTCAGGACCTTCTTTCTCGGTCAAGTTGGCCCCTCATGAGATCTTGACCCTTCTGATGACACCGTCTAGAGGTACCGCACCATGAATGCGGTTCCCGCTGTTTCGATCGTGATGCCGACGCTGAACGAGGAGGCGTACATCGAGCGGACCCTGAAGTCCCTGAGAGACCAGGATCTCGACTCCCCGTATGAAATCGTCATAGGGGACGGCTACAGCACGGACAACACCCTGCGAATCTGCTCCAAGTATGTGGACAGGATAGTGCTTGAAAAGAAGAAGACACCTGCAGCGGGAAGGCAGTCTGCGGTAGAGGAGTCGAGAGGGAGCGTCATTGCCTTCTGCTGTGCGGATTCGTTCTACCCCAGAGACTGGTTGAGGGAGCTGACAACCCCGATCATCGAAGGCAAGGCCGGTGCGGCGGGCGGGGTGGTTCTTCCCCTTGACGGTTCATTCTTGGACAATGTTTCGAGCAAATACATCCTTGCTCCTTTGGCTTTGGGCCTGTCCAAGTTCGGAGTGTACTTCACGCCGGGCGAGACGGTCGCCGTGAGCAGGAAGGCGTTCGACGAGGTCGGAGGGTTCAAGGTTGACATGGTTACCGCTGAGGACATGGACTTGATCAAGCGGATCTCAAAGATGTCGAAGGTCATCATCAATCCAAGGGCCAAGGCGTACGTGTCAATGAGGAGAGTCCGAAAGTGGGGGTACGTCAAGTACCTGACATACCACATATCGAACTTCATCTCCTACCAGCTGACCGACGGGTCCCACTCACACTACGAGCCAATACGCTGACCGGACGCTGCCTGCGCTGGCCTGTCAGGCGACCCGGGGTGAACGCCCTGCGATCCGGAATGTCGTTAGTCTAGGCGATCACATCCATCTTTATATATCCTGAAGCCTCAATGCCTGTTCAGAATGAAAGCAAAGGCAATGTTGATTGAGTCAATGATGATTCTAATGCTTGTCGTGTCGACGATTCCTGTCGCGACCTCCGCCCCGGACAAATTCCCAGTGACGATTTTGGTGCATCGTGACGGGACGGTCGAGTTCACTTCAGACTATGCCATGACCGGCTTAGAACCGTACGAGGGCTTGGCCTCATTCAGTTCGAGTCTTGGTCTCACGCAAGTCGCTGGAGGAAGCAAGCTCGAACTCACAATGAGGGCGGTGCTTGAGGGTTCTATGCTTGAAGGCATCAGCTCGTATGTGCACAGGTTCAACCTCGGGATCCTGATCTACCCGAACGCGACAAGGTTGGCCTTGGATCTCTCCCTTGAGTTCGGGGGTGAAGGATACACTCAATTCATTTCGGAGATCCCCGATACGGTAACCATCACTGAGGTCACCGCCAACGCGGATGTGAACGGCGAGATGATAAGCCTCAAGCTGTTCCTGAAGCTGAAGCCAGGCCAGTCATACACAGTTCAAGATATGGTGAACTACATCGCGCAAGACCCGAGCTACATAGAGAGCGTCGTCAGTGGGGTGCTAGCGTACCTCGGGCTTCAGCTCACTCGTTTCGAGATGACACCACAAGTCTTCAACGCTGATACGGCGTTGCTCAGAGTGGATGCAGGTCTTCAGGGAAACCTCACCCAGATAGCCTCTCAGTACATTACTGGGCCTCCGACCCAGGTCGTCTTCGACCCCATTCTGATCTTGGGCGCTTTTGCGGCCGTTCCGGACGAATTGTCCACGATCACCTTCAATTTCACCGATGCCGGGACTTTCGATGCAGCTGTCACGCTTAATTACAAGCAGAGCTATGACGCGATGATCAACGCGAACAGGGAGAACTACCTGAATGCGCTTGAGGCGATAGCGAACGAAGACCCGACCAACGGGGAGCCTTGGCTGCCGCTGATTTCCGTCCTGAAGCCCGCACTCCTCACTGCCTCTCAGGCCGGCTTCAGCCTCAATGTAGACTACGCCAACTCTAGGATGACCTGGTCGGCTAGGTTCCCAAATATGAAGGTTGGTCAGGTGTCAGGAAACACAGTGAGTCTTCACCAATTCCTGAGTTCGCTTGGACCTCTGGAACCATACACTGAGGATGTGAACGGCACCCCGAGCCTCAGGATCGCCATAAGAGGCGTCGAGGATGCCGCCGCCTACATGGACATAGTCTTGCCTGTTGGCACACCAAGTCCAATTCTACACAACGCGTCGACCGCAATCTGGGAAGGAGTGTACCTAGACCAACTGCAGGATGTCTCGTTCGCGATACGTCTGAAGGACAACGTCTCGCCCACGATCACGTCTGGCGTGGCGCCTGGTGCCACTCTATCAGAGAAACGACCGCATCTCACCGCGACTCTCAGCGACAACGTGGCGATAGACGTGTCAACGATCATGGTCAAGGTCGACGGAGTTGATATGACCTCATCGGCCACTACTAGCGCTACCAGCGTCTCATATACTCCGACGTCAGACTTGCAGGACGGTCCGCACACGTTCTACGTCAAGGTCGAGGACACCGCAGGCAACCCCGCAGAACTCACTGTGAGCTTCACGGTGTCGTCCGGGATACCAATGATATACCTGCTAGGCGGTGGCGCGGTGTTGGTCGTGATCATCGGAGCCGCTGCATTCTTCCTGCTGAGAAAGAAGCCTTCGGCCACACAAGGGCCTCCACCTCCACCTCCTGCGTAGTGACAGACCAAAGATTCCCCTAGCGGCTGTCTGGGCCGTCCCAGCACGTGGATCTGAGCTCCGACAGCTGCACCTTCCTTCCAGAATCCGCAGAGCGCTTTAAGCTGAAGAGGGTGGCCATGATCTCAAGTGTATGGTCGTATGGGATTGGGGGCCTTCGAGTTTCAATCATCGTGAGGAACCTGCCCAGCATTCTCCTGTAGAAGACGGGATCTGAGATGCTAGCCTCGGCTCGCCCCTTCTCGCCGCAAATCACAACATGGAAAGGATAGTGGGAATCCTTGATCAGCTGTAGCGAAGCACTCTTGCCATCACCGTAGACGACCGTGCCAACATCAGTCAGTCTATTGGATTCGCAGTAGACGTGATCCACACCGGGACCCATGATAGTGTGCATTGTCTCGATCAGGTGGATGCCGTAGTCCAAGAGGTTGTTCGGGCCACTGAAGAAGCCAGCTCTGAGTTCTCCCAGTTCGGGCAACTTGCTCACAAGCTTCTCCAGTTCGACAGCGTACCTGAGGGCCGAGCACGACATCAACGGCCCGCCTCCTTTCCTTGCCAAATCGATGATGCCTGAGGCGGCCTCGAAGCTGGTGGCCAG
>JBGOYZ010000045.1:0-6773 GCA_041479945.1 Thermoproteota archaeon
TTCTGCAGAGTTATCTCGATGGTGGATACGTTTCGGTCTCTGAAGCCCTCCTCTCTGGCGGGCATCACTTCGGTTCCGATCTTGATCTCCTTTATGACCAAGGCGTCCTTCAGGAACCTGTGCTTCAGGATCTCGACCGAGTCTACCGCCGTCGATATGGCTCTTCCTCTTGCCCTCAGTATTGCATCGTTCCCGCTGGTGATCTGCATGAATGCTGCTGTCGCATATACTAACGGGCTCTTCTTGCCGATGAAGATGACGTTCGAGGGGATCCTAGGAGCTTCTGGTTTTGGTCCTTCTGATTCTGCCATTGTATTTTGCACCTCTAGTTTGTGACCAGCGATTTGGGTGAGTTTAGTTATAAGTCTTTACTGGAAATAAACCTCTGTCACACCAGATCGGACAGGGGGACGTCAACGTAGGAACCGTCCGGGAACTTTCTTCTGAGGGACAGAGGTAGAAGACCGCTCGCAAGTTCCTTGGTCGCCGCTTCCAAGGGATCCCAAGATGTCTCGTCCAGCACTACGAGCGGAGGGGCGCCGAGCGTCAGCTGTAGCGCGCGCAGACCTATGACCCTCGCCCTTTCAAATCTGGTAAGTTTCCTCACTGACTTTGTGCCCTCATTTCCTGAACCGCCTTTTGTCGGGCTCAAGTTCATCCTTCCTTGCCCTTGGCTGGTGCCTTGAATCTACTCGCGGCGGCTATCCTGTCAATCCTTAGCAGCAAGACCGCAGTCTCGACGGCGGTCATGAGTGCAGCCTTCTTCATAGTCAAGGGTTCGAGCAACCCCGCCCTCGCCGCGTCGATGATCTCACTGGACATGTCGCCTGTCCCAGTCGACCTCTTTCCGGACGCGTGTGCAGCTCTCAGCCTCGCCTCAACATCTTCACCCTTCCAGCCTGCGTTTCGCGCCAGTGTCACAGGTATCGCCTCCACAGAGTCCGCGAATTGTTCCATCACTACTGACACCTTCCCACCCTCTTTCCGGGCGGCGTGCCTTACCTCCCTGCTGGCCTCAACCTCAATGGCCCCGCCTCCTAGGACAACCTTGGGCTCTTTCATGACGGTTCTGAGCATGTTGAGTGCCTTCTTGAACGTCCTCTCGGTTTCGCCGACTATCTTGTCGTTCGCGCCCCGGAAAATGATGTTCACCACCTTCGCCCCCTTTCCTGCCCTCACGAACGACCACTTCTCGTCTCCGAGCTTCCTCTCCTCTACGGACTCAGCCCTCCCGAGGACCGAGGGAGTGAGTTCCTCGAGGTTCGTTATCGACTTCGCTCCCGTAGCCAGCGCAATCTTTTCCATGTCTGACTTCTTTATTCTCCTCACGGCGGAGATTCCTTCCTTTGCGAGCAGGTACTGCACAAAATCGTCTATCCCCTTCTGACACAAGACAACGTTGACGCCCGACTCCCTGAGCTTTGCCACTATGTTTCGCAGGGTCGTTTGTTCCTCTTCGATGAAACCCTTCAACGCTGAAGGGTCTTTGAACTTCAGTTTCTCGTCGAACTCCGTCTTCTTGATTTCCAAGCTGAAGTCGAGCAAGGCAACCTTCGCATTTGAGATGAGTTTCGGCATCGCGGGATGCACGAACTCCTTATCAAGAGCTACCCCCTCAACGAGTATCGTGTCGGGCACAACTTCACCGCTTTTCTTGTCCAACTTCACTCTATCTAGATCCAGCTTGCCCTTCTCCCCGACCCTCATGGCAGCTTCTACAGCTAGTTCCGCCAGTAGATCCCTTTCCTGCTCAGATCTGGCCCCGCCCACCGCCGTCCTCGCAACATGGAAAAGCGTCTTTCTGTCATCGGTATTGACCTTCTTAGCCTCCTTCTCCATCACGCGGATTGCGACTGCGGCAGCCTTCAGGTAGCCTTGAGTGACTATCGTCGGATGAATGCCTTGACCTGCCAAGGCCACGCCTCGCTTTATCAACTCGGACGATATGATCACGGACGTTGTCACGCCGTCTCCGACCTCCTTGTTCAGGGTCTTGCCCATCTCGACAATGAGCTTCGCCACCGGGTGTTCCACATCGACCTCCTCTAACACTGCAGCACCACTCCCGGTGACTGTTACATCCCCGAACGTGTCCATTATCAGCTTCAACCTCCCGCAGGGGCCCAACAATGGCCTGAGAGCATCGGAGATTACATTGGAACTGACCAGTATGTGGTTCCTCACCTCGTCCTCTTCTCTGTCTGAAGTACCTTCCTTCACAACAAGTACGGGAATATTGCCCTCAACTGAACTCATGGTGCCCGATGTGAGGTTTTTGCCGGAGATATTAATTCTTTGCGACTATGGGCGGCAAAGGAACAGATTCCCGGGATTATTCTCCCAAGAGGTAGCTCATTTGGGCAATCCTGTCCATTATCTCCACGAACTGCCTCTCTAACTCATGTTGTCTGCTGCCGAACTCGTCATCGGATATCTCCCCACGCTCATATCTGGCCCTGAGGGCCTCGCACTCGTCCTCTGTCCTCTTCTTCTCATCCAGCAGCCTTCTCTTCTCGTCCTCCACTCCAAGTGGGGCTATCATCTGTCCCTGCTTAAGTACTCCGAAGTTAAGTCTTGTCGAGATGGGCTAGCTTGACCCTTCCGAAGAACCAAGTGCACATCCTCTTGTCGTTTCAGTCTGGTCACTCCATTCAGCTACAGCTATCCAGGCACTTGGCACCTAGGGTCTTCTCTGGAGTAGTAGAGAGTCTACCACTTGAGGGCGCGTTGTCCATGACAGGTGGCACTGCGGTCCTGCTTGTGAACCTAGCTGTCCCGGTTGACAAGGCCAGGAGCAGCTTCGAGGCAGGAGAGGTTGCGTATGATCCTCGTCTCCGGGCGATCTGTTTGATGCTTACGAAAGTGCAGGGTGTTTCAATGGCCCCCTTGGGAGAAGTTGAGGACAGGGCTGCTCTGTCGAAGATGAAGAACAAAGACTGGTTCACCATGAAGTTGATGGAGTGATGGATTCCGAGACGCCCGACTATTCCGCTGGGGAATTTCCTTCCTTTTCTCGCCATCTTCCCCGTTTCACGTTTTGGAGATTCGGCAAAGAGTTTTATTAGCGGGTTCCGACCACATGAACGAAACCGAGATGGAAGGAGATCCTTTCTCGCACATTCGCATAACGGTCGGTGACATAGTCAGCTCGCCCGTGTATCAGCTAGGCAAGGATAGTACGGTTGAGGAAGCGGCCCATCAGATGGAGTTGCACGACGTGGGGTCGATAGTCATAGTCGATTCGTCGGCGAAGACCGTGGGGATCGTGACCGAGAGGGACATAGTCACTCGAGCGGTCGCTCGGGGAAAGGATCCAAGACAGACCAAGGTAGTTGAGATCATGTCGTCACCACTCGTGAAAATGGATCACGACAAGAGTGTGGTGAGAGCATTGGACGCGATGCGACTTCACAAGTTCAGGAGACTCGGTGTGGTGAGAGATGACAAGCTCATCGGCATTATCACTGAGCGTGACATCATGAGGACGATGCCGGCCATCCTTGAGAAATACTACGAGGTGGTAACGTCAGCAGGCACGGTCGTGAACAGGGTGGACCATTATGAGGGGTATTGCGAAGAGTGCGGACAATGGGGGGAGAGGTTGACCTATTCCGAAGGCCGGTTCGTGTGCGAAGACTGTGGCGCACGACTGGGGCTGAGGACCGAGGGCCCTTGATATCCCTGGAGTTTGAAACACCGAACGACGATCGAAAATCATCACCCCACCATATCATCCGGAACCAGCCATGAGTCATTTCTTCGTTGCTGATGAGATGCTAGGGGACGTGGCGAAATGGTTGAGGATAATGGGTCACGAGGTTCGATACAAGCGGGGTAGGTCAGACCCCTCGCTGATAGAAGTCGCCAAGGCGGGAGGGATCCTTCTCACGTCAGATAGAGAGCTTCACGCCCAGGCCACAAGAAAGGGCTTGAGTTCGATCTTGGTTACGGGCGATTCCATAGTAGACAAGCTGGCGGTCGTGATGATCCAAGCTGATCTCAAGCCCCAGCTGGAGAACACTAGATGCACTGTCTGTGGAGGGCAACTCAAGGTGACGGGAGAAGACAGACTGGGGCGCGTCACCTGGTCGTGCGAATCATGCGGCAAGATCTACTGGAAA
Source organism: Thermoproteota archaeon (assembly GCA_041479945.1). Lineage (GTDB taxonomy): Archaea > Thermoproteota > EX4484-205 > EX4484-205 > JAAOZO01 > JBGOYZ01. The sequence goes on from JBGOYZ010000045.1 coordinate 4,122, forward strand.
GGATCACACTGGAAGAACATCACCAACACGGTCAGGCTGGTAGAACAGCGGATCGCCCGTCACAGTACATTAGATTAATATATCCTAGCAGATTTCAAGAGCCATGTTCCTGGTGTCCGACCCGACTCTCTTTGAGATAGTGTACTTCCTGTCGATATGGATCGTGAGTGCCTTCGTGCTTCTGATCTCAGCCAAGTTGCTGGCGTCTAAGGGCGGGTTCGTTGGGGCCCTGATTGCATCGTTACTGGGTTCAATAGTGTTCTACTTCTTCAGAGGTAGCTTCCTGTTCAGTCTGGCAGCTGTCGTGCTCTGGTTGTTTGTGATAAGGTTCTCGTTTGACGTTGGATGGATTCGAGCATTCCTCATATCAATAGTAGCATACGTCCTCGCTTACTTGGTGTCATGGTTTCTGGGAATACCGCTCCTTCCATAATTCACCCGCATTCAGGTCGTTCTATGCTCGGAGAGATCGCAGCAAAGCAAGGCCTGTCACGTTCATCGCTCTCAGACTACGTTGTGAATCCATATCTGGGCTGCCAGCACGGGTGTAGGTACTGCTACGTCCAGCGATATTTCAGGCCAAGAACCAGTCCACCGATTCCTTGGGGGCTCGAGGTCTACGCTAGGACGAACATACCCGATCTCGTCTGTAGAGAGACGGGAAAGAAGGCATCGGGAAAAGTGTTGCTGAGCTCGATGACCGACGCATATCAACCCTTGGAGTCGCATTATCGCCTCACAAGAGGGGTTCTGGAGTGTCTGGTCAAGACTGAATTCCCAATCAGCATTCTAACCAAATCCAGCCTGGTTCTGCGAGACCTTGACCTCTTGACCGAGCATCGTGAATCGGAGGTTACTTTCAGCATCTCGTCACTAGATAGGGAAGTATACGGGGCGTTTGAGCCGGCTGCGACCCCGCCAGAGGCGAGGATCAATGCGCTTCGCAGTGTCTTGGAGTCAGGCGTGAAGGGAGGGCTGTTTGTCGCTCCTCACATCCCCGTGGCTGAACCGTTTGATGTGCAGTACAGGCCGATACTGGAGAGCGCGTCCGAGCTAGGACTCCATGAGCTACTCTTCGACTTCCTAAACTTCAGTTCCGTGATGAAAAGAGCGATCTTGAAGACATACGAGTCAGACTACCCGCAAGGAATGGACACGTTCTTGGAAATGGCAAGGAACCCAAGACGGTACGAGGAGAACTGGAAAACCAACATCACTGAACTTGCTAAGAGGTTCGGGATCAAAGCATCGTTTGTTTGAGAAGAGGCGTCAGCCCGCCCATCTTTCGTCATGATATCGGAACGTTGAGGTGGACCTCATTCGCCACTCTGATTCTCACAAGTTCACTTAAAAGGTAGTGCGTTAGGGGCGCTTATATTTCAGCGGACCTCAAATCCTAGATGAGTTCATTCAGACGCTCTAGACGATTTCCTGCCACGAGCTCGACGACACGGTGCCTTGCTGTGTCAGTCATCCTCCTAGCCAGTCTCATTCGCCTAGCCGGAGGTGTGGAGCAGGTCGAACTGTATGCGTCCTCAGGTGGCCATTCAGTCCAGATATCGATCCGAATAACCCAACCGCTGCAGTCCATTCCAGTCACGGTCAACTTCTCTTGGGTCAACATCCCGTCTCCAGCAACTTACATGTGGTATACCACAGCGAACTACGGAAGCACTACACCAGACCAGAAAACTGGAGCCGCGCCTGTGGAGAAAGCCACATTCACGTATGAGCCAGGGACTACTCCGCTGGACTACAAAACAGTCTCGATCAATCTCACCATCAGGTATATGTCTCACTCCAGCCCTTCAGTGTATGAGAGCTACATCGTGACCTTCTCCCCGGAATACAAGGTCGACGTGCTCTCGGACAGGGGAACCACGTCAGGGTGTTCATTTCAGAAGTCAGGGTCGTACGTGTTGCCGACCGTTGCCCCGGCAGAGGTCATTGAGTCGGACCTGATGAAGTACAGGCTCATCGGATGGTCAGTGAACGTCTCTGGTCGCCCGTCGTTCACCATTGGTACCGCCGACGTCGTGAGGATCACCCAAGTAACCACGTTCAAGGCTGTCTGGGAACAAGACTACCTCGTTCAGTTCGTCGGCTTGGGCAATTCAACCACATCATGGCAACCGAGGGGGTCAAGACTGACCTTCACTTCTCCGCAGTGTGTCAGTGAGGGTCAAGGAAGGCGCAAGATACTGGATTGCTTCAACGTGAGTGGGGCATTGGTTACGAGCAGTCCGTGCACTCTGACCGTCACCTCACCTCTCTACGTCACGACTACATATCATGACGAGGTCTACTTGCAGGCGATCTCAGAGCGAGGAACCGCAGTGGGTTCGGGTTGGTACAAGATGGGAGTCAGTATGACTCCTGAAATGAGCCCAACTATCGTCAACGACACGTCTCTCTCACGCTGGGCGTTCGCGGGATGGAACTCTACCATTCCCATCGTCGTGTCGAGCCCGGTGACGCTCGCAGCAATCTGGACAAGGGAGTACCGGGTTAGAATCGGCATGTACGGTGGTGGGCGAATCGATGGGTGGTACCCGAAGGGGTCAAGGGTCAAGGTCAACGCGTCCGTCCCGCAGGATCTATGGAACAGGACCATGTCCGTCTTTTCCGGCTGGAGCGACGGGGTGCAAGAAA
>JBGOYZ010000046.1:0-6401 GCA_041479945.1 Thermoproteota archaeon
GCCATCGGAACTGGTGAGGTCTGGGTCAGCCAAGAGCAGCGATGCCGCGCTCAGGGCAATGGACAGATTGTTCCCGAAGCACTTCCCGCACATTTACATCCCCGACGAGTTCTGAACTCCCAACCAAGCACCCCGCATTGAGAACAGAATCCCACGACGACGAAAAGTCGCGATTTCGTGGGTTACAGGCCACGAAACCTCGGAAATCCTTAATTAACGGGGCATGCTTCCAGAGCCAGTATCATCAAATGACAGTTGACCAACTTAGACTGGCCGCTGAACTGGAGGCGCAGAAAATGCGGGAGTCGAACCCCGCACAGTACTTCGAGAGGAATCTCCATCAGCTCGGCTTCAGTGACCCCGAACACTCTCTGCTCCAGACATTGAAGGAGATGATTGACAATTCGCTGGACGCCACTGAGCTGGGTGGCATCCTACCCGACCTGCGCCTGGAGATCGAGGAGACGAAGGACGAGATCACGCTCCCATCACAGACCGGCAGAGGCCGGAAAGCGTCCATCTACAGGGTGAGATTGGAGGACAATGGAGTCGGGATCATGCCCGACAAGGTCGGTGACTCCATCGGGAAACTGTTGTACGGATCCAAGCTCACCACCTTGAAACAGAGCAGAGGCCAGCAGGGGATCGGGATCTCGGCGGTTGTGTTGTACTCGCAGCTCACGACCCTTAGGCCGACCACAGTGATCAGCAGAGTCGCGGGCAACCAGAACGCGAAGAGAATCGTCATGAGAATAGACGTCGACAAGAACGAGCCGGTAATCGTCGAGGAAGGCGACGTTCCATGGGTTCAGGATCATGGCACCTTGGTCGAACTCTTTCTGCCCGGAAGATACTCGGACAAAGTGGAACGCTACCTGAAAGAGCTGTCAATAGGCAATCCGCACATGCGTCTCACCCTTGCGAAGAAAATCGCAGGCGAAAGCAGCGAACTGATGTTGGACAGGGCGACTGGCAACATGCCTCCGATGACGAAGGAGATCAAACCCCACCTCTCTTCGATAGACGCTGGAACCCTTTACAGAATGGCTGAAGTGGATGATGACTGTAGGACATTGGCGAGCTTCCTTTCCAAGCACTTCGCAATGATGTCCGGGAAGACCGCCAGGAGGATATTACAGGTGGCCAAACTGCCTCCGAACCTGAAGCCCAAGAGCATCAAGGCGGACAGAGTGCTTGAGGCAGCCAGAAACATGAAGCTGAGGCGACCCAAACTCGACGTTCTCAGCTACATCGGAGAGGACGAACTCAGGTCCTCGTTGAAGAACTTGTTTCCCGACGCGGACTTCATAGATGCAGTCTCGAGGCCGCCTTGGAGCTACCAAGGCATACCGTTCAAGACAGAGGTCGCGGTCGCAATGGGAGGCCAGTCCGTGGCCGACTACGGCGAGCAGAAGAAAGTGGCCGTGATAAGGCTGGCCAACAAGGTGCCGCTTCCCTACGATCTTTCTGACTGTGAGCTATATCGCGCAGTATCAGAAGTGGACTGGAGAAATTACGGGCTTGAGATGGGCGAGAAGGGGATCCCAACTGACAGCGTGATCTTCGTGGCGTCGATAGTCGCCAGCAGAGTCCCTTACACTAGCCCAGGTAAGTTCGCGGTGGCCAGAGTCGCAGAGATACACGATGAGCTCACCCTAGCGCTGCAGGAACTCGGAAGACGGATGAGGACTCACATCCAGAGGAGAAACAAGGAGGAAAGCGCGGCGAAGAGACTCGAGTACTTCAGGGGATATTACGAGATACTGGCCGAAGAAGCGGCCACAATCATGGGTACCCAGAAGTTGGACTATGAGGGTACAATAAGGAAGCTCTTCGGGAGGACTGACACTGATGTCTGAGAAATCCCTGTCTGTTCAGGAAGTAATGGATAGGCTGAAGGAACTCGGCTCTCGGATAAGCGACACGCTGTCCAAAGGGGATATTCCCAGTGTGGAACACAGGCGGCTGAGCAAGTCGAATGTCAAGTTTGACTTGAACCTACACACATACGAGCTTGGAAATGGTTCAACTGAGATCAGAGGGGACAGGAAGAGCAGCCTCAAGAAGCTGACCGCGCTCGCGTTCCTGACTAGGGTGTCGCACGAAAGGCTGGAGATCGGGCTCTCGACGACGAAGAGGGACTACTACTACCTGCAGAAGTCCAGACACCCCCTTCTCATACCGTCGAACCAAGCCGAGTCGGACGACGTGATCAGAGTTGCGGAGGTCCTTCACGAGCTCAGCAGGGAGACCTTTGGCGTTGTCGCCCAGTCCAAGGGATACCTGTACGGCGACATCACCCTGAAGGAGCCCAAGATGACGATCAACTGCATGCAGACAGGAGGAGATGGCTACTCTGTACCGGGCAACGTTGAGTACATCGAAATAGGCAACTCGAACATCAAGGCCCTCATCGCAATCGAGAAGGAAGGTATCTACAGGAACCTGATGGAGCTAGGCATCCCGGAGAGGTTGAAGATAGGCGTAGCCATGCTAGGGGGGCAGCCCTCCAGAGGAATGAGGAGGATGCTCAGGAAATTCAGCGACGCCGGATATCCCATAGGCATATGGACGGACCTGAACCCCTACAGTCTGAGAATAGCAGCCAACATCATCTACGGATCCATCCAGTCGGCGCACATATCTAGGCTGTCCGCTCCGAACGCGAAGTTCATGGGATTGGAGACTCAAGATGTCGACAAGGTCTTCTCCAAGGTCAGAAGGGTTGTTCTAGAACCTCTGACTGAGGAGGATCTCAAGGCTACAAACGACAACGTTTCACTGCCGTACATGCAGGGGGACGACGGGTACTGGCTTCGCGAGAACCAATGGTTCATCGAGAACCTGAAGAAGACCGAGCTTGAGGCGTTCAACGCGCTAACGAAGCACGCACGAGAGCTCGAGGAAGTGTACCTGCAGTACCTGAAGGCGAAGACCAAGGAGAAACTGAGCGTAACACTATGATGGGTCGTCGCTCGAGTTGGCCGCCAGTTTGGTTCGGGCACGGGCACGCTCCTCAACCTTTATAATGGCCAATAGCACAAGGACCCCAAAGGGAAAACCTCTTGAAGACAACTAAGCAGAAGGTCGCAGAGCTCAGTCCTGACTCGCGTAACACCGACATCACAGTCAAGGTAGTCAGCCTGGGAGAGACCAGAGAAGTCGCGGACCGATTCAGTGAGAAGATGAACAAGGTAACGGAGGCAACCGTTGGCGACGAGACCGGAACAGTACTCCTCACACTCTGGAACGAGAACATCGACCTCGGGAAGCCGGGGGATGTCCTTGAGATAAAGAACGGATACGTCTCATTCTTCAAAGGAAAGATGAGGCTGAACGTCGGCAGGTACGGGTCCATAGCCAAAGGGGAGACAGACGTTCCAGAAGTGAACACCGAGAACAACTTGTCAGAGAAGGACTTCGGAGAGAGAGCTTTCAGGCCGAGAGGACGCTTCCGCAGAGGCTACTAGGTTCGCAGTATTACGGACAAGAAGCCAAAGCCCGATAGCTTGAGCTGGGCTCGAAGCACATGTGCACTCGAACGAATTGAACACAGGCGTCTGTTCCACATTATCTCGCTATCCTTTTATAGGGAGTGTGCGTTTGCACGAACGCTTTGAGAGTAGTCATATTCGCCAGAGAGAAGAGCCCGGAGAGTTCCGCGGCCGAGAGCCTATCCAAGATAGAAGGGATCACCGAGGCATTTGAGGTGACCGGCAAGGACGACATCATAGCGATGGCGGAAGTGCTGTCTGGCGATGAACTCAAGTGGCTGGAAAATCACCTGAGATCCGAACCCTCGATCGCATCATTTGAGATGGCAGTCGTGAAGGCTGAAAGGAAGAAATGATCAAGCTGGTGGCAATGGGTTGCAGGCTCTGATAGTCCTCAAGATCAAAGAGGGAAATGAGGAGGAAATATGGTCCAGCCTGTCCCAGATAGCAGGCGTCGATGAGATCCTTTTCCTCGAGAACGAGACCGCGATTGTGAGGGCATCGTTCGCAGACATAGCAACCCTGACCGACGCTGTCAAGTCCATCAGGAACCTGAGGCTCGTTCAGTCCAGCGAGACCAGGGTTGTCCTCAGAAGAGTGGAGGGACAGGCTGTGCCTTCTTAGTCATTCTGCAAACCGAGTTTGTACTGGATAGCACCCTTCCTTTGTTGCTCACCTCTTGATTGTCTTGCTTTCTGTTCTCACTTAAGCAAAGCGTACAAAACGTATGTGTTCATCGTACTGCCGAAGACTACAGTGAACCGAGCTCTTCCTCGACGACTTCCCCCATCGGCTCAACCTCTTTGAAGACCTTTGCGGTGAAGACATAGACATTCACGTTCTTGGCCAACCAAGAATCGGGAGACAGGCCGGCCTTCAAACACCCCAATGTGAGGAACCCCTCCGAGTCACAGCCCTCTTCGACCGCCACCTGGGGCAATAACAGGCCCCTGTTGAAGCCACGCTCGATGATGATGCCATGCTTTCCCACCTCAATCGAAGCCGGTATCTCCTGCTTCGGAACATCAACAAGCTGTGGCTGAGAGAGTATGCTGATCTCAAGCGATATGTGAGGCAGTTCATCTTCTTCTACGGGAGGGAACCTCGGGTCCGCAAAGGCTGCCGACACAGCTGCTTTCGTCAGGCCCCGAGAGAGTTCGTATATCGGCTCGGGGAATCCTATGCAACCCCTCAGCCTTTCGCCGTTCTTGTTGTGCTTCTTCAACGTAACGAAGACGCCGACTGGCTTGTCTATTTCCTCGGGCAGCTTGGCTCTGGTAACCTTACCTGACTTGAGATAGTACTGGATGGCTTCCCTGGCCTCACCTATTGACAACTTCGCTTGTTGTATGGTGAACCCTTCCATCGCACCACAGATCTCTTGCAGGTTAATCAGTCTTGTGTCTGCTTGACCGCGTCGACTGAGTGCGTTGGCGCCGTGTCGCGCTCATCTGATGATTCGGACCCGGTTGCACTTTCCTTGCGTTTTCCTTATATACGAGGCCACGCGATTGAGCACAAGTGGTGCAGAAATGAAAACGTTCGACACGGTTTCATCCGTGGGTAAGAGCGTCAGGTTGAACAAGATACTGGGAAACGGAGACGGAAAGGCTGTCATTCTCGCCATGGACCACGGGATCGAGCACGGTCCCAAGGACTTCCCTCCAGCACATCTTGACCCGAAGGTCATCATAGGCAAGGTCGTGGATTCCGGCGTGGATGCGATCATGATGCCCAGAGGCACTGCGAGATTGACTTGGGGAGCTTGGGCAAACAAGACTGCACTGGTCATTAAGCTCACAGGGAAAACTACACTCAGACCGCCCGAGGGTGAATACACTCAGGATCCGATCGCGACAGTGAAAGACGCGGTGGCACTCGGCGCCGACGGTGTGTCGGCCACTGTATACTGGGGTGCACCGCATGAGGACAAAATGCTAGCTCAGTTCACGGCAATCGCTGCCGAATGTGAAGTGTTCGGAATGCCTCTGCTGAATCTGGCCTACCCGAGAGGGCCCCACATGCAGAAGAAGGAAGATGTCGAGATAGTCAGGTATGCAGCGAGGGCAGCTGCCGAGGTCGGAGCCGACCTGATTAAGACGTACTATACCGGATCAAGGGAAACGTTCGCAGAGGTGGTCAAAGCGTGCCCTGTCCCTGTGTTGATGTCAGGAGGAGCGAAGGCCAAGACGCCTCTGGATTTCCTCAAGGTCGTCCAGATCATAATGGAAGTAGGTGCTGCAGGCGTGGTTGTGGGGCGCAATGTCTTCCAGCATGAGAACCCCGGCGCCGTCATCAAAGCCGTGATGAAGGTCGTTCACGAGGGGGCTGACGCGGAGAAGGCCTCCAAGGGCCTCTAGAGGACGTCACTGAGGGCTAGCAGATTCTGGGGAGAGACATACCCCTCAGCATGCTTAGGTATCTCTTTCCTCCGATAGACGTAGTCATTGTGACCCTGTCCTTCGGTGATCCTGCAACTGCTCCGATTGTCATTGCCCTACGTGCACCTCTTTTCCGCAACTCGCGCAACACCAAGTTCTCAATTCCTCTGTCTACGATCAGAACCATCGTCCCCTCGCATGCCATGTACAGAGGGTCCATCCCCAGAAGATCGCAAGCGGCTTTGACACCGGGTTCGATCGGGATGCTTTTCTCGTCTACCTCGATGGCGACGCCAGACTCGATCGATATCTCGTTCAACACAGTGGCTAGGCCGCCCCTCGTGGGATCACGCAACGCGTGAACCTTGGACCCGAACTTTCTCAGCAATGGCAACACCAAGTCAGATAGAGAACCGCAGTCGCTCCTTACATCTGCAGACAGTCCGAACTCTCCCCGAGCTATCATGACCGCGACGCCATGGTTGCCCACGCTACCTGTGACGATCACTCTGTCACGAACCCTCGC
>JBGOYZ010000047.1:0-6313 GCA_041479945.1 Thermoproteota archaeon
CACACGACCCCGTAGAACTGTCTCAGGGGGAGCTTCACGTGAGGCTTGTCTTCCTCAAGTATCTTCACGAGTTCAGCTTGCTTCATTCCTTTTCGCCTCCTGTCAGACTCATGAAGACTTCCTCCAATGTCGGCAGCGCCACTTGAATTCCAATGAGTTTCAATCCATTTCTCCTGAGGGACTCAGGTATTCTCGTCAAGGCCTCATCTTCGTTGACAACCTCCAGTTGAATGACTGTGTGGTCTTCCTCAGGCCGGACGTTCCTGACTCGCTTGACTCCTTCAACTCGTTCGAGCACCTTCAACGCGTCCTCCTGCGATCCTGAGACCTTCACCTCCACCCCCCGGAATTTCCTTGTCATCTCGCTCAGCCTCAGAGGTGTGTCGATTGCCACTACCTTGCCCTTGTCCATCACGGCTATCCTTTCGCACAGCCTCTCGGCTTCCACGATGTTGTGAGTCGTGAAGACTATGGTCTTGCCGAGGTCCTTGCAGACAGAACGAAGGAGCTTCCGGGTCTCGATGGCACCCAGCGCATCAAGGCCAACCGTGGGTTCGTCCATTAGCAATACAGGAGCGTTGGGGAGAAAGGTCCTTGCGAGCATGACCCTTACCTTCATACCTGTTGAGAAATCTTTCACCAGTCTGTCCGCGTCCTTGGTCAGGTCGAAGAAGTCCAGAAGCGCGTCTATCCTCTTCTTGGCCACGTCAGACGGTATGTTCTGAAGGTAGGCGTAGAACATCAAGTTGTCCCTCGCCGAAAGCCGCCAGTAGAGTGCTCTCCCGCCAGTTTCGCCATGAAGCCAGCCTATGCTCTCCTTGACTCCATCCGGCTGCTTCATCACGTCGTACCCTGCCACTCTTGCCGTTCCTTCATCAGGGATTATGAGAGTGCATAGGATTTTGATGAGAGTGGTCTTACCCGCGCCGTTAGGCCCAAGTAGGCCGAAAAACTCTCCCTCTTTCACTCCGAAGCTCACATGATCAACAGCTACGATTCTAGCTGACTTCGAGCCCTTCTTCTCGAAATACTTCGTCAGATCTAGGGTTTCGACCGCGTACATAACACATACCTTTAGCTGTTCCTGGGACAAGCGCCGGGAGGCCCTATATATTAGCATTGGAGTTTCCAGCCGGGCATAACCAATGGTACAGTTGTTGCACATTTCGCAGATCTGATGGTACAAGATTGAGACCGCTGAGACAACACATGTTCTGCAAGATGCTCACTGGCTTGGGCAGGTAGGCGATTGCAGAACCCAATGAGCTACATTCCTCGCACCTGCATCGTCCTTCTGACTCACCTGCACTTGCCGGACCTTGCACCTGGGGCTGACCTAGCTTGCGTTGCCAAGTCGACGACCTTCATCGGTTCTCCTGGTTGCTGACAGCAACGTGTTGGGGAGTTTATGCGTCATGAACAGTCGCATAAAGTACACCTTTCTTGCGCTTCAGTACTCTTATACCGTCCGCTGGCATCTCTGCGAGGTTTGGCCTTGGTGTTAGAGGCAAGATCACACTCGATTTCGTCTGCAGCAAGGCATTTGTCCAAGCTCTCATTGCTTCTCACTCTTTCGCTTGTGTTGCTGGCGCCCCTTGCCGTCCCACGATTCGGCAGTTTGGCTGCGGGCAATGACATCGTTGTCCGTGTCGAAGGAACCATCGCGAAAGTCTGCCAACTGGTCGGGGACTTCGATAGGCAGATGAACCGATCCACGCTGAGCCTCACTGCCACGAGATATGGGGTGTTTGGCACCGACCTAGGAGTGTCCTTTGAACACAAAGGGGAATTGATATTTCTCTTCGGAGATACGGCCGGGTGGAACAATTACTCGGGTGTACTGCCAAAGGACGACAGTTGGGCGCACACTACGGACTTCAACCCCGACGATGGTCTTGATCTAATCTTCTATATTGGTCGGCCTAGCAAGTTCTTGCCGCCCATAGTTCCGGGTCTATCTCAAGGACCGTTCGAGGTTCCGATGGAAGGCGTAGACATCAACGGGGTAGCATACGTCTACTTCACCACAAATCACACAAGCGAGAGGACCATGGGCAGCTCTGTTCTGGCCAGATTTGACGACAACACACGGAAGTTCACATACCTCTACACCTTCTCCACCGCCAAGTTTCTCAATGTACAGGTCGTGGCTGTCAACAACTCAGAGATACCGGGGCTTCCGCAGTCCTCCGGCAAAGGGTTGCTGATTTGGGGCAGTGGGGAGTACAGGAAGAGCGATCCGTATCTGGCGTACATGCCCCTTGCCTCCATCGACGACAAGTCCGCGGTCAGCTACTTCAGGGGAACGGATGCAAGTGGAAACCCACAGTGGAGTCTGAACGAGGCCGATGCCGCGCCGCTCTTTCATGATCCAATCATAGGGGAATTCTCGGTATTCTGGCACGCACAGTTCAAGAGGTGGATCATGCTGTACAGTGGCGTCCTGATGAGGTCCTCCGCGAATCCGTGGGGGAGCTGGTCCGGCAAGCAGACGCTGTTCAACGCACTGAGAGAAGGCTACGCGAAGTTCATCCACTGGCCGGGAAGGGACAATCTGTCGGATCCATTGAGGGAAAGCACTTTTGGCGGACCTTACGGGCCGTACGTCGTGGAGAAGTTCACCGAGGGCGATTCCCAGAGATCCACGATCTACTTCACACTGTCGACGTGGAACCCCTACACAACTGTTCTCATGAGAGTTGACATCGAGCTCAAGTCATCGGGTCAGCCAAGCGGGGACGGAACGCCTACGGACTCAGGGTGGCTCACCGAAAATGACACGGGCCCTCCGACGAAGGTGCAACTGAGCATGCCGGGGGACAGCGACATCACAACGGACTCCGTTTCCTTGAGCTGGACGGAGAACACGAACAACGACTTCGCCAAGTATGAAGTATACCAATCCTCCGCGTCGGGAAACATCGGGGCCCACATCGCGACCTTTAGCGATCGGAATAACACAAGCTACGAGGTGACTGGCTTGTCTCCCGGCACGACATACTATTTCACAGTCCGTACTATTGATGCCGAAGAGTTGTCAGCCGACTCCAACCGGGTCGTTGTGAGCACGGAGGAGCTTCCTGGCAGGTTCCCGTGGCTCCTCGTAGGGGGCGGAATGGTAGTAGTGGCGGTTGTGGTTGTCGTAGTGGTGATGGTTCTGAGATCAGCAAGGAAACCGAGTTCCGGGCCACCCCCGCCCCCGTGAAGCTTCGGGTTCACGTAATGTGGGATGCCAGTGGCTCGTGTGGAATCGGAGCCGAATGCTATGCCGAAACTGTGATCGGATAGCGCCCGTACTTCTCAGCGGCCCTGTACATGGCCAAGGCATTCTCGGGCGGGACGTACCTCGTCAGCACGTTCGTCGTGCTCATGATGTATCCTCCGCCGGGAGCCACCTCCCGCATCAGCCTCTTGACCTCCGCTTCGACCTCACGGGCTGTGCCCATTGTCAGAAGGTAGTCCAAGTCGACGTTCCCCATCAGGCAAATGCGGTCTCCCCACTGGCGCTTCACAGCGACGATGTCCACTCCCGAACTTGGTTGAAGGCTATGCAGGCCATCGAACCCCAAGTTGACGATGTCGCTCATCAGCGACGTCACGTTGCCGTCGGAGTGGAGCATAACCGGAAGGTTCAGCTTGTGAGCGGCCTTCACCTCCTCGGCAAGGTAGGGGTAGACGTATTCCTTGAGGAGATTCGGCGACATGAACGGACCGCTGTCGAAAGCCAAGTCGTCGCCTACTAGTATCACGTGTGCACCGGAATCGGCGAGCAGCTTTACGGCCTCTAGGTTGAACTTGTGCACCTCCTCGATCACGTGTTTCAACGACGATGAGTGAAGGAAGAGGGCCTTCACGTAGTTCTCCAAGCCCAGTATCGGGTATATCGAGTCGAATACTCCGCCCACTTGTGCGAAGACGCAGAAGTCAGTCTGATGAGCCCAGCGCTCGACGCTTGAGGCGTGGAAGAGTCCGATGTCCGGCATGTGGAAGTTGTCCATGTCATTTGGTGAAGCGATGCCGCTCTTCAGGTACTGCTTGGTTTTGCCGCTGTCGACCCACTCGTTGCCGAGCCAGTCTCTGTACACTGGATATCCCTGCTCCGTCTTGCGGAGAAGCTGTGGTCTTGGCCCGCCCTCTAATCCATAGTTGACCAGATCGATGTTGAGCATGTTGCGGACCTCGACATGTGCCTCAAACCAATCGTCGATGCTGTGCCCCAAGAGAGCAGACACCAACTCGTCGTGGATCTGCAGCTCGCCCTTGGGAACTTTGTCCGGTTCTTGGATCTCCAGAGCGCGAAGGACTCTCTCGACCTTGTCCAATTGAAGGCAAGAGCGAAACTCAGACTGATCTATAATAACCTGTTCTGTGTAGACAAGTCGTCGGACTCAGTCTGCTCGACTCGTCGTTTCAGACGATAGCATGGTTCGCCACGTTTCCCCTGAGGTCACAGCTTCTCGGGTATTGTGAGGAACCTAGTGCATGAACGGCGGGACAGAGTCGGACGCAACCAATGCCCCGCCGCTAGGACGTAGGTTCACATGTCAGTGAGATCCCCACTGTCTCGAGAGTGTGATCTTCAGGAGTTCGACCCGCAGGTCGTAGAGCATGTGCTTCACCAGCAGTTTCTGATCGTTCGTCCACTCTCGGTCGGGGCTTCGGGCGACTAGTTCTATCTGGTAGAATTCCCCAATAGGGACGTATCTGATCTCCACGTCGTAGTCCACCAGTCTCTCCGAAAGGCCATCAAGCCCCCTGTAGCTTATGTCCAGTTCCTCGCGATCGGCCTCTGTCCTATGTGAGAGAACGCTGATGCCGTAACTGTTGAGGGAGTAGTAGCGAGCCATATTGGAGAGGAAGGAGGAGAAGTACCCCAGCTGGTCGCTTCTGAGCCTCAGAGGAATCGGTACCCTCCTGGTGCCGTCCTCGTCGACTTTGATGTAGCCCACCTCTCTCCTCAGCATCACTTTGCTTGGCACAACTTTCAGAATCGCCCCCCTTGCAGGGAAGTATGAACCGATCCCGGTGACGAACAATGAGACGAAGAGGACCAGAATTAGGGGGGTCAGGCTGTGGAGGTCGGAAGTTATCTCCGGAGAACTTACGCCTATCCAATGCGCCCAGGCATAACCCAGGAAATACCCTATGCAAGCGCCCATTATCCCGAGCATCAATCCCTCTGCGACAAATGAGTAGGTGATGAAGCTCGGCGGTGATCCAAGGCTGGACATTATCACGGCTTCGCGCCTGCGCTCGTATGTGGAGTTCAACACTACACCCAGGATGATCAATGATCCGATGGACATCAGTATGAGTTGCGAGGGCCAAGTTCCGAAGGCCATCGGCACTGGGAACCCCACATGCGTTGTCTTCGCCTGTGAACCTGCTGCTACGGTCGTTGAGTATGAGGAGACGAAGTCAACGGTGGTCGAACTCGAGGCGCCTGTTTTCGTGCGTCTGAGCGCTATCTTGGTCGTCGAGATCAAGGATCTCAGATAGTCCTCGGCCCTGGTTAGTGCGTCGCTGCCTTGGCACAGCCCAACAACGACTAGCACCTGATCACTGGCCGGAAGACCTCCAATGGCCTGAATGTCGGCCACTCCCACTATCGGCAATGAAATGGGGCGCTTTGGCCCCCAGACCTCTCTGAGCAACCAGCCCGACATGTTCTCCTCACTGGGTGGAGTTCCCCCCGGTGATGAAGCTTCCCACGACGGCTCGGGGGACGAGGTCAGCGACTCCCAGTCTAAAATCCCTGTGAAGAGCAGTCTCGCTTTGAGATAGTTCTCCAGTGCTTCTCCGTTCAAGAGTTGGAGGGTTGAGTTCTCGTAGGTGCCAACAATCTTCAGTGCTGTCCCTGCAACCGTGAGGGAATCAGGGATGAATTCATTCGTCGGAAACAGCCCATTGCTTATGAATATCCGGTTCGTATCGTTGCCTGCTGGAACGGACTGCTTGAGTCTGAGGCCGAGGTAGCCGCTCAGGAAGGTCAAGTTCGCGAATACGACCGAGCCGGTCCGATCTGGCGATTCATACGTTGCTATGCAGATAGGAGTGTATTCGACCATTCCTGCCTTTCTTGCGTTGAAGATGGCCTCATCGTAGCTCATGGGAAAGATACCAGTGCTCTCCTCAACTTGCTGTTGTCCACCGGCATATGATATCGTAATGAACAGCGACCACGAATTCGAGATGGAAATCAAGTTCTCGCCGTTTTGAGGTCTTGTCTGCACATCCGTGATCACTGGCACGACCATCTTCAAGGTGATGCCCGGAACAGTAGCCATCGCAATGACAGCGACAGTAACAACTG
>JBGOYZ010000048.1:0-6287 GCA_041479945.1 Thermoproteota archaeon
CTGCTGATAGGGGTGACCTGAGCTAGAGGGTCCTTGTCATGAGGTGTGCGTCCTCTCCGTCAGGATAATAGTGGGGCAGGGTGCCCTCTGTCGTGAACCCGTGGATCCTATAGAATCGTATTGCGCCTTCGGCTGACTTGGCCACCTGAAGCACGAGCTTTGACGCTTTGCCGCGCATCTTCGACATTGCAGCATCGAGCAGTGCAGACCCCAGACCTGTGCGCCTGTATTTCGACGAGACAGCGATTGACACGATCGCGCCAACGTCTTCACCGCGGATGTCGCAGATGATGTAGCCCTCCACTGAGGTATCGAGATCATAGACCAGGAATATCGCCCGGTCGGAGGACAGGAAATGGGTGAAGGTCTCCATGTCGTACGGGAATTTGAATGACTCCTCCTCGAGCTTCATGACTTCGGCAAGGTCTTCTTCGACGCACTTCCTGATCAAGGCGTCGAGACCTAGCCCGCCTTCTTCCACTTGACTCCACTGGGCGTGTCTTCTAGGACTATGCCGAATTCGTTCCTTAGCTTGTTCCTTATTGCATCAGCCCGCGCGTAATCGCCGATCTTTCTGGCCAGTTCTCTCTCAGCCACTAGATTCTCCACTTGTTCGGGCAACGCTTGCTTCTTGAGAGATCGTTTCAGATCTAGACCCAAGACCTTGTCGAGCAGAAGCATCAGCTCAAGAGCTTTCCCTGCATTGGTCCTGCCAATGTTGCCTTCGTCCATGAGTCTATTTACATGGGTCATGAATCGAAACAGGATCGCAAGCGCCTCAGGTGTGTTGACGTCGTCGTTCATTGCAGTCGTGAACCTGGTTCCGGCTTGCAGCGTCAGAGCCTTGACTCTGGTGTTCTCCTTCCCGCCCTCGTATTGCCCGAGCCGGCGGACGAACTCGTTGATTGAGTTCAAGGCGTTACGCGCGGCGTCCAAGCCTTCGTAGGTGAAATTCAGCTCACGCCTGTAGTGGCCCTGCATGTAGAAGAACCTCAACGACATCGGGTCGTACCCCTTGTCGATCACATCCTTGAGTGTGTAGAAGTTGCCCAGGGACTTCGCCATCCTCTTCCCATCTACGATCAGGTGAGCCGCATGCACCCAATAGTCGACAAACTTCCCACCCGTTGCACCTTCCGACTGGGCTATCTCGTTCGTATGGTGAATCGGGATGTGATCGATGCCTCCACAGTGTATGTCAAACGTCTTCCCCAAGTACTTCATAGATATTGCCGAGCATTCGAGGTGCCAGCCCGGGAAGCCAATGCCCCATGGGGAGTCCCATTCCATATCCCGCCTCGCTCCCTTGGGAGAGAACTTCCAGAGCGCAAAGTCACTCGGGTTCCTTTTCTGGGGGTTGATCTCGACCCTAGCGCCGGGCATCATTCCGCCAAGTTCAAGGCGAGCCAGCCTGCCGTATCCCTTAGACTTGGACGTGTCGAAGTAGACCCCATCATCTGTGACGTAGGTGTAACCCTTCTTCTCAAGGAGCCTGATGAGTTTGATCATTTCTCTGATGTGTTCTGTCGCCTTAGGAATGATCTGAGGCTTCTCTATGTTCAGCTTGGCTTCGTCTTCCAAGAAGAGCTTGGTGTAGTATTTTGAGATCTCCCACGCCGTCTTCCTCTCGCGGCGAGCTCCCACTTCCATCTTGTCCTCTCCTGTATCTGCATCAGAGGTGAGATGGCCCACGTCCGTTATGTTCATCACGTGTTTTACCTTGAAACCGTTGAACTCCAACACCCTTCTGAAAACATCCTCGAATACGTAGGTTCTGAGGTTGCCAATGTGAGCGAAGTCATACACCGTCAGGCCACAGGCGTACATGCCAAGGCGCTTGTCCTTCAAGGGTTTGATGGTCTCTTTCCGTCTGGTCAGTGTGTTGAAGATCCTCACAGGCCCAGCCTTCCGCACTAAAGAGGCAGAGCTCAGCATAACCGGACTACTTCCCATTAGACCCGTCGAAGTTCACCTCCCGTTGTTATATTGCTTTCAAGCCACGGAATCCTTGAGAAAGAGACCTCGGTGTCTGCTCCCGTCTTTCGGGTCGTCGGAAAGGCTTAACTCGGGGAAGGCGTTGAGCCAATTCAGGTTGCTTGACAGATACGGAAGGGATGTCACCGAACTCCGTGTCTCAGTGACACCAAAATGCAACCTGAAGTGTTTCTTCTGTCACAAGGAGTGGGATCCTTCCGTGGAGGAGATCAGCAAGGATGAATTGCTGAAGACGATAGAAGTGGCGAGATCCTTCGGTGTCAGGCGCCTGAAGATCACAGGAGGTGAGCCTCTGCTGAGGCAGGATCTACCACAGATCATCAGCGCCGCATCGGCAATGATCGAGGAGGTCTCGATCACAACAAACGGCACTCTGTTGTCTGGTCTATCTGGAGATCTGAAGCGGGCCGGGCTAGCCAGAGCCAACGTGAACCTTCCGACACTAACCCCTGAGCGGTACGCGAGAATCTGCGGCGTAGGTCTCATGGATAGGGCCTTGGACGGGATCAGATCAGCTTCATCGGAGGGGATACCAGTCAAGGTCAACATGGTCGTCCTGAAAGGTGTGAATCAGGATGAGATAGAGAGGATGATTGACTTCACAAGCTCGTTCAACGGCACCTTGCAGTTGATAGAGCTCCAACCCGTTCCAGCGGACGGGGTGATCTTCCGCACCTTCCACTCGGACCTTTCGTCTGTTGAGGAGTCTATCAGGACTAAAGCCACGAAATCCGAGAGTGCACGAGGAGGGCAACACCAGAGATACTTCGTCAAACACAACGGCGGTAACGCGGTCGTGGAGGTTGTGAGACCCACGAACAATCCAGCGTTCTGCCGAAGGTGTTCAAAGCTCAGGGTCACGTCGGACGGGAGACTCAAGCCGTGCCTCTTGAGATCAGATAACCTCGTAGACATCGCTGGACTGGTGCGTTCAGGCGCGTCCTCCGATGAACTCGCTGCGTGCTACAAGGAAGCAATAGCGCGCAGGGAACCATACTGGAAGGAGTGATGTCATGGTTGGTCGGCTGCCGGATGGCCTCTCAGGAAAGCGGGGTGAGCAAGACGTGATCGCGGTGACCAAGGATGACTTCTCGGTGGAGCAACTCATACGGAAGATGAAGAGGCCTGAATCCGGCGCCGTTGTGTCCTTCTTGGGGACCGTCAAGGGGATAGTGGATGAATCGAAAATCGACTCCCTGACAGTCGAATCGTACGAAGACATGGCCCTGAAGAAGATGACGGACCTTAGGGATGAGGCCATGAAACGTTTCGGGGTGGCAGATGTCACCATCGTTCACCGGGTCGGTACCCTAAAGCCAACTGACAACATCGTATTCGTCGCTGTGTCCTCTTCTCACAGGCAACAGGCCTTCGAAGCCTGTCATTGGATCATCGACGAACTCAAGAAGAGCGTCCCGTTCTGGAAGAAAGAGCACACTCAAGCTGGAGACAGATGGGTGAAGGAGGAATCCTAGGACTTGAACAAGGGCAAGGGCCGACAGAAGGGGCTGGACATGGTTGACATAACCGAGAAAAAAGACGTGAGACGGGAGGCCATCGCGCAGGGGCGGATACAGCTCAAACCCGGTACAATAGCAGCGATCAAGCGCGGCAAGGTGGACAAGGGAGACGCATTGGAGGTGTCGCGCATCGCCGGGGTCATGGCAGCGAAGAGAACACCTGAACTGATACCTGCCTGCCACACCATCCCGATAACCAGGGTGAGTGTTGACTTTGATGTTGTCCATCGTCACATCAAGGTGACGTGCAAGGTGACTACGGTGTCGAAAACGGGCGTCGAGATGGAGGCCCTGACTGGGGTCAGCGTCGCCCTGCTGTCGATATGGGACATGGTAAAGGAACTGGAAAAGGACGAGAATGGGCAGTACCCGACGGCTGCGATAGAAGGCATCAGAGTCCTGCGCAAGGTGAAGGGTTCCTGATGGGGCACAGGGAGCACCACGAGAGATCGAAGAAGAATGTCAATGTGGCCATTGTAGTGGTCAGTGATTCTAGGACCCAAGACACGGACGAATCTGGCAAGGTTGCGAGCGATCTCCTAGAGAAGAAGGGACACACTATTGCTGAACATCTGCTCATAGGCAATGACAGCGATGCCATAGCGAACACCTTGTCTGAACTGACGAACAGAACGGACGTAGATGTGATCTTGACAATAGGGGGAACAGGGATCAGCAGGAGAGACATCACAGTCGATGTCTTGTCTCCGCTCATGGAGAAGAAGCTGGAGGGATTTGGTGAGATGTTCAGGACGATGAGCTTCAAACAGATAGGGACGGGAGCACTGATGAGCAGGTCCACGGCAGGAGTCATTAACGGGAAGGTAGTTCTGTGTCTGCCAGGATCGACTGCGGCGATCAGGCTTGCGGTCAAGAGGATCATAATCCCTGAAATAGGACACATGGTCTATGAGGCCACGAGGTAGCTACGCATGAGGACCTTCAGGAGCTTGATCTCGGTTGACGAGGCCTTGAGAACTATCGACGAGCACATTCGCCCTGTTGACGGAGCGGAGACGGTTGGTCTATCTGAAGCACTTGGCAGAGTCCTGAGTGAGGATATCGTCGCCGGCTTAGATGTACCGAGGCGTGACAGGTCTGCAATGGACGGCTATGCCGTGAAGGCGGGCGACATAGCGAAAGCGTCCACATCCAAGCCAGCTCGTCTCAGGCTGGTCGGGTCTGTGGCGATCGGGCAAGTTCCGACTGTCCGAGTAAGTGCAGGAGAATGCGCCTCCGTCTCCACTGGCTGTTTCATGCCCAAGGGCGCAGATGCAGTGGTGATGCATGAGAACACCGATTTGAATGACAGTACGGTGACGTTCTACAAACCGGTCTACTCCGGAGAGAACGTCTCTGCGAAGGGTTCTGATGTGAAGCAGGGTAGTACCCCTCTCCACAAAGGAGACGTATTGACCCCGGCCAAGGTTGGAGTGCTGGCGAGCCTAGGCAAGGCCGAGGTGAACGTGTTCGAGAAGCCCCAGATTGCGATAGTCCCGACGGGGGCTGAGATCAAGAAGGTGGGATCATCGATCGAGGAAGCGGAGATCTACGACATCAATTCGCACACGTTGGCCGCAGTGGTCGAAGAGAACGGCGGCATCCCAGTCGTTTCCGACGTGATCCCGGACGAACGCGACAGGTTGCTCGGCGCGATAGAGGCGAACCGGAAATGCGATCTCACCGTGATAGCAGGGGGCAGCTCAGTCGGGGAGCGAGATCTGATGTACGACGTTCTGTCCAAGCGTGGGGAAGTGCTGTTCCACGGCGTTCAGATAAGGCCAGGCAAGCCCACGATATGTGCGGTCATAGATGGTAAGATCCTTCTCGGCATGCCTGGGCATCCCACGTCCTGCCTCAGCAACGCCTACATCTTCTTGATGCCGATGACAAGGAAGCTGGCGAGACTTCCCGAAAGAAGGCTGACGACCGTGAAGGCCAAGCTCTCAAGGAGGGTAGTTTCGACCTTGGGCAGGAAGGTATTCATGACCGTGAGGATCAGAGATGGTGAAGCGGAACCGGTCTTCAAGGAGTCCTCTGCCATAACGAGCATGGCGGACGCTGACGGCTACATCGTCATCCCTGAGAACGTTGACACAATGGAAAAGGGGGACGAGGTAGACGTCCTCCTGTTCTACTGAACGCACTAGATGGGAGCTAGCCCCTTGGGAAGGCTCAACATGTCACTATACGAGAACACGGGTCCATCTAGACAGACGTGCTTACTCCCGAAGTGACAGTGGCCGCATTTCCCTATCCCGCATCTCATCATGCTCTCAAGCGAAGCGTAGATGTTCTCCGGCTTGTACCCCAGCTGAGCCAGCTTTCTTGCCGTGAACTTGATCATGACGGGCGGGCCGCATGTCAAGGCAACCGCACTGGCCTTGTCCACTTCGAGGTCATCGAGAAGCGCGGGCACGACACCTACTCGGCCATTCCACCCCGCATCTCCTTGGTCGACTGTCAGCCTTACTGATGCGCCCGATTCGGTCCATTGAGCGAACTCAGACTTGTACATCAGAAGAGACGGATTGCGCGCCCCGTAGCACAGTGTTGTGCTGCCAGACTTGTCAGTCACATTCCTTGAACTCGACATGAGTGGCCTCAGCGGTGCCATGCCTATCCCCCCAGCCACCAGCACGACATCTCGGCCTTTCAGCTTGTCGACTGGCCACCCGTTGCCATAGGGACCCCTCAGCCCGACGAAGTCTCCCACTCTGATGTCGTGCATGGCCTCCGTCACAGTCCCTATTCTTCTGATGCTCATCTGAA
>JBGOYZ010000049.1:0-6257 GCA_041479945.1 Thermoproteota archaeon
ATCGAGGACTGTCAACACGTTCACTTTCGAGTAACCCTGCTTCTTCATTGCGAGCAGCCGTTCGACGTATCTCGCCACGCATTCCCTAGCATTAATGGGATCCGGAGAGTACACGACTGTTACCCCAGACCTTTCCTGCGTGAGGACTTCCTCTGCAAGGTCTTCTGGCCCCAGCGAGGAACGCGACTCTTGCCGGGAGTCTTTCACCAATTCCGGCGGATTCTGGAGGAAGTTCAGCAGGCCATCTGCCTCTTTCGCCTCTCCTGACATTTGGTGGACCGACGACTTGAATTCCTGTAGGATGCTAGTCAGTTCAGAGCAGACAGCGGTGTTGCCCGACAACTCACGCAGAGGGGTGTCCTTGTCCAGCCCGTGCTGCTTCACAAGGTTGCCGATCTTCATCATCGCAACACTGGCCGCAGTCGCCCCTGACCTGCCACTCTCCACGACTTTGTTGAGGAAGGAAACGAGGAGGCCGAGGGTGAGGTCGGTCAACCGGGTTGTTGAGAGATCCATTCTCCTGACCGCGCCTTTCTTGTGAAGAGTGATGAGCGCCTTCTCTATTGGCGCGGCTCCCCCGATGGACTCCTCGAGGGTCTCCGGCACGATCTGCGATTCGATGAGTGCATTCGCGCCTTCAAGAATCTCTCGTTCAGTTGTCACGATGCTACCCTCTGTCATCTTGTCCAGTAGGTTCACGACGTACTCGCCGGAAATGTCGAAGATCACGACCCTGAGATCCTTGATCAGGTCCAGAGCCTCTCTGATGAGAAAGGACACCAAGTTTGACTTGCCCACTCCCGTGAACCCGAACACGCCAGTGTGGTATCGAATCATGTACGGGATCCTCACCGTGAACGGTATCCCGTAGCCCAACAATGTACCTATCTCACTGCCGTCTTCAACGCACACGAATTCCTTGGTGGCTTCCATCGACAGTAGGTGCGCTTCGGTGCCCGTCAGAGGGGTCAGCTTCGTCCGGTTGAACTCGACTCTTCCGCCTGTGATTTTCGCCAGATACCCTGTTGGCACGGCTGTAATGTCTATCCAGTTCTCCTTCGCGTCGGTCCATCCCTTCTCAATGGTCCGCAGAAACTCCTCCCTGAGGACTTTCGGCATAGAAGTGTCGATGCCCAGCTCCTGCAGGTGAGTCGCCTTGACTCCCGCCACCTCGTAAATCAGAAAGCCATCCTGCCCGGACACTGGGCGCGATATTGCCACAAAACAAGGATCATGCAGTCTGTCCAAGACGCCGATGTCGAACTTCGCGTCCAAGGTCGCCGTAGAACTCTGGACGGTGATCTCGTCGCTACCCCTTCCCTTGGACGTAATCAGTGAAGTTCTGTGGGCCCTGAGCCTAGAGACGAACTTGCCATCCATGTCGTCAAAGAGATTGGCTTTGGTCAGTGCTGTCATCGGGAAGCACCCCTTGACCTTGAGCGTTCTTGTTCAGACCTTATATCTCTGTATCTCCTTGCGCAGTTGAACATCCTGTCCGATTTCGCGAGTGGACCGAGCTCGAGCCAGATGACTCCCTTCAGCATCCCGCGAGCGGTCTTTGAGTCAGCCTTCACTGCCTTGTCAGCAATGAAGAGCAGGTGGTTGTGTCCAAAGGCCTCCAAGACATCAGGATTGTCAGAACGGCTCAGTATCCTCAGAACCAAGTTGTCCAGTGGGTTCGTCCGATCCTCGAAGTAGAGGGAGGCATCGATCACGTAGTTCTCCTCCTGCACCCTCTCATTCCTCACCATCTTCCCGTCGAATCGTGGCCAGAAGAACCTGTCATAGAGGAAGACGGAGGACTTGCTCTTGGGGTCAGAGGAGAGGCTCCTGAGTTCGAAGTACGATCTGACGAACTGCTGTTCTGCCGCCATTCTTCTTCGGGCCGCGATCAGCTTCGGATCCTTGTCATCAGCTACCACTAGACTGCTGAACGCAGCGTCATAGCTGAGAGTCCTCCACGGGGTCTGGATATCCACCTCATCGGATGTGCTGAAGATATTGAGGAGGGACTTGTCACTTTTCATGGGCCAGATGGACTTTTGAGAGGATGTGGACGAGGTCAGACCTGAGTAAGGTATGACAGTTCTGCCGAACTCAGTAGCCAACGTGTCCTTGGCGATTCCTATGACCAGAATATCTTTCGCCATCGATTTCCTCGACAGCTCTCGCAACATCAGCAGGTTGACCGCGTTCAGTTCCAGATCGCTGACCCAATCGCCAGTCTGAAGCCTCAGAGCATGTTCGCTTCCCTTGAATATCCTATCCCTCATGTCCTCCACGACGTGTGACACTCGCTTCCAGTAGTTCCTAGCTCCATCAGACATCCTGAGATATGCATCCCGTTCATCGCCACCCTCTTCGAGGAGACCCCTTCCGAGCCTCTTCAGACCTCTGTGTATCGACTTGAGATCGCTGTCGTTCAGCCTGAGGTCATGGACCAGTTGCGAGTAGCTGAGTCTCTCGCCGTTGAGCAGCTTCCTTATCGCGTGGTAGTGCAGGTATCTGCGCCTCAGCGGAATCCTGAGGCTGCCGTCGTGAATGTGGTATGCCAATTCCAGGTCTAGCTTCGAGAGCGGCCCGAAGGGAGTTGGCCAGTCCACTATCGCAAGCTCCTCCCGCTTCAGCAGTTCCCTGTAGTCGCGGGCCAGCGGACCGTGAGTGCCCGAGAGCGGCCTGTCCATGAAGATGACCTTGGCGGCGTCAGCGTCGACCACGTCGTTCGCTATGGCGATCTCTGCCATTGCCATGATCGCAAAGGGAAACTTGACCGATATTGCGGTCAGGTCGTAGTCAGTGTCCATGTTCTTCGAAGGTGCAACTGCAGGAAGATCCTCCATCCAGAGAGGAACAGTGCAAGACACGTCCAGTCGCTCTTCCCTGGCGGTCTTGTCAATCGAGAAAGCTAGCCCCTCTCGAGTCACTGTGAAGGGACAGCTGAAAGCGCTCGCGTTGGCGTAGAAGACAATCATTTCCAGCAGTTCATCGGTCGCCATCGAGCCGTCTATCCCGACGGCCTTGTGCTCTCCTTCGCCGAAAAGGTCCAGAGCAGTATCTGTGGAAGCGGCTTCGTTCAAGGACCTGAGCAGCGAGAGAAGCTCTCGGGTTTCCCTGATCTTCTTGGTTCGATCTCTGAAAACCTTGACGAGTCCTGATGTTTCGTTCCTCAACCTCGAAGCCGTCTCGTCGAAATCCGCCATCTGACCCTTGCAAAGTCGCACGGGTTAAAAGGTTGTCCATCTGACGAAACAGAGTCCACTTTCGCGTAAGTCACCATGTGAACTGAGCATACGACAGCCTCTTGCTGCGTTCAGGACTGAATCGAAAACTCTTAAGGCCTGTGGGAGGCCCAACCTCGCGCGCCATCATGACCGTCCAGAAGCCGCGGGAAAGAAACCTTGAGCTGATAGACACGCTGAAGGGTCATGAACGAACTGACCCGTATCACACGGCGCGACTGAGGGAAGAGATCCTGAAAGATGGATGCCAACGTGACCCGATAACGGTCGATGCGAAGACAAATGTAATCCTTGACGGGCATCACAGGGCTGAGATCTTCAAAGCGCTCAACCTTTCATTGATAGCGGTACACCGGGTGGACTATGATAGTCCCGAGATCGTGGTGCGAACCTGGCTGCCGACAGTCAGTGTCGAGCCGCAAGCTGTCATGAACGAGCTGCGGTTGAACAACGAAGCAGCTTCGGCCGACAGCAAAGAGACGATCACTCTTGTCTGGAACGAAGGAGAGCAGAGACTGCCGGGGACGAGAGAACAGGTGATGAACTCAGTCGTCGGAAAGTTCCCCATCACGTACGTCAGAGACGAGAGAGAGGCCAGAGCGTTGATACGGGCAGGCAAGGCGAAGGCGTTTCTGGTACTCCCGGCTGTGACCAAGGAAGATGTGATCCGGAGTGCGCTTTCGGGCAACAAACTGCCTCCCAAGACGACTCGACACGTGTTCGCAAAGAAGCCCCGCCCTGTATTCGTCCCTCTGCATGACTTGTCGCGTTAGAGTCTGAGCAGATTGCCTATCTCACGACCCGCCTGGCGCAGAAGCGAATAGCCGTTGGACATCGACTCCTGAAGACTCATCGGTCCGTTGGAAATGCAGAAGAATGCGTCGATCGGTGGCCTCAGCTTTTCGTACCCTTCGCCCAATGAGCCGGTCAACCCTATGGCCAGCTTTCCTCCGATTTCTTTGAAGGCGCGTGCGGCCACCAGCGGGGCCTTGCCGAACCTAGTCTGGCCGTCGATCCTGCCCTCGCCCGTTACGAGCGCGAAGCACCCCTCAGCTTTCGACCTGAAGTCTCCCAGCTCCAGAATCATCTCCGCGCCGAGCCTCACCTTGCCTCCCAAGGCGATAGCCGCAGCCCCCATGCCTCCGGCGGCCCCACTCCCCTGCTCGCTCTCAATCGAGCGACCCGACGCCTTCGACAGAATCGAACACCAACAGGCCATGGCCTTCTCCAGCTTCGGCATCAGCTCGCGAGTAACCCCTTTCTGCGGGCCATAAGTTGCAGTCGCACCTTCTTTTCCCAAGAGATAGTTGACCACATCGGACGCTATTACGAACTCCACGCCCCTCAATGCATCGATAGCAGGTTCGAGGTCGACGTCCTTCACGGAGAATAACCCCCGACCACCGTATTCCCGCGTTCCCATGACCCTCGCACCAGCTCCCACCAGTAGACCGAGGCCGCCGTCGTTTGTGGCGCTGCCCCCCAAGCCGAGGACTATTCTGCTTGCACCCCTCCTCGCGGCGTGAGCTATCAACTGTCCAGTCCCAATTGAACTGGTCCGGAGAGGATCCAGCTTCTTGCGCCCCAGCAACGCGAGTCCTGATGCCCTTGCGCTCTCTATGACAGCAGTGCTGTCCAGTCGGAGATAGGGCGCCTTGATCGTCTTGCCGAACGGATCTGACACCTCGACCCTGACGAGCTTCCCCCCCCTCAGGAATCTGACCACATCTAGCATCCCGTCCCCTCCGTCAGCTAGTGGGTACATCACTGGCTCTGCTCCCGCTTTGGACAGCCCCTCGGCGACTGCGTTGCTCGCCTGCACAGAGGTGACTGAGCCCTTGAGGGAATTCATCGATGAGATGATTCTCATCTAGGGTCACACAGAGAGAATCTGTTCGGGTTATTAACCTGCAAAGCCTTGGCAGTCTATCGTAGGGCAACCGTCCACACTGGCCTCGATTGCAGGATATCCGCTGTCGTTGCCTGTGAACCTCGGAGGTTGGTTCTTAGATATGCAGTGGGACTCGAGTTGCTCCTACCACGGATGATCGTACGCCTCCACGGTCGTCACTTCTGGCCTATTGCGGGAAGAGAGGCTTCAGAGGCTTGGCTATCTCCATCAGCTCCTGCATCTCGGGCTGCGTCGGATTCCTGAACCTCTCGGCCGCATCTATCACCTTGGGCCACAGCTTCAGTTCTGATGGCAAGGCCGCCGTGGTGATTGGATGGGAAAGAGTGAACCACAGCGCGAGATCAATCTCCCTCTGCTGGTCCAGCGGCTCGTACCAGCTTCTGTATGTGTGCTCCTGACTCACCCATCTTCTCTTGGCAACCGCCTTTATCGCTATGGCCCCAATTCCTCTGTTCTCACACAGAACTAGGAGTGGCCCATAGTCGTTCTCCGGGTCGGGGTGCGTGTGCGCGACGAAGTTCAGCGGAAACATCACGGTCTCGAAGTCGAACCTCCTCAATGCCTCCGCCAGTGCTACCATGTTGTGCCCAGTTATGCCCAAGTGCCTGACGATGCCATCTTCCTTCGCCTGGACGAGTGCCTCGATCGCCCCACCCTTGGCCATGGCCTGATCCACGTCTTCCATCTTGCTGATCCCGTGGATCTGGTACAGATCGAAGTGGTCCGTCCTGAGAATCTTGAGGGATTTCCGGAGTTCCTCCTCCGCGCCCTTTCTGTCGCGCTTGAGAGTCTTGCATGCTAGAAATATCCTATCTCTGATTCCGGGGATGAACGGACCGACCAACTCCTCAGCGCGCCCGTAAGAAGGGGCAATGTCGAAGTGGTTGATGCCGTGATTGAGTGCGAGCCCGATTGCCTCCTTCGCCATCTCCTCTGTGCCGCTGTACAGTGCTGCACCGCCGAACGAAAGGATCGTGCTCTCCTGACCGGTCTTGCCCAGCAGACGCTTCTGCATTCTGAAAGCTTGAGAACGATGTCTGGATTTAAGCGTGTGATCTTCTGCGAAAGGCAGATTAGTCAGCCCGCAGACCGTCGTTCATGGCGGA
>JBGOYZ010000050.1:0-6231 GCA_041479945.1 Thermoproteota archaeon
CCCATCCTCGTGCACTTGATGGCCGCTACTGCATTCCCATAGGCTGCTGCCTCGATCCAAGAAGCGCCGTCCAAGAAGCTGGAAATGAATCCCGCCGCGAACGCATCACCAGCTCCAGTCGCATCCACAACATCCACCTTGTATGACCCTACTGCGACCTGTTGCTCGGAGGTGAACACAGTGACTCCCTCCTTGCCTTTCTTCAGAAGGACGACCTTCGGACCTTGACCGAGAAGCCTGCGGATCGATGCTGCGCTGGTGCCGAACCCAAGGAGCTCCAGTGACTCGGTCCCTGTGAAAAGAATGTCGGTAATCTTGAGAAGGGGCTCGATCCTCTTGTTTCCCATCTCAGCAACATGGCGCTCCAAGTCGAATGAAACAGTCGCCCCTCTTTCCTTCAGGATGGCAGCCGCCTTAGCCGCAGTGTCCGGTATTATCGCGCTCGTATGGAAGATCTTGCAGTTGGGAATCGAGCTTTCCCCTATGTCATCCGGCCTCAGTTGGGTTTCGGTCATGTTTGGAGACTGCAGTATCAGCCTCGAGCCTCCTTCCTCAGTCACAATGTAGTTCACGGGGGAACCCCTTCCTGGAATCGTCATGAGCGTGTTCGTGTCGACTCCCTCCCGCTCAAGGCCTCTCCTGATCTCTTCTCCGTCGGGATCGTCCCCCACAGCTCCCATGAACGCTGTCTTTCTGTCCAGCCTGCTCAACCCCACGCAGAAGTTCGCGGTCACACCGCCGAGCTGCCTCACGTAGCTCTTGGCCCAGACCTTGTCGTCGAATCTCGTGATCGCCTCAGTTCGGATTATGAAGTCGATGGCGGCTTCCCCATATCCGACAACATCCATCTCCTTCATTTTCACTCAACCGTTGCATGTTTGTCTGCTATTGTGTCCTCGCCCACCCCGAGATCTGCCATAAGCTGAGAGACAACTCCGTCCAAGAACGCGAGCGTCGCGACATCAAACTGGCTCGTGAATGGAGCGACGGACTCATGCTCCATCAATCTCGTCTTTCCCTTCACCGGAATCACAAGGTTGGCTAACTTTCCGATCGGAGAGCCCGGGTGAGCCGTCACCGCGAATACCTGAGCTCCCAGCTCCCTTGCCTTCCCAGCCACAGCGAGCGTGCTGGTGGTCTGACCCGAGCCGGAGATCACGACCAATAGGTCGTCTTGAGCAAGTGACGGCGTCAGCGTCTCCCCTATGAAGTAGGCGTCGAGGCCGATGTGCATGAGTCTCTGCACGAAACATCTGCCCACCATGCCGGAGCGCCCTGCGCCATAGACGAAGTTCCTCC
This sequence comes from Thermoproteota archaeon, assembly GCA_041479945.1. Classification (GTDB taxonomy): domain Archaea; phylum Thermoproteota; class EX4484-205; order EX4484-205; family JAAOZO01; genus JBGOYZ01. Next base: position 1,300 of record JBGOYZ010000050.1, read on the forward strand.
GGGCAGCCTTGATTGTTCGGATCAACTTCTTGACAGCCTTGTCATCGAAGCCCTCCGATGCGAAAGAAAGTAGATTCTGCCCCAGCTCCTGAAGAGTCTTCTGGACCCTGTCGTCCTCGGCCATCAATTCTCCCCTCCTACAAGCATCTCCGCGAGTTGATAGAACTTAGGGAGGTACTCAACCCATCTTCTCCTGCGTGCCATCATGATCCCCACTGACTTGTCGCCCGGGATTCTACCTTCTCTGACGGGATGTACCCTGTTCGTTAGCAGTGCAGCGAAAGCCCTCTTCTTCAACGATATCGCCATAGACACACCTGTGTACCCGTTGTGGCCAATCTCCCACGTCTTGGCCCCCTCAGTGAACTCGGGCTCCACCAGCCAACCTAGTCCCCTAGACTCGTTCAGCTCTTGGGTGTGATTCGTGGCCATCAGGTCAACTGACTCCGGGCTCAAGATCCTCGTTCCTTCGACTTCCCCCTTGTTGTATACCATCGTAGCGAACCTCGCAAGATCCTGGGCTGTCGAGAACAGCCCGGCGTGTCCGCTTACCCCTTCCATTGCGAACGCGTTCTCATCGTGGACTTCTCCCCTCACCATTCTGAGCCTCCAGTTCGAGTACTCGGTTGGAACACAACGCCTTGCCAGCCGCTTCCGTGGATTGAACATCGTATTCTTCATGCTCAAAGGGTCGAATATCCTGCGGCTGGCGTATCTATCGAGCGCTTCACCCGAGATGTGCTCCACCAGCCCTCCCAACATCATGAACCCGAGATCGCTGTACAAGACGCTCTTACCGGAGGGGTATCCGAGCCCAAGAGAACATATCTCACGGAGGACATCCTGACGCGTAGAGTGCCTCGTGTAGAGATCGGCCCACTCCGCCAGACCCGATGTGTGTGTCAGGAGATCTAGCACTGTAACGTAGTTCTTGCCATTGACTCCGAACTCGGGTACAATATCGGCTACCTTGTCGCTCAGCGACATCCTACCTTCGTCCACCAAGGTCATTATGGAGGTTGTAGTCGCGACTGCCTTTGTTATGGAAGCAAGATCAAAGAGCATGCCGTCATTCATCTTCTCTCTCAAAGGTAGCACGGAGGCGCACCCGAAGGCCTTGAGGTAGAGCGGACTGCCGTTTCCTGCAATGACCCCGACTGCCCCGGGGTACGCACCTTCACTCACACCATTTGAGATGACCTTGCTGATCTCGCCGCGAAGACTGCCCTCAGAAACCATAGGCACAGTAGTCGGGCGTCTTGCTGTTTTAACGTTTGACGAGGCCATGCGTTCCTTCTGAGCAGGCAGAAGGCCAATCAGAGGGTGGACCTATCTGCATGTCATCGTCTTCGAGAACTCCTCGCATTTGTCTACAGAACCAAAGACGACACGAAGAGCAACGTTGTGATGGCTACGGTGGCTAGGGCCAGCATAGTTGTGACTGTGCCGATCTTGTGTGGCCCCATGAGTTTTGTGTCTCTAGCGATAAGCACCAGAGGGACTACTACCAAGAGCAATAGTGCACCATTCAGGTACTGGGTGAAGATCATAATCCCCACTCCGTTCGGCAAGAGCGATGCAATTCCTGCTATTGCAGACCACAAGAAGAATGCCTGCCTGAACCCCCGCATGTCCATTCTCTCCTTTATCCCCAGAAACCCAAAGCTATTGTACACGCTCGACAAACCGACTGTCATCACAGCCGAGATCCCGGCGAAACCGAAGGCGAGCGAGAACAACACCAGTCCGAGATCTCCAAACCTAGCGTAGAAGGGCGAAGCTACGTCCAGATAAGTGCTGATCTCTCTTCCGCTTATCAGAAAGGCAGCACATGCTATGATTACGATGTTAAGAACTGTGCCCATGAGAAGACTGAAGATGGAATCAACCCTTTCGTTCCTGACTGCTTTCTGCTCTCCCTCGATCAGGTCTTCGATGCCCTTATGGTGATGGTGAACCCAACCCTTCTCGTAGACGAGCCCACTATGTAGCATGAGGTAGGTCGGCATTATCGAAGCTCCGATTATCGCCTCAGCATAGTAGAAGGACTTTGGGTCGAGCGTGGGCACAATCGAACCCACGACTACCCCAGATAGGGGGATGTTGAGTTCAAAGAAGAAGTACAAGTATGATATGAAGATGCCGGTAACTAAGAACATTATCACCTTCTCAAGTCTGCTATATGAACCCAGGTTCGCCAAGATATTCGCCAAGAGAACGGACAGGGCAACGGACAGAGCGTAGGGCACATTCAGCAGGAAGGAAATGGCCATGCTGAGACCGATGATCTCCGCGGTCAGTACGGACAGATCCAAGAACAGCGACGGAAAGAACAGCAGAAGTGCGTACGATTTTCCATAACGCTTGCGTATGTTCTCGGCCAGAGTCTTCCCGGTTACGACACCCACTCTAGCGCTGATCTCCTGCATCACAATCAACAACAGACCCGAGTAGAAGGCGGCCCATAATATCGCGAATCCGAACTTCGCACCTGAAGCTGTAGCAGTGACAATGCTTGCGGGGTCGAAGAGTTCAACTGAGATGAGCACGGCCGGTCCTACCGCACTCAGCAACTCGGCCGTTCTCCTCAGGTTCAACATTGGGGGCCAACATAGAGTGCTCTTAAGCATTGGAGTGCTGTCCGCCCTAGTTCGCGCCTCCGAGTTGAGGCAGTTGAGACGGACCAGATTCTCATTCATCCGAGCGGATTCAGTCGGAGATTCTCTTCAGTATCCTCAGGCCCAAGAAGGTGAGCCACCTCGAAGGTTCCTCCTTCTGACCGAAGTCAAATCCTGACCAGAACTCATGAACCGACTCTGCCGTGAGACGCCCCTCCTCGTCCCGTTTCATGAGAAGCGCATCGACCATCTCGGACCCCCGGAGCCTCTTCTTGGCAAAGTCGAACTGGGAAAGAACATCCAAGAACTTGAGGATCTTGTAGTCAGTGAAGGGGTACTTCAACCTCTCCCAGTCTGTTCCGATCCTGCTGTCATGCCCCGCGTACCTCACCTTGCCTCTGTTCTCCCAGCAGCTGAAGAGGAAGTCAACTCCCTTCGAGCACACCTCACTCCTGTTGAGACTGGGATTCTGAGCCAGAGCTCCCAGAACGAACGTCGCGGCGAAGGCGCAACTGGGTTCCCTCTCTCTTGGTCCACCGGGTTGACCCGTGTCCTTGCACCAGTGCCCACCGTCCAGCCTTTGACGTCCGACGAGCCAGTCGTATGCGAGTTTCACTTGGGGATCACCTGCAAGACCCAGTTTCGCCAACGATTCGACTATGATGGCCGTGTGGCAGTCGCCGGGCTTGTCGGGCGGATCCCAGCCGAAACCTCCTGACTTGAGCTGTGTGCTGAGCACGTATTCGCATGCCCTTCTGATCCTCTTGTCTTCCACTGTGAGGCCGAAGTCTGCTAGCACGGGGAGTATCCAGAACGTAGTATCCTTCTTGGGCCACCAAGTGTGAATGTCCTTGGGCTTTCCCCAGTAACCGTCGTCGTTCAGACGCGCGAATATCCCCTTGATTAGCGTATGCCTTGCTGTGCCGGATTTTGCTCTGATGACTTCTTTCTCGCTTTCACCCTTGCCCCTCAGATCTACTAAAGTGCGATAGACGATCCAAGGATCTCCGGCGAGCAACCACTGCACAACCTCCTCCTTGAGAAAAGAATCTCGATCTGGGACAGCTGACCTTCGCAAGGCAGTAGCCAAGCGGTTGACCGAAGCAAGAGCATATAGATTTGTGCCACTGGTGCGATTGGCACGCCGCCGTTGCTCACGTTGGACACACAGCCAGTTTCAGTGAGAGCCCAGTCTCAGAACCTTCCTTGCGTTCTCGTGCATGATCTTGTCATAGGTCTTCTTCGAGATTCTGCGATCATCTCTCAGTTGCTTGATGTATTTCAGCTGCGGTATCTCCTGGCTAGGAAAGTCCAAGTCGGTGCCAAACATCAGTCTGTCTTGAAATTCCTCCAAGAAGACGATCCCGAACTCTTGGTCTCTCGATATGGCGTTGTAGCCGCTACCGGCGGACAGGTCAGCGTACAGGTTCTCGTGATTCCTGAGGAGTTCCGGAATCCTACCGCCTGGTGCGACCTTGCCGGTCGGATAGCCGTTCCTTTCCTCCGGCTTGAGGTCTCCGGATATCTCCGACCAGAAGGGCTGTGAATGGCCAATGAACGCGAGGTCCGGGAATGAACTCAAGCACTTCTCAAGTCTCGGCAGATGGAAATCGTCCACTAGGCCGTAGCAACCTCCCTCTTGGGGTCCGATGTGAAACAGAAGGGGGAACTGCAATTCCGCGCATTTCCTGAACAGGTTCATGGAGCGCTGATCGTCGAACGGTATGTTGGCGGTGACCTCGCCCACGCCCCTGCATCCCAGCTCCTTGTACTGCTCAAGTATGAAGTCCAAGTCCCTCTTGGAACCCCCGTTGACCCTTGGATCGGGATTGCAGAACGGGATCAGCATACGCGGATGACTCCTGCACATGGCTATTACCTCGCGCGTGGTCACGGGCTCAATGGAGCTTTCCGGGCTGCCGATGGGAAGCAGGACGGCCCTGCCTATCCCTTCTTTCTTCATCCTGCTCACGAGACCTCGAACGGTAATCCATCGCATGTGCTCCTTCTTGATCAGATCATATGACAGCCAGCCCGGCGCCGGAGAACAATGAGCGTGTATGTCTATGATCATGCGGTTCGCATGTTGTGGGTTTGTCATTTAAGCGTTCGGACTTGGCGTGGTCTCTGGCGGCAAGCAGTAGGAGACTTCCCTTGTCGATCTGCGTAAGCGAGTCGTCCGAAGGAAAGTACCGACTCAAGGCTTAAGAAAGGAGTGAAGCGAAACTCAGTGAGTGGAAATGGGGAGCAGCAAGACGCGCAAGTCTTGGCAGGAGAAGCTGGTAGACAGCAAGGATTTGCCTAGAGTTGAGAA
>JBGOYZ010000051.1:0-5861 GCA_041479945.1 Thermoproteota archaeon
GTTCAATGAATCCAAGATGTGTCGAACGCTTCGCTTGTTGTCAGAGGCGTCGTGTCTGTTGTTCGACCACGCCGAGACTGTCAAGGCGATGCCTGATACCGCAAAAAGGAGGGATGAGATCAACAGCGGTGTGGCAGCGCCTAGGTTCTCAGATGCCCAGCCCGAGAGCACCGAGGCGACGGCAGCCCCACCCCAAGTTGCCAAGTAGAACACCGCGAACAGAATGGGAGCGATTCTGGGACTGAAGCGCTCAGAGATGATGGCGGTGGAGTTCGGGGTGAACAGCGCGAGCGAAAGCCCCGCCAAGATGAATGCGACAAGCGACATGGTGAGATCCACCTTCAAGTACAGCGCTCCCCATGCAGCAGCTGCTGCCACGGCAGAGACCACAAAAGGGACCAGCCTACCGAGCCTGTCCGACAGTCTGCCAGCCGGTATGGAGGCCAAGGTCACCACGGCCCAGTTCGCGGAGTTGAGAAATCCAATCTGCTCCGCTGATATCCCTCTCGAGTTCAACAGTGGCCCGATGATGGTGGTCACAGTGGAACAGCCAGCCTGATAGAACCCTCCACCGAGGATTAGGGCTGCGAACCGTTTCGAGGGACTCTTTTCCGTCGCCACGTCGCGTGCGATGAGTGCACCTGCCTTAAGCGTTTCGATTCACTGGAAACGCTCATATCCTCGGAGGGATCAAGGAGATCGTGAAAGGCCGGGTAGTCATAGCCCTAGGTGGCAACGCGATCCTTGGGTACGGACAGGTTGGCACATACTCGGAGCAAATGTCCAACGTACGTGCCGCGTGCGAGCAGGTTGCAGAAATAGTGAGCCAAGGATACGAAGTGGTCCTCACTCATGGCAATGGTCCCCAAGTCGGGAGCATATTGAGGCAGAACGAGTTGTCGGCCGACAAGGTTCCGCCTCTGCCACTTGATGCGTGTGGGGCAGAGAGCCAAGGGTTGATTGGATACATGATCCAACAGAGCCTGGCCAATTCGTTACGCAAACGCGGCATAGACAAAACCGTGGTGACGCTGGTCAGTCAAGTGATAGTTGAGTCCGATGATCCCGCTTTCGCCGACCCTTCGAAGCCCATCGGAGGGTTCATGGAAGAATATGGGGCCAAGCGTCTGTCCGAGCGACAGGGTGTGACCGTAGCGAAGGAGGCGGGGAAAGGTTGGCGAAGGGTAGTGCCCTCACCTAACCCGAGGCTGATCGCTGAAGCAGGGGCGGTTGAGCGCCTGATATCTGGAGGCTGCATCCCGATCGCCTGTGGCGGGGGAGGTGTGCCGACGCTGAGGGACCGCAGTGGGAACTTGGGTGGCGTCGAGGCAGTTGTCGACAAGGACCTCACTTCCCAACTCCTAGCCACCGAGGTGCGGGCCGATGCACTGCTGATCTTGGTGGATGTAGATGGGGTCTACTTGAAGTACGGGACTCCTGAAGCGAAGCTCCTGAGGGAAATGTCGATGACCCAGGCGGAGCACCTGCTCTCCGAAGGGGAGTTCGCTCAGGGGTCAATGGCCCCCAAGATCGAGGCGTCGCTCAGGTTCCTGCGTTTAGGTGGGAAGTTCGTCCATATAGGTCATCTCGACAAAGCCGTCGACGTCCTGTCCGGAAACAGCGGGACCACGATTCGTCCGTAAGGCATCACCAGTCTGAGCCGGTATTGGGAAACAGAGTTGGACCAGAGATGTCCTGTCTGATTGCTTGCTCCGTGTGCCCATCCCGGGTTGAGGATACGGGTGGCTATTCAGCTCATTGATATACCCAGGGGGAACTCGTCTCGGTCAGTCCGACTTTTCGGCGGGCCTCAGAGTCAGTGATAGGCTTCACTTGTTCTCTGAGTCTCCTTTCAGCGCTCGGGTTGATCGCCAGGTTCGCGCGATATGTGCTCCCAGTGAGATACCTGTTCTTCCCAGAAATCGACCTTGAGATCCAACTGTCAACGTTCTCTGGTGAGCTCGATCTCAGCGATGGTTGATCCGTGGCAAGCACGAACCCCCAATCGTCAGCGAAAGTCTTCACGTAGGCGTGAAACGGAAGGGTTGTCTTGAACACTGACCTGAGCGATCTCAACACTCTCACGAATTGCTTGCCCTCGTAAGGCGAGGCCTGGGTCACGAGCACTCCCGCTGAGTTGAGCGCTCTCTTTGCCAAGCGGTAGAACTCAACCGAATACAAGAAGAGAGCTGGGCCTGATGGCACGGGGTCCGTTATGTCCACGATGATGACATCAAACGCAGACCTTCTCCTGCTGAGGTATTCCCTGCCGTCTCCGATGACAACGTCCGCCTTCTTGTCGCTGAATGACCCTCGATGGATCCTCCGCAGGTATTTCTTAGACACGTCCACAACCTTTCTGTCGATGTCGACCATCGTAGCTCTCTCTACAGCCTTGCACCTCAAGATTTCCCTGAGTGCTCCGCCGTCTCCTCCACCGACTATGGCGACCTTCCTAGGATGAGAGCAGTTGTAGAGGGCTGTCTGGACTAGGCTCTCGTGGTAGATGAATTCGTCCGATTCAACAGCTTGTATCAACCCGTCTAGAACGAGACCCCTCCCCAGCTCTTCGAAGTCCACCACCTCTATTCGCTGGAACTTGCTCTGCCCGGAGAACACGATGCGCTCTATTGGGAAGAGTGCGAGGGTCGGCTCAGACCCCTGTGTTAGGTAGTACGCTCTCCATGATCTCGAGTTCATCCTTCGAGCCCCTCGGGTACAGTTTGCTGATGACGCGCTTTGCCCTGAAGCCTTTGATGAGAACCTTCAGGGCCTCTTCCGGCTTAGTGTGTTCGCCGCAAGTGAACACGTCAACTGCCGCGTAGCCGTACTCGGGCCAAGTGTGAATGGACAGATGTGATTCGGCTATCACGAGCACACCGGACACACCCATGTTACCGAACTTGTGGAAAGCGGACTGGACCACATTTGAGTTGGCTGCCCTAGCTGCCTTTTCCATGGTCTTTCTGACTGCCACAAGGTCTCTCAGAGGTTTTGGGTCGCATCCGAACAGTTCTGCCATGATCTGTCTGCCCAAGTAGGTCATTTCGCGGTCTTCAGCGCTCACCTTCGGGATTTTGATTTAAACTTTACATTTCGTTCCGAATTTCGGGTCCGATTCGACAGCCGTCGCCTTGCGCTGGGCCGCTGTGCCCGCGCCCCGATGAATGCGAATATGCAGCTCAACTGGTCCAGAAGGCCGAACCCACGCCGGATCTGACCTTGTCAGTAGGCTCAACGACCGAATACTTGCCCCGACAATGACGCGACAGAATCCCGGCACCAGGTCTGAAAGATGAATGGCAGCCAAACCGGGCCACAGGGGGCTCTCCGTCCCGCCCAATGATAGACGCCACGCTGGGCTCAACCCGTCGGCAGGTTGAGATGGTGCTCGATCACATGATGGTACTGCTCGGGAGTCATGAGGGCCCGAAACGCCCTCTCGACGACTTCACTCAGGGCTGGGTGGATGTGCATTGCCTCAACTATCGGAGATATCGTCTGCCCAGAGGAGTACATCATGTCTATGATCTCGTGTATCAGAATGGAGGCGTGAGGTCCAATGATGTGAGCGCCGAGTATCCTCATCGTGTCAACCTCGACAAGCACTTTCACGAAGTAGTCCTTCGCTCCCATGGCCTCTCCCTTTGCCGTATCCTGATACCTGTGAATGCCGATCAATACCTTGCTCAGACCGTGTCTCTCCACAGCTTCCTTCTCGCCTAACCCGACGCTCGCGACCTCTGGGTACGTGAATACGGCATGTGGGACCGCATGATAGTCAGCCTTCAACTTCTTCCCGAGCACGGCGTTGGAGTACACAACCAGAGCCTCGTAGTTCGCTACGTGTTTGAATTGGTGCTTCCCGATCGCATCACCCAAGGCCCAGACGTTTGGCTGGGAAGTCTCAAGGTACTCGTTCACCAAGATCCAGCCCTTGTCGTCAACCTTCACGCCTCCGAGTTGGGGATGCAGCAGGTCGGAATTGGATTCCCTGCCCGCAGCAACGAGTATCTCCTCGGCTACCACCTCAAGGTTCTGTCCAGTCCCCCTGTTGACCGCGACCAGCCTCTTGCTCGACGGAGGCGCCTTCTCAGCCCTTGTCACCTCATGATTTGTCAGTATCCTGATGTGCTTGCTGAGCTCTTTCTTCGCCAGCGCCGAGACCTCGGGCTCTTCTTCTGGCAGGAACTGGGAGTTTCTGCCGATGATTGTGACATCCGAACCCATCGCCGAGAAGAAGTGACCGTACTCGGCCGCGATGTAGCTTCCGCCTATGATGGCGATGCTCTTGGGCAACTTGCTCAGGCTCAGCAGTGTATCGCTGGTTAAGTACCCGGTGTCCTTCAGACCGTCGACTCTCGGTATCATGGGGCGGGATCCGCTACAAAGGAAGATCATCTTGGCAGTTATGATCTCGTTGTTCACTTTCAGCGTGTAGGGTGCCACGAACTCAGCCACGTGCGGATAGTAGTCAATGTTCTCCGCCTTCGATAGGCCCTCTCTGATCCCATCTATGTCCCTGCGGATCAGGGTCCTCATCCTGGTCATGACCTTCTCGAAGTCAATGCTCTGGACTCTGATCTCTATGCCTAACTCGTCCGACCCCTCGACTGCCCTTATCAGCTCGGCTGGATAGAGCAGTATCTTGGACGGGATGCACCCGCGGGTTAGGCATATCCCGCCGGGCTCGTCCTTGTCGATCACGGCAACTTTCAAGTCAGGCTTCTCCCGCATCATGGCCTCAACGATGCTCATGGCGGAGCCAGTGCCTATCGATATCAGGTCGTACTCCCTCAAATCAAGCTCAACTGTGAGTTGCTGCAACTCAGTATAAATGCTTCGACAAAGCTGTGGAAACGCAACGCAGAACAATGTAGTGTTCCCAGATCCAAGCGGCCAAGGCGATAGACTAATCTAGTTGAGACCTAGTAGAGTCGCATCATGCCCTCGGACATCGTGCCCTATGAGCAGGTACTGCGCGGCATCCTCCGCGAATACGAAGGAAGACCCAAGGGATGGCACATCTTGGTGGCCAAGGCCCAAGGAATGGGGCATGATGTCTACGTCTTCAGGCCTGAAGGGACAATGGCAGTCCTGAAGATTGAAAGCCTGTCTGTCCCCAATCCAGTCGGGGTCGGGGTCGAGAGCACAGATAGTCACGAGGCTATCAGGGGTATGGCTGAGCAAGGGTCTCATCCCTTCGGCTTCAGGCCTATTCCCGCAAGAGTTGTTGATCGAATCGTCAGGAACGCGAGCAAGGGCCAGAGTCCTACGAGCGAGTTGATCGCCGACTTGATGAGACACGAGCCCATTCCTGTCCGATCTGCCACCACGCCTCTTGTCCTTGAAGGCCCTGTCGTCAGACTCCCATCAACCCTCCCGACATCTTTCTCCTCTCAACGCCAAAGAGATCTGGACCATGCGCTCCAGTGGGAACTTGAGAAGCTAGTCCGGCGTAGGTACGGGGAGCCGTACACAAGATAACCTCAGGTTCCGCAGGGAGCAGCACGCCGACCGAATGGCAGACGTGCGATGCGGACAAATGCTTGATTGGTCTGTCCCCCGCGAGCAGCAACAGGTCTCAACAGCGTGGGGCTGGAAGGCTTAACTAGCAATGAGCCCACGACTTCGTTGTGGCGACGAGAAAGCTCTACAACGACGACGCCTACGTTCACCAGTTCAATGCGACAGTCGTCTCGGTTTCCGGGAAGGAAGTGATCCTTGATGCGACTGCCTTCTATCCTTCAGGGGGAGGTCAGGTCTGTGACACCGGCGACATAGAAGGTGTCAGAGTGCTCAGTGCGAAGAAGGTCGGTGATGACATAGTCCACGAGATAGAAACTGACCCAAGTTTCGCA
>JBGOYZ010000052.1:0-5750 GCA_041479945.1 Thermoproteota archaeon
GAGCTGAGGAGGCAGACCAATGTCCTTGAGGCGATCAACGAGGTGCTACACCATTCGTTCGCGGGAGACAGCGAGGACGAGCTGGGTCGGACCTGTCTTCTCATCGCAGAGAAGCTCACCGGCAGCAAATTCGGTTTCCTTGGAGAGATGAACGATAGCGGTTCGTTCGACACTATCGCCCTTAGCAACCCTGGTTGGGAAGCCTGCAAAATGCCCGCGTCGGAGGCTCCGAGGTTGCTCAGGAACATGAAGATCCGGGGCCTGTGGGGAAAAGTGCTCAAGACCGGGCTCCCTCGAATAGTCAACGACCCGTCCTCCGAACCGGACAGTGTTGGTACTCCCGAGGGCCATCCAGTGATCACCTCTTTCTTGGGTGTGCCATTGAAGGAATCCGGAAGGACGATCGGCATGATCGGCCTAGCCAACAAGGAGCAGGGCTACAGTTTTGCCGATCAGCGAACGGTCGAGGACCTGTCAGGAGCCATCGTCGAGTCGTTGAAGCGGAAGCGTGCGGAGGACGCGGTCGCGACGAAAGAAAGGTTCTACAGGTCACTCATAAAGGAGTCTTCAGACGTTATTATGATTTTGACTGCAGAGGGAACCGTGTCGTACGCAAGCCCCTACATAGAGCGCGCGATCGGGTACAAACCGGAGCAGATCACTGGCAAAGCATTTGCACTCGTTCACCCAGATGACATACCTGCAGCAACGGAAGCTCTCCGTCTTCTGATCGAGGAGGGGGAGGGTCCCATTCGGAAGCTCGAGTTCCGGATAAGATACGCTGACGGTTCGTGGCACTACATCGAAGCGAAAGGGAGGAACCTGCTGGGTGACCCGACAGTCAGAGGCATCGTGATGAATCTTCGCGACATTACGGAGAGGAAGCAGGCAGTGGAGAAACTCGCGAAATACTCCCAGTATCTGGAGCAAACGGTCGAAGAGCGAACAAAGGAATTGGTCGAATCAAAGCGACTGGCCACAATCGGCGAGACTGCGCTGATGGTCGGTCATGACCTCCGCAACCCACTGCAGACGATGACCAACTCGATCTATCTGATTGACACGAGGTTCAGCAACATGCAACTCAACTGCGCCGAGTGCCCCAAGTGCCGGGAGCTTGTCAGCAAAGAGACGACAATGGTGAAGGAACAGATGACCTACATAGACAAGGTTCTCTCTGATCTCGTAGACTACTCGAGTACAAGAGGGATTGAACTCGCGACAGCGGATCTACCTGGGATCTTGGACGAGGCCTTGTCTGTCGTAAACATCCCTGACCTAATCAAGGTCTCAGTGGATATCGAGGAAGGTATTCCACCACTGATGGTAGATAGGACAGCGATCAGGAGGGTCTTGAGCAATCTGATCACGAACGCGGTGCAGGCCATGCCCCTGGGAGGTCAGTTGACGATCCGGGTGTTTTCAGCAGAGGGTGCTGCGTCGATCAATGTTGAGGACACCGGAGAGGGGATACCCAAGGAGAATATGGACAAGATGTTCGAACCGCTCTTCACAACTCGGGCAAAAGGGCAAGGACTCGGGCTTGCGGTCTGCAAGAGACTCGTCGAAGCCCACGGGGGAAGCATAGCAATTGGCAGCAGGGTCGGAAGGGGCACGAGGGTCAAGGTGACGATCCCGCTGAGTCCGAAGGGCATATCGGAAGCCAGGTGAGAACAATCACTTGACGTGCTGAATTCCAGCTGTTCCCCGTCCACTGTGGTCAGTCATTCGCAGAGCCTTTTCAGAACCCTGCATATGGCCAGGGCTATCCACGACGGGAGGTCTTTGTCAGCTCCCTTCAGCAAGGCCAGTTTCCAGAGACCATTCCTATTCTGTCTGCCGATCAACCATTCTACCGCTGAATGGATCTGCGGATCGTCTATGGCAAAGCCAAGCAGCGATAGCGAGTCAAGAGAGGACAATAGATCTGTGAACCAGAAGGGAAAGGAAAACTTGGTCCAATAGCTTGCGTCCTGTCGGCCCGGATACTTACCGCGTTTGAAGAAGCTCGATGTTAGAAGCTTTCCCGCAACCCTAGCTGCTTCTGTTTCCCGGTAGCGCTCATGTGCAGCAAAAGCGCGCAGAACCATGCCTGTGACCAGATAGGAGAACGGTCTCGCACGATCCGGTTTGAGGGTCTTCGAAGCCATAGTCGCATGGTCCAGCCTCGCCCCGACTGTCTGCAGTGGCAGCGCCCATCCCCCGTCGTTCTGCCGAATGGAAAGCAACCAGCGGAATCCCCTTTCTATGTGCGGATCATTTCCGCAGCCTGCCTTGATCAACAACTCCATCATCGCGCCGGAGTAGTTCGGTGTGTACTGATTACCGTAGACGCCCCTGAGGTCTCCCTCGTCCGTCTGGGACTCGAACGCGAAGTCCGCTGCCTTACTTATTGCTGGGTGGACCTTGGTAAAGCCGTACTCCTCTACGAGCTGACCTAGGATACGGTATGTTTCGAGCTGTTCGTAATCCTGCTTCCAGCGTTCTCCGGGTCGATCGCCATGGAATCTCCAAGAGCCATTCTCCTGTTGTCCTCGTATGATCGCCCGGGCGGGGGTCAGTTCCCAGAGAATCTCTATCGGATCGACCTGCTCCTCGAGCAGATCCCGCTTGGAGAAGTATGCAATCGCCTTGTTTCTCGAGTGGAGCAGTCGTGGGAGCGGGTCGTATCTCAACTGGTTCCGCCAGTCATTCATCACCGCTTCTCTTGGTCACGCAACCCATTAACCATTTATCCTCATTTGGACGTGTAGTAGAGCTAGGATGGATAAGCTCAGATTTGGGGTCATCGGAGCCGGCTCGATCGGCGCAATACATGCCAACAACGTCAAGCACAACAGCAAGACCGAGTTGATCGCGATATGTGACATCAGAGAGGAAAGGGCCAAGAAGCTCGCGCGGAAGCTGAAGGTGCGGAAGACCTACGCGAACTACCTGGACATGCTGGACAATGAGAAACTAGATGCGGTCATAGACGGCATACCGAACTACCTTCACGCGAAAATCGCGATAGATGTGCTGGGGAGAGGTGTCAACGTCCTGAGTGAGAAGCCGATGGCCATGAACGCACGGGAGGCCCAGACTATGGTAGATGCAGCGAAGCGGACGGGCAAGATTCTGGCCCTCGGCATGACTCAGAGGTTCACAGCGGAGGGAGCAGCAGCGAAGGCGGCGGCCACTCCAGAGAACCTCGGGAACGTGTACTTCGCAAAGGCCTCCCTCTATCGGGGCCTAGGCATCCCCGGGTACGGCAGTTGGTTCACAACCAAGGCACAAGCCGGCGGAGGACCGCTCATGGACTTAGGGCCGCATGCGATCGACTTCGCCATGTATTTGATGAACTTCCCTAGGCCACTCAGGGTTCGCGGGGTCACATTCTCAAAGCTTGGACCGAAGGGACTTGGAAAGGGCGGTTGGGGGACACCTGAGTCGGGAGGAGTCTTTGACGTGGAAGACTTGGGAGTGGCGCTCGTGGAGCTCGCAGGAGGGATAACCATGCTCGTTGAGGTCAGTTGGGCGACATACTTGCAGGATGTCTGGAACGTGAATGTCCTCGGAGACAAGGCCGGGATCTCCTTCCATCCGCCAGTGCTGATATCAGAAAAGAAGGGCAAGGCGAAGGTCACGAAGCTGGTGATCAAGAAGGGGGAACCCTACATGCGGGAGATAGATGACCTGGTTCATTGCATCAAAACTGGGAGGGAGCCACTAGGCAGACCTGAGGACGGGGTAGTGATCATGAGCATAATAGACGCGATATACAGATCTGCGCAGACAGGAACCGAGGTATCCGTAGAATAGAGATCACAGCACCGGGAACTCCGCTCCGTGCACAGGGATTCCAGAAGACACTCAGAACGACGTGAACGAATCCACTGTCTTCTTGTCGAGCCGCTCAACCAGCTTCATGGTCAGCCCAATCGCATTCGACAGGTCAGATAGGCTCAGCATGCCTGCGTGGGAGTGTATGTGGCGAGTAGGAACGGAGATCACTATCGAAGGGCATCCGGTCTTGTGTAGGTGTATTCTGCCCGCATCAGTCCCTCCTTTGGCCACACCCGAGAGCTGATACGGTATCTTCTCCGCTTCTGCCACTTGGATGGCGAGTTCCTTGAAGGCTTGATTCGGAATCATCGAAGCATCATACGTGAGAATGGCCGGCCCCTTGCCCAACCTCGTCGGAGCTTCCCTGGGTTTGATGCCGGGAACATCGCCCGCTATGTCGACCTCAAGGACTATGGCGGCGTCGGGTTCAACCACGTATGCCGACGTCATCGCCCCTCTCAGACCGACTTCCTCTTGGACCGTGGCCACCCCGAAGAGAGTATTGGGATGCTTCGATCCTGCATCGGCCATACGCCTCACGGTTTCAGCGGCTATGACAGCACCGACCCTGTCATCGAAGGCCTTACCCAGAGCCACTCTCCCGTCGTTCACGATCGCAAAGGGAGAGTAAGGAACAACTGGATCTCCTATCCTGATGCCCATCTTCTCAACGTCGCTGGGATCGGAGGCGCCAACATCAATGAACATGTCTTCCTTCTTCACGACCTGCGTCTGCTCCTCAGGTTTCAGGAGATGAGGTGGCTTGGATGCGATCACACCGAAGAAGTCGCCCTTCCTGGACCTCACTATGACCCTCTGGGCGAGCAGGACTTGGTCAAACCAACCCCCAAGGGGAGCGAAACCGAGAAAACCCGTGTCCTTCTCGATGCTGTTGATGATGAATCCGACTTCGTCGACGTGCCCTGCGAGCATTATCCTAGGCTTCTCTGAGGTTCCCTTCTTGCTGAAGATCACGCTGCCGAGCTTGTCAGTGGTAACGTTGTCAGAAAAGTGAGACACGTGATCCTTGACTCTAAGCGAGACCTCTCTCTCAAATCCCGCA
Organism: Thermoproteota archaeon; assembly: GCA_041479945.1. Taxonomy (GTDB): domain Archaea; phylum Thermoproteota; class EX4484-205; order EX4484-205; family JAAOZO01; genus JBGOYZ01. The sequence continues at coordinate 4,889 of JBGOYZ010000052.1, forward strand.
GGCCCGAACGACTCAGAGAGCTGTTTCAGCAGTTCCACTTCAGGGTTCATGCAGACGGCGAACGACTTGAGCGGATATAACGGTTGCTATGCGCTTTCATCTGTGCTGCTTCGCTCAGATCAGAGGAGGTGGCGGCGGTTGACGTTTTCGGAGCACAGGCACGACCTTGAGGATCAAGATCGCGATGACAAGCAGGGTCGCAATGCCTCCCCCCAGGGCCAAGATCGTGAACATCATCCTGATCGTTGGGTTGGTTGCCTTGGACGCGACGTCGGTTGCTTCCTCTGCGAGTTGCATCGCCACCGCGAACACTCCGGCCCGATACGACGACCACGCCTGCTTGACCTCAGACTGGGCTGGCTGCAATCCCTCCGTTCTGAGATCTGACTGGGCCTTGTCTATTGCGTCCCATGCCGCGATGATAGCCGCCCTAGCGTCCTTCTGTGCCGCAAGTCCGGACTGTTGAGACACAACGTTGCCGATGGAGAAAGCCGCTGGCCTCGCCTCACCGTTCTCATCGAACCACGCGAATGCACCCCAAACGTTCGTGAGGTAGGTCTCATAGAACTGTGGTGCGAAGTAGAGAGCACCGACTACGTCGTGCTGCGCATACAACCATAGAAGAGTGTCCTCCACGAACCTGGCTTGTCCCTCCGGACTGAAAGGGTAGCCCGAAAGCTGTCTGTCGAAGAAGCTGAATGGCCCCGGTATGCTCGGAGTACAGGGATAGGCGAACTCACAAACCATGACCCCGTACCCACTGTCAGCGAGACCTGTGACCGTCCTGTTGAACATGATCGCAGATATGTCCGCATCCACTTTGTGTGTTGGCCCGAGGAATTCCCCGAGGTCGTAGATGCCA
>JBGOYZ010000053.1:0-5725 GCA_041479945.1 Thermoproteota archaeon
TCCATCGATGGCAGTGAGAGACTCGGTCCTTGATCTGGCAGCGCTCTGCCCGGGAGTAGCAGCAATGTCCCTTCTAGAAGCCCTGAGAGAAAACCAGAGCTTCCTGACACCCGACGCCGCCAACAACGCTGAGAGGGGATCCACGGTCAGTGTCTTTCTGCTGCGAGTTCCGCGTTGGCCGCTTGTATCTCTCTTTGTACCCTCGGATCATCACTCCTGATCGTGCGCGATTTCCCCGGACTCGCGGAGTGGAACTCCCTCTCGGCCACCGCTTTCAGGAATCTGTCCTTGAAGTCCGGGAAGTACGAACCATAGATGTGATACGAGTCGGTAACATCGACGTACTGACCGACTGACACTTTCGTCCGCATCTTGTCTGAGAGAGACTGTGCCAGTCTGGCCTGCAAGTCAGTCAGTGCGAATATGTTCATGAAGGCCGCCTTGTATGCATCTCTTGACCTCCAGTGCGCATTGACATTGAGCCTTAGCTCTCCACTCGTGTCCTTCAGGCAGCGGAGCCACAAGCGCTGAAGGCATGGCGGATCGTCTGTCTTTGGGTCCAGACCGACGTTCCACGTTATGGCTTGTGCTCGTCTCGTGTAGGGGACTCTGGCCAACCTGTCAATCGCCAGTGCGACCTGATCCACTTTCTTGTCTTGCCAATCGTAGGCGAACAGCCTCTGATGATACGTGTAGGTCCATTTACCTTCCTCAGGGGCAATCCAGTGATCGTGGACGCCATCGACCACCTCCCGCCTGTACTTCTCCACATCCTTGAAGCTGCACGGCAAGGCCAGATGCAGCCTGGGCTCGGACATTGGCTCTTCAACAACCATGACCATCGTGCAGTCCACGCTGGGCTCATCCTGCTCCCTGTCGTATTCAGTGGGCACCCGCATGCCGTTCTCCCACAACATCAAGAGCGATTTCTCCCAGACCTCGGGCAAGTTTTTTCCCTGAACCATCAACACTGGCGCTACCATCGGGGTAACCTGCGAGGCTCAGGTTCAGATAAAAGCCTTCGAGCTCCAACAGGGCTCAGCGTAGCCTGCGGTCGTGGCGCACGGGAGCTACTTTAGCTGCTTTTCCATCATCCAGTAGTGCCTTGTCCTCTTGACGCCGGGAACTTGAGAGTAGAAGAAGAGATGCTCGGTCCACGGGATCACTGCTATCCGCTGTCCCTCTTCTCTCATGGACACCAATGAGTTGAACAGCAATACTGAACCAAGTCCGCGCTTTCTCGAGTTCGGATCAACTCCTATCGGGCCAAACCAGTGCGGCTCCAATGCACCATACACCGAGAATCCGAGGGTCTTGCCCGCTTGTTCTCCGATCCAGAGCTTGGGAGGGTCGAACTTGAACGTCTCTGAGACTTCAAAGCCCCAGAACGGGGAGAACACCTCTATCGCCCACTTCGTGAACCTTTCTCTTTCACTGGGCTTGGCCTTCCGGACTGTCACATCCTCCAGTCTGACTTCGGCGACGATCTCTGGAACATAGAAGTCGAGCAGATCAATCTCGTAGTCGACTGCCTCCCCGGCCTTTTGGAATCCCCTGGACAGCAGGAACCCCATGGCCTCTTGGTACATCAGATCAACACCGGAGAACAGTGTCCACCCGGCGAAATCCGCGATGCGTATTCTCTCCGTCCCGTTGGACCTGAACCTGTCCTCGAGTTCGCTCAACATGCGGGAGGCTATCGCCCTTCTTCGATATCCTTCTGACACGAAGAACAACTTGATCCATCCAACCTCTTTCTGCACTTCGACCGATTCCTCAGGCGACCTAGTCCTCCGGACGCCGACCATACACCCGACTATCTCATTCCCCTCCAGCGCCACCGCAGTGAGTTCAGGCGAGAAGTTCGGATCGCCGAACGTTATCCTCTCGAGAGAGGCGTCAGTGACTGTGTCCCTGTTCATGCAATGGTTTGCCAGCGCGCGAACCTCGTTGAGGTCGTTCCTCTTGAGTTCCCTCAACTCGACCATGCCCTCAAGTGGCTGGTCTGGGTTCTTATCCCCTTAGTGGTGTCTTCTTCGGTGTTCTTCCCGAACCCACCGGGCAATAGCTTTTCTACTCAGGAAGGGGAAGTTCGTCATGAAGTCTCACGAGGAAGAGTACGATGCGGCCAGACAGACGAACCTGAGGTACTCCGTCGCAAAGGAGGAGACGAAAGAGGGCTTCGTGTTCAGGTGGTTCAGGATAGAGAGGGAGGAAGACGAGCCCATCCCCGGGCTTCTTGTCCATCACCCCCCGAAGCCGACGGGCAAGTTGTTGTTGTTCGTCCACGGTCTCGGAGGATGTAAGGAGGACATCGTGTGGTTCAGGGAGGTCGCTGAGGCCTCGGGATTCTCGATGCTCGCAATAGATGCAAGGAAACACGGGGAGAGGAAGTCTGAAGTCAGCAACGTCGATGCGACCGGTCTCCTAGAGGGGTTGAGCATGAGCGTCGTGGACAACCGCCTGGCCGTAGACGTGGCCCTTCGCAATGGCTGGACCAGCGAAGGCAAAGTGATCCTGGTGGGCACGAGCATGGGTGGAGTGCTCGGCTCGATAATCGCAGGCGTGGATCGAAGGATTGGGGGCGCAGCGCTGTACGTTCCCGGAGGTGACCTGCCTGACATCTTAGCCAAGAGCAAGGAACCGACGGTCGTCCAAGTCAGGGGGAACATACCCAAGTTCCTCTTCAGGATGCTGGGAAGCCAACTGGCCAACATAGAACCCCTGAACTACATTGACAAGATCTCGCCAAGGCCTTTGCTCGTTCAGCTCGGCGAGCACGACGATATTGTGCCATTCGAAGACGGCATGAAGCTCTTCGAGCGAGCCAAGGAGCCGAAGGACCTAGTAGTTCACGACTCGGGGCACGACTTGCCGCACGACCGAGCTGTCTCGGAAACCGTCGCTTGGATGAAGAAACGCCTTCCCTCGCTGGCAAAACCTGACTGAGACCCCAACACCACACTGCTGCGGTAGGAGATCCAAGGCTAGGTTCCCACGCCAGGACGACGCAAACCCCCGCCTCAATCTTATAATGAAAGGTTCGCATCTTTACCTGAAATGGTGAGGCTGGGCATAGTGGGGAAGACCAATGTCGGCAAGACCACTTTCTTCAACGCAGCTACGCTGATGAGTGCCGAGGTGTCGAGCTACCCCTTCACCACCAAGTCCCCGAACGAGGGAGTCTGTTATTCGCAGACCAGATGCGTATGTAGGGAATTCAACGTGAAGGACAGCCCAAAGAACTCCGCATGCATTGAAGGTTGGAGGTTCCTCCCTGTGGAGATAGTGGACGTGCCCGGCTTGATCGAGGGAGCGTGGAGGGGCAAAGGGTTGGGCAATCAATTCCTCCAAGTCGCCATGTCATCGGATGCAATCCTGCACGTGGTCGACGCGTCCGGTAGTGTGGACAAGGACGGTGAGATATGCAAACCAGGGGAGGGGGATCCAATCAAGGACTCGGAGGATGTGGAGAACGAACTGGTCATGTGGTTCGTCAAAGTCCTCAAGGAGAACGCGCACAAGGTGATCAGGATGACGGAGACGAGGATGTTGGACACCGCTGCCTCCGTTGCCGCGATCCTGAGCGGTCTGAAGGTCAACACGGGCCAAGCGCAACAGGCCCTCGTCGACTCCGACCTAGCTGACAAGGAGTTCAAGGCCTGGAACGACGATGACATGGTGAGATACGCAGCGTACCTGAGGGCTCACTCGAAACCAACCATTGTCGTCGCCAACAAAATGGACATTGACACAGCCGAATCCAACTATGACGGACTGGTCCAGAGGTTCGGCAGTAGGTTCGTGATACCGTGCGCGGCCGAAGCGGAACTGGCGCTGAGGCGAGCCGAGAAGGCCGGGTTGGTGGAATATGTCCCAGGACAGGAGAAGTTCGAAGTCATCAAACCGGAGAAACTGTCAGACAAGCAGAGGTGGGCGCTCTCCTATGTGTCGGAGCGTGTTCTGGATAGATGGCTGAGGACGGGCGTGCAGTTCGCGGTCGACTTCGCCGTGTTTAAGCTTCTCTCGATGAACACAGTGTATCCTATCGAGGATGAGAGAAGGCTATCGGACAGTCACGGCAACATCCTTCCCGATGCACACCTCATGCCTCCTGGCTCCACGACTCTGGATCTGGCGACGAGGATACACACTGATCTCGCGGACAGCTTCGTGTACGCGATAGACGTGAGGAGCGGGCTGAGACTCCCGAAGGAGTACAAGCTCAGGGACAACGATGTGATCAAGATAGTGGCAGCCAAGAGGAAATGAGAATCGCCAAGCTATTCTGTCCAGTTAGACACAATCCTGACAGGTGAAACCACCCCCCGCATGGGCCACACGACCCGAGAACTACAAAGGCTTATTATTCCTGAACGAGAGGTGTTTCAAAATCAGAGAATGAGAGCCGGCGCCTCGAAGATCAGCATTACTCCTGATTCCGAAGTCTACCTATCTGGCTTCCCTCGTGGCAGAAGGAGCAAAGGAGTTCACGATGACCTCTGGGTGAGGTGTCTCTCTCTGCATGATGGAAGGAACCTCCTGTCCATAGTGACTGCGGATCTGTGGGCAGTGCTCCGTGAAGACATAGACGAGATAGGAAAGGAGCTGAAGCTCGGGAGCAATGAGCACCTGCTGTTGTGCTCCACTCACGTCAACTCGTCACCTGACATGCTTGGCATGTTTGGCCCGGACAGCAGGACTAGTGGAACGGATGAAGCCTACGTAAAGAAGTTCCGGTCTGCCGTTGCGCATTGCGTCAATGAGTCCCGCCTCCTGATGAAAGACGTGACGACAAGGATCGCAGCCGGAAAACCCGACTTGAAGATCGAGAATTTCAGAAATCCTGGCTTGGTCAACGGAACTGGGTTGACGGTCTACTTCGTCGAAAAGAGCGGAAAGAACGTCCACTCTCTGACAAGTTCCAGCGGTCCTGCTGTGCTGTCGAGTGAGGAGAACGCTCTCATTTCGTGCGATTGGCTTCACTCGTTCTACAGCAGGACGGAACAACAGATGGGCGGAATTCCTCTATTCACGCAGGGCCCATTAGGTGGCATAATGTGTCCCGTCGTCACCTCGAGGACCTTTGACGAGGCCGACAAAATGGGCAACACTATGGCTGATTACGTCGTTGGCAACTACCGGAAGTCCGTCGAGGTCAACGCGAGCGAAGTTGCGGTCATTGAGAAGACCCTCGAGGTTCCGGTGGAGAACAGGTTGATGATGGCCCTGTCCGCAATGGGGACTTTCAGGGGGCAGATCCACAACAGAAGGCGGACGAAGGTTGCAGTCGTCAAGATTGGACCCTTGACTATCGCTGCGCTGCCGGGTTCGGCGTTCCCGGAGGTTGGGTACGAGGTGAAGGCGATGATGAAATCGCAACACAGAGCCGTAGTGTCGTTCGCCAATGACTACGTGGGCTTCATAATCCCGTCATCTAAGTTCGACCCAACCATGTACGAAGAAAGGATATCGCTGGGGCGCGATGTGGCGAACGTCCTCGTAGCTGAGATAGGGCTACACCTCGGCGGAAAGTGAGCCCCAAGTACTCTGCTTGCTGTTGGGGCAGGCTCACTGGGCCTCAGTCGACGGCAAGCCTCATGCGAGAAGAGTCTGATTCAGCCATGCGAGTGAGATCCCAATGACTTCAGATTGATGATTGGAGAACACGTGGTCCGCTCCTCCTATCATGTAGAAGGACCTCCTCCCTCCAGCGGAGTCAAAA
>JBGOYZ010000054.1:0-5707 GCA_041479945.1 Thermoproteota archaeon
CACATACCCGGCTACCTTCGTCGAAGAGCTGAGAGTGTCCCCCTCGGAGTCAAAGAGCCTGACATCGATGTCTGTCCCGGGAGGCTGTGTCATGTTGATCTGCACAGCCCAATTCGCCTCTGCATGGAACTCATAGAACTCGGCTCCGTTCTCGTAGAAAGTCGATGGGTACGTTCCGCTTGAGATTACTGTAGGGCCAACAGTAAGGTCGTATGTTCCACCAGGGCCACTGAAGTAATCCACTTTGATATAGTATAGCGTGTCTGCAAGCGGCCAAGCAAGCTTGATCCAATCCGTCGATGTGGTCGTAGTAGAGTGCGCGACCTCCGTCTGAGAGGAGTCGTAGATATGGAGATCGTAGTCCGCTCCGGTGGGACAGACAAGGAAAACGAAGAGCCTATCTGTTGTGACCACTTGAATCTTGAAGTAGTGATCCACACCCTGCACCAGCGCGAAGTGATACGTCCCTTTTTGTATCAGTTGAGCCGTCGCGAAAGAAGACCCCTGTGGTATGACCACCGGAGGGCTATTCGAGAACACAAACAGAAGCAATAGAGCAATAGTAATCTTCGCGATGAATACGCGTCCCATATTCCGTGGAGACTTTGCTCTATGTGCCATATAAGCCTTTGACACCTGGATTCTGTCGCGGTCTTGGCCCGATCCACTGGCGCACCAATTCCCGTTCTCCAACCCTCATCGCTTCTCTTCGAGGTTGTAGTGAGCATAAAGGCCCGCTCAAATCGATCTACGTCTGTGTGACCAGTGGCTTCGCTCCAATCGTGCACTCCCTGACCAAGGCGATGGATTGGCGTCATCAGTCTATCCTTCGTGAGCACGACACTCCTGGCAAATCCAGTGTAGTCTGTGCCAGTTCCCTGATTCAACTCAAGCCGGCAATCAAGCAGTTGCCGAACCTGCGCATTCGAAAATAGGCATTTATCGCCTCAACACTTCACCTACAGTCGTGACCCGTGGGGCGTGAGAGCGTTTGAGGTTCGATTCATCAGGAACGGCGGAGTCGTCGAGATGCCCGAACCTCCGACTTCCCCGAATGACGTCTTGGTGAGGGTCGCCTATTGTGGCGTGTGTGGGACGGACCTGCACATCTTCGAGGGAGAGTTCCCGGTTCGACTGCCCCTTGTGCCGGGACATGAATTCTCAGGCGTAGTTGACAAGGTCGGACAACGAGTGAAGCGCATCAAAGTGGGCGACCGCGTGGCCGTCGATCCCAACATCAACTGCAGGACCTGCTACTACTGCAAGAAAGGAATGACGAACTTTTGCGAAAAGTGGGAAGCCATAGGCGTGACAAGACAAGGTGCCTACGCCGAACTCGTCGCAGTGCCTGCCTCTAATGTATATCGTGTACCGGAAAGCGCCCCATTGGAAACGTTCGCATTCGTCGAGCCGGTCTCATGCGTGCTCCACGGGCTGGATAGGGCCAAGCCGAAAAGGGGCGAGACGGCACTTGTGACTGGACTCGGGACGATCGGCCTGATCTTCGGCCAACTGCTGAAGATGAAAGGTGTCAAGGTGATGGGTTCTGACTTAGTTGGACACAGGTTGGGGTTGGCAAGGAGTATGGGATTCGACCAGACTGTCAATCCAGCTGAGGAATCTACCGCAGATGCAATCAGATCTTGGACTGCGGGCAGAGGCGTTGACCTAGTGGTTGAGGCGAGCGGAAGCATAAAGGCGACAGAAGAAGCGATCAAGCTTATCGACAAGGGAGGGAGGATAATCGTATTCGGTGTGGCTCCAGAGACTGCGACTCTGACCGTTCGGCCTTTCGCGCTATACAGGGACGAGATCAGTCTCATCGGTTCGTTCACCAACCCGAACATGTTTGCAGGGGCGATCAAGGCACTTTCATCCGGCAGACTGTCGGTGAAAGAGCTCATCAGCAAGACTGTGGATCTTGGTCACGTTGAAACGGCCTTCGAAGAGGTCTCACTTAGGAAAGGGATCAAGTATCTGGTAAGGCCCAAGTGAGCAGGATGGTCGTGCTCGCAGTTGCGACGGACAACCACTTCGTTCTGCACGATATCCCGAAGGGTCAAAGACAGGAGAAGGTAGAGACCTCGTCCAAGAAGTTGAAGAAATCCGGGAGGATGTTCATCAAGGAACCAGTTGACAAAGACAATGAGAACCTGCCGGAGGAGATCAGGCACACTATGGCCTTAGTGGGTCTGAGAGAGATCAGCTTCGAATCTGATGAGTCAGCATTATTGGAACGAGCGTGTCAAGGGATCTTCGAGAAGGCCTAGGCTCTTTTGACACTGCAGCATGTGGGCAAGCCAAAGTAGCTTCCGTAAGAAGATGGACCGGATGGGATTCGAACCCACGAACCTTCCGAGTGCAAGTCGGACGCTCTACCCCTGAGCTACCGGCCCCGTCGCGGTCAGACGCGGGCGTTCATTTAAGATTTGAGACCACTGAGCGCGAGATCACTCTCTTGGGCCGAACGTTGCGAGTATTTCGTCAATCCTGCTCTGGACCAGTGAGGCGAGTGCTGTCTTCAAGGCGGCTCCCTTCAGTCTTCGCTCCCTGAGCTGTCTGATGCTGTCTGCCAGCTCCTCATCGCCAAAGACCTGCTCGAACCATTTGTCGAAATCTCCGCGCTTCAGATGGAACTCTAGGCTAACCTCGGACACGCGTTGAACAGCCTCGTGGAAGTCCTTGTATCCCTTGGCTACCAAGCCCAGTGGCGTACTCTCGTCAATGTAGAAGTAGAAGCCCCTCTGCTTGGACCAACCGTTGAGCAAGACGTTCACCAAGCTGTCAGATCTAACTAGCTCCCCTATCATCAGGCTCTGGAAGTTGAAGATGATGTTCGTAAACGCGAGATACACATCAGTCGGTGATCCGACAGGACCTGAGAAGTACGAGTGCACCTCGGCAGGACCGCCCGTGCCAGTGTACATGTAGTAGTAGTTGTCGCTGATCTGCAATGTGCGCCAGACCCTCAGATACTCCGCCCCCAGCGTCTTGGCAGCTGCGGAGAGCGAACGCGTCATCTCAAAAGCGGATTTCTGCATGTCATTGCCAAGCCAGGCGCTCAGATCTCTGTTCTGGTCGGCCCACGATGATGTCTGCCCGTGCTCGTACACATCCAACTCCCGCATCGGCGGGATCGTGTTCACGATTTCGGAAGGAGTCCTGCAGACTATGTTTGAGTGTTCTCCGATCGCCTGCGGCAGTGCCCTCAGGAGGTCATGTATTCCACTCTCCGGCGGGTGGTGCTCCCCGAACGTCTCGTAATCCACGAACACGAGCGCGTAGGGTTCTGCGATAGAAGATATCCATCCGGCATATTTGTCCGCAGTCAGTGGATACTCTTCCCAGCCCTTTGATGAGAACCTGAAGGCAATGTCGTCTGACAGCTTGTAGTCCCTTGTGAGAATCTTCAGGTCGCGTACTCCCTTGGCTGAGTACACCTGATGAGGGGAACCACCTTTCAGTATGGACTCCGAGCCTTCAACTACAACGCCGGTGAAGCCAGCGTTCGCTACCTCCTTGGCTATGAGATTGTTGTATATGAGCTCGGTGTTCTCGAAGACCTTGGGTTCATAGCCGAAGAGGTTCTTGACTGTTCTCCTGTGGATGCGCATCTGTTCTCTGAACTCCGCTAGGTCGTCATAGTGGATACTTGCCAACGAGTGATAGTACGTCTGGGACATCAGTTCGGCATTGCCGGTTTTGACGATTGACTTTATCTCCTCTATGAACTCAGGGAAGAGTGCGGCGACCTGCTCAAGGAAGACTCCAGAGAAGCTGTATGCAACTTTGAAGGGTCTCTCCGATGCAGCGCTCTCGCGAATGGCATCTCCTATGATGCGTGTCGCAGGAGCGTAACATCTCTTGTAGGCCCGTTCGAGTACCTCCCTGTCCAGCTTCGTGTCAAAGTATGCGTTGAAAGCCTTTGACACACCATCTATCCTGAAGGATCCAGTCCTGAACCTCCCGTTTATGCGCCGCGGTTGATGAACCTCGAAGCAAAGGGAGAGAACTACCATCGGTGAAAAGTGGGCCCAAGCGAAGATAAAGATATTATGTCCACCTGCGTTCCCAATCTCGTGGCCGCCGTTGCGTAACTTGGTAGCGCGCGGGCCTGTGGAGCCTGATGCTCGAGTTCAAAGCGCCGGATTGCGTGAGAGTCTCGACGGCGGCCTCTCCTGCGACGTCTCCAAAAGTATCGATACTGGTATCGATACTGGGGTTTCTTGGCTCGACCACAGACAGGGCTTCATGGAATACGCGAAGAGATACAACCCGCTGACCGCGAAGGCAATGGTCAACTACCTCGATAGGTATGTCACGGTCGTCAGGTCTCCGACGGATATCTTCAGAGTCTTCAATGGGCTATCAGCCGGGCGGCAACACCAACTGAACCGGGCTCTGAGGGCTCTGTTCAATTACGCTGAGATAATGGGCAGCCACAAGGACTGGCTCGACCCCCTGAGGAAGGCAATACCGAAAGACAAGATCGGAATCGACCTGAGGATCCCGAGCGAAGATGAAATCAAGGGAGATCTCTCCAAGATCACAGAACTCCTCCCGAAGTATCAAGCCCTCTGGAGAGTCTGCCTGGACAGCGGCATCCGCTTGATCGAGGCGATCCACCTGATCAATGACTTCGAACCTCAAAGGCTTCAAGCGGTGAACGGCTTCTATCGCTATCAGACCGGAGAGTTCAGGGGCACCAAACAGAGTTACTATGCATACTTCACTGAAAGCTCCCTTCGACTTATCCAAGATGTGCACGGCAACGAATTGCATCGTCCTGTCGCCAGTGGCTTCTACTCAAGACAAAGGATGACACCGCCGAAATACCTCAGGAAGTTCGCCTTCGACAAGATGATCGAGTTGGAGGTTCCAGAAAGCGTGGCGGATTTCATCCAAGGCCGAGTCGCAATGCGGGTAGGGGCAAGGCATTACATGTCCCTCGCAAGACAGGCGGACAGGTTCTATGCGAAATACGCAGAATACCTGAAGTCTCTCAATAACGAGGCGATTTAGCACAGTTGGGGTTGGCTATGTCCGAACGCTTCTTGAAATGGGCCGCCAAGAGGTGTCTGAAATCCAAGGCCGACCTTCAGCTAGGAGCAGAAAGTGCTATTCTGCCAAACTCGCGCGCGGTTCGCTCGTCAGAACATGCTGAATATACCCTAGGGCAGTAGCAGTCGACAAGCATTCATAGCGCAGTCTATCCAATATGTGCCACCCCACCATCATCTCACTACCTCTTCTCCCCACATTTAGCAGTCCGTCCTTAATCCATGCCCTCGTCCCAGTCTTCTCAAGCTTCCTGCAGATCACGTTTAGGTCAACGAGAGTGGCAACTGTTATCTTACCGAGCAATATGGACTTCTTCACAGCCAGCGGAATTTCGAAGAGGGTGAACGGCAAAATCTCTGGAAGTCCGATGATGTGGTGATCCAGCGTTCCGCCCAATACTACAGGCTCCTTCCACTTCTCACTTATGTCGGCGACAAAACGATCGGTCTGGCTCAGATCGCGATAAGCAGCATAGGCGACGCCAACCTCGGGGAATCGTATGCCATAGCCATGAGCCATGGCCGATTCTCCCACTTCGGAGAGTGCCTTCCAGTTGTACCTATCTTTCCGGTGAAACTGTGATCTGGCTAAGGTCCATCCAGGGATTACCTTAGTACTTCTGCCCTTCTGGAGATACTCTTTCAGC
>JBGOYZ010000055.1:0-5617 GCA_041479945.1 Thermoproteota archaeon
AAGCACATGCTTGTGAAGTTCACTGGAGTCATCAAGGTCAAGGTGCTCAAGTCGCCCTTCGTGTTCAAGACAGAGACTCCCGCTTAGGTTCACTTCGCGGCGGAGACCACGCTCACAACGTCGCCGTTCTTCAGCACGTAGTCTTCGGCTAGTCTGATCTTCGTCCTCGCGTCGACCGCGTAGAGGAAACCTGCGGCGAGATCAGTGTGTATTGTCCCGGCGAGGTCTCTGGCGGTCGAACCTGGATCCATCAGGTACACATCCGGGAGCACCCTGCCCTTGCCGTCCGTGAGCTTCCTCGGATCCTCCACCGGGAAGACAGAGACCATCCCCAGAAGGTCGAAAATTGCCCTGTCTATCGACAGCTGTACCCCGGTGTTACCCCACTTCCTCAGGACTTTCTCCCTGAGCAAGTCGAGTGCTTTCTTCTGTTCCGCTGTCAACTTGGTGCTGTCCCTCACCACGAAATCGCCGGAACTCGGGATGTACTCTATCAGCCCGGCCTTGTCGGCTCTCCTCAGCACGAGTTCCGCTTCGGCCGACGTTGGAATCACGTCATAGCCCTGTTCCTTGAGCTTCTTGATGTTCTCCTCAGCCTCAGGCGTGTCGGCCTTGTTTGCGACTATGAGGACAGGCTGGGTCTTGGATCTGAGGGCCTTGGCGAAGGGCCGGAAGTGTTCGTCCTTCCATGCCTTCGGGCCCTCGGGGAGTTCCAGCTCCTCCACTATCTGTTTGACGATCGCCTTGTCCTTGGCGAGGTTCGTTATCGCATCGTATATGGCTTGGTCGAGGTCGATCTTCGTCGTACCCATCCTCCTCGAGACCTTGTCCCAGTTCCTCTTGATCACTTCAGAGAGCCAGAGTTCGTACTCCTCCTCCAGGAATGTCACATCCTGAAGGACATCGTGGGAACCGACTGCGACGGGTCTGCCCTCTTGGTCAGTGCCTCCCGAGGCGTCAACGACGTGGAGAAGCGCGTCGGCAGTGCTGACCGCGGTGAGGAACTGGTTCCCAAGTCCACGCCCGGCGTGAGCGCCTGGCACTAGGCCGGGTAGGTCAACCAGCTGTATTGCGACGAACCTCCAGCCTCCCCTGGAGTAGGAGTTGTTGGGGTGGGGCACAACGTGGAACTCATCAGCTATCTCCTTGGCCCTTGCATATCCAACTCCGATGTTGGGCTCCTTTGTGGTGAAGGGATAGTTCGCAATCTCAACTCGTGCCAAGGTGGATGCTGCGAAGAACGTGCTCTTGCCGACATTCGGTTTGCCCGTTACCCCGACCTGCCTCATCGAGTAACCACACGGTGCTGTCATTCCTTAAAAGTTGCTCTGTCGAGCCGATCAGGAGAGGATCGCCCCCCAAGATCAACTTCAGTCACGTTCGATAGCATCTGAAGATAGTATGGATCACAATACCGCGGCAGTACTGCTCGGTCCCTTTTGACCCTGAGGCTTGGCCACAATAAGGTTAAATCACTCATCAGGTCGTTCGACCCACCAGTTATGAAACCGAGACTCTCGGAAGCCAGCGAAGCGAGCATGAGAGGAGCTCTGGCCAGTCTGCGCATGGGGCTAGTAGCCTCACTCAGGGCGAAGCCTGCGGTGTGCAGGCTGGATGCCCCCCTTCAACCCGCGAGAGCGAGAAGCTTAGGATACAAGGCCCTTCCGGGATACATCGTCATCTTGAGCAGGGTACCGCGAGGCGGAAGGAGGAAGCCCAGGCCCAATTCAGGGCGCAGGCCGAAGCACGCCGGATCCGTCCTCTTCACTCCAGGCATCAGCAGGGGGAAGATTGCAGTAAATAGAGCACACAAGAAGTTCGAGAACATGGACGTGCTCGGCTATCATGAGGTGGCGGGAGACGGTAAGTATCACTGGTTTGAGGTGATCATGGTTGACAGAGCCAAGAGAAGGAATCAGTGAAGTGCCCCCGGCACGGGAGAAGGTAAGTGGTGATGAAGTAGCGGCATCGCTCCGAATACCCACCGGTGTTGTGAACTTCGACCGTCTCATAAGCGGCGGATTCATGAGGGGCAAGACCTACCTCGTTGCTGGCGAGACCGGTACAGGCAAGACGCTCTTTTCGTTGAAGTACCTGTTGACAGGGGTAGAGAACGGTGAACCAGGCGTCTACATACCTTTTGACGAGACAATAGAGGGGACGATCGAAGGAGCGCTGACTCTTGGCTGGGATCTAATGGAACCGATCAGAGCTGGCCTGCTTGAGATACTTGATGTCAGGCCTTTCTTCGCCGAAGTAGTGAGGGACAAGTTCATGGCGGAAACGGTCAGGCAGATCACGAGCGAGCTGAAGAAACACGTCGACAGAATTCACGCGAAGAGGCTGGTGGTGGACCCGGTCGCACCGCTTCTCGGTGAAGTGGTGGACATATCTTGGACGAGGGATTACATCAGAGCGTTCATAAGTGCAATAGAGAGGTTCATCGGGACAACGACGATCGTGACCTCTGAGATACCGACTGGCTCCATGTCGCTCAGCAGGTTCGGCGTTGAGGAGTTCCTCTCGGCAGGCATCACGACTCTCGACATACAGAGGATGGAGCACTTCAACGTGAGGACCATCACGGTCAGGAAGATGAGATGGACGAAGATAGACCTGACTCCCTACGTTTACGACATAAGACCGATTGACGGCATCGTCATCGGGGACACTCTGCCGAAGTTTGCAGAACAGTTCAAGTCGCAGGGCAGAAGGTACTAGTCCCACAGCCAGCGCAAGAGATTCCTCATTCATCGATCGGTGGGTTGAACCCTTGAGATCACACGGCATCGTAGAGACGTGCAGTGAGTGTTACAGCATCAGCATCAGAGCTGTGCCCAGATAGACCGAGGCGAACGAGAATATCAGAGCATATTCTACCCTGGTCCCGGACGCCACCTTGATCGCGCTTGCAGAAGTGAGGACAGCCGTGGCAGACACAATCAGCAACACAATATCCCTCATCGGGCTGACCATCGGTATCAGGCCGAGCGCTACCGAGCACAGAGCCTGAGGCAGGAGCGATGTGATGGCTAGCGGTACGAACTCCATCAGCCTGATGGTCCTGAAGAATATCGATGTCAATGCCACGAACATCGCGACGCTGACGATTGTGCCCAGTACTGCAAACCACGATTCCACCCAAGGACCACCCACCTCCAGAAAGACTAGTCCGGTCCTCCACAAGAGGCTTGATCCCAGCAGGAGAGCCAAGACCAGCCCAGCCACCGCCCAGACTCCGTTCGAGTCCGCAAGCATGCCCATCGGGCCGACTGGCATCAGCCTTTCTACCAAACCAAAGCCAGCCATCTGCGCGTCGACGCTGCCAGCGCGGATCATCCTGTAGAGTTCCATGCCAGCGGAGTTGAGCTTGTACTTCTTGCCCTCCCTCTCTATGTAGTCGCTCAGGAAGCCCAAGTTGTGGTAGAGGCTGCCAGTGCTCAGGTTCAGCTTGGACCTGAGTTCAGTCACTCCCAACGGCCCCTCTTCGGCAAGAAGTGAGATTATGTGCCTCCTCTTGTCGTGCGAGAGCGCCTGAACGAGGGACTCTATCCCTCCCTGCCGTTCGGCCATAGCTTTCGTGCTCCTGAGCGCGGTGGCAAAACGTCCTCTAAAACCTTTGCCGTCGTGTCCGGCCTTTCTTGGCGTCTGTGAATGTTGTTGAGCAAGTCAGTGTGGATGTTCAAAGCTATGACTTGTGTTTGAGACCCTTGCGTATGAAACGGAAGCCTTGCCCAAGTCCCGTCGGTTCTTGACGTAGACCCTAAGTGCACAGCGCATATTGCGGCCCGAGATGCGTGCCTTCTCTCTCTCGTGCGAGTCAAGGATAGATGATTGGAGGGCACAACTGGCTGACCAGTGAGGCTGTCTGGAGAGCCGGCTCCGTGTATGTTGCATATTATAACATGCTCCGGAGTCAAGATCGCAACAACAAGCCTCGCAATCGACAGTTCTAGCCTACTGAAACAAAACGGCCCGATTTTCCGGGCATTTGCGTCACCAACCGATAAATACGACAAATCGCTAAGACCGAGCTACAGGCGAAAACCTGAAAAATGAAAATATCATATGGAAAACTAGCAGCTATCGCAATTCTAACTCTAATGCTTACAACTTCAACAATCGCAGTACTACCTAAGCTCTTCACTACCAGTGCATTCGAATACCCGCCGGGCACCTGGCGCATAAAGCTCCAGGACCTAGGCAACAACACAGTACCAGCTGGTTCAGTCACAGTCTACCTCTGGAACCTCACTGCACGTACCATTGATCCAGTGCACGCCGAATGGCCAGCCGCAGGCCCCATTCCAAACCCTGCTGAACCATACCTCTTGAGTTATGCAACTGTCGGCGCTGACGGCATCGTGTCATTCCCTGGCCTACCAGGTGATACTTGGGACCAAGGTAGCGCCGCCCATAACCTGATCTACGCAATTTCAGCCAACTACACCTACAATGGCGCAGTGACTGACATAATCGTGCTACCTTTGCTCAAGATATTCGACCGTACCCTTGTGACTGTTCAGACGATGATTGGCCTATCCGCTCTGTTGAACAATACCAATGTAGCCATTAACCCCCACGTCATCAACCAGCACTTCACATGGGAGGACTTGGACGCTGTAGACACGGACCTACCTCTGAACGACCCAACAAGGCCAGGCTACATCGTGTTCTTGGCCCCGATGGCCTTCAGGGTCATCGACGAGGCAGGCTTCCCACTAGTGGGCGCTGGCGTTGAGGTCTGGGCGAAGGTCTGGATCAATAAGACCGCCGATGATCACGTGACTGACACCGCGCTCTACTACCTGATAGGCACTGCCACAGCCAACGGAACCTTCGGCAGCGAGTTCATAGGCAACATGCCGTACGCTGTTCCGCTAGGCTACCCACTAAAGAGCGATGTTCTCGGCTTCTGGACTGGCTCGCACAACGTGGGCTGGGTCAACGTAGTTGTCCCTGCTCTGTTCCACGACGAGGACGTGATTGCTTACAACTTCGTTTGGGACACAGCGGCAACTTGGACTGGACTGGAGAACGTGACGTTCCTTGTCAGGTACAAGACAAGCAACCCGACTACAGGCCCGATAGTGGGCAGGTTCAGCACTCAAAACATAGACTTCGCAACTAACGTGGTATGGACTCCAGTTCACGGCACCGACACAGACCCGGCTTACGACCAAGTGATTACAACCGACATCAAAGCATTCTTGGGTGACCTAATCTACCACTTACACTCGGGTGCAATGTACCCGTACGTCTGGAGCAATGTCAGGTGGAAGTACGAGAACCTAACCGATGTCGCAGGAGCTCCGTGGCTCACCAAGGAGGCAGAGGTCTTCATGAAGTGGGCGGAGGGTCCGATAGGATCCTTCCAGTTCGTGGGGACAAACGTTGCTCCCGGCAGGGTGCTGATGAGGTACCCGTGCAACTTGGAGCACACAGTTCACCTCGTTGGCGACACAGGCTACAACTTCAACCTCACGCTGGGCGTGGAGTGGAGGTTCAGCATAGTAGCCTTCCACCAGGGCATCCTCCCAGAGCAACTACCAGAGTCTAACCCAGGAGAGATCAGCATATGGCACGACTATGGCCTAGTCCCAGGCACAAACAAGGC
>JBGOYZ010000056.1:0-5540 GCA_041479945.1 Thermoproteota archaeon
CGGCTGGAAACTATTCCTGCAGACCAGTCTGGACGAGCGCTTTGCACGGATCATGAACGAGTTCGCGGAAATCAACCGCCGGGTCTTTCGTGTGTTCGCCCGGTTGCCAGTCAACTTCGTCGTCTGCCACGATGACATTGTCACCTCACGTGGGCCGGTATGCTCTCCATCATGGATGCGCCGCTACATTTTCCCTCGCTATGAGGAGTTCTGGGAGATCCTCAAGGCTGCGGGGAAGGAGGTCATATTCATGTCTGACGGTTGCATGGATGCTTTCGTTGACGATGTCATGGCCTGTGGCGCGCGAGGGATCATCAGCGAACCGTACACTGACTATCGCGCCATAGCACGCAAGTATAGAGATTGTTTCATTGCGGGTGAGGGAGATTGTCGGATTCTCTTCCGCAACAACCCCGAAGAGATAGAGGCCATGGTGCGCCAGATGGTCGAGACGGCGAAGATGACAGGAGGCTACGTGTTCTGCATTGGAAACCACATTCCTTGGAACACCCCACCGCAGGCGATCAAGCGCTACTTGGACCTCTGCACTGAACTCGGTCAACGGTGAAGAGGGCAAGCAGAACTCAGGTGCGCAACGGAGGCCGTTGACTCGGAGCGAGCGTGACTAGCTGGTCCAACAACATCTCTCACGTGAGCGTGTTCTAAAGACATTATAAGAACTCGGTTTGTCTGATCCGCAAGGAATGAAGTCAGGGGGTAGTCCGCCGAGGACAAGCAAAGCTCTGGTTACGTTCATCCTACTCATGACCGCAGGGATTGTTGTCTCGTGCGTAGTCGCCCAAGGGACGGCGATCGTTAGGGTGAGGGCAGTTGGCAGTCTTGGTCAAATATTACAGGGCGCTCATGTTAGTATCACAGGAGCTCATGTTAGCATCACGGGCGCGGCGGCGGATTTCTCGGGGGAGACCGATTCTAGTGGATACATCAGTGCCCTCGTTCCCTTCGGAACATACGACATAGTTGTTACATACCAAACCGCAGCGGCAGTCACAACAATATCTGTGATCGGTGACATCGAGGTGACAATGCGCGTGGGAATCTTCATCGAACTATTCGGGAACGCGATGTCGTTCGGGGGACTCATCCTTTGGGTTGTGGTCGTAGTAGCCCTCATCATGTTGGGCTACTTCGCCATAAGGCTCGCGCGCGCGAAGACGGGGCTTCCTTCATCTCCTCCGGCTCCATAGCTCCGTGCACATGCATGAGTTCTAGCGTCGTTGGATCTCTGCGCACGGCCCAAGGGTCAGCGGGATCCATCGCACAATCTCCATCCTAGAAACCTGTCGTCAGACGGTGTATTCGGTCGCCAAACCGTCGTCAGACTGAGGAGATCAGAGGGCCATAGTCCGTCAAGTTCCAGAGCTTTGACGTGCCGTTCTGCCCCACAGACAAGATCCACGAGAGTTCCGACAAATGGTAGAGTCACCTCCGAAGGCCCATCGCCCAGGATCTTGAGCCTCTAACAAACTTGGACGGATAGGAGCTCGACAACAGTTATTATGTAAGAGCCAAGAGACCTGAGGATTGAACGCGGTCATCCTAGCACACGGCGATTGTGATGGTATCTGCTCGGCTTCCATCGCTTTCTCGGCGAACAGTGACGCGGAGGTGATCTTCAGCAACCCGTTTGACATCCTCTCTGAGCTGAGGTCCATAGCCAACAGGGACGTGATGGTGATGGACATCGCGCTCACATCGAAGTACAAGAACGAGATCATCAGCGAGATGCGCAGACTCAACACGAATCAGCGGTTCTTCTACTTCGATCATCATCCACTTCCTTCTTCGGTGAGCGTCGGTGACTTACCCGGCACCGTGGTCAGAGGACAAGGCGAAGCGTGCACATCGGAAATCGTGTATGAACACTTCAAGGACCAACTCGACCCCGAGATGAGTAGAGTCGCAGTGTACGGCGCAATAGGTGACTACAGCGACGACACGCCTGCAATCAGGGAGATCCTGAGGAGTTGGGACAAGAGAGAACTCTATCTTGAAGCCGGCATTCTGGTGGCCGCGCTGGAAGGCACGAGGAAGAGAGACTACCGGTTCAAGAGAAGTCTGATCGCTTACCTGTCCCAGAACAGACTCCCCAGCCTTGACAGCGATCTGGTGAGCGTCGCGGTCCATGAGTCGGAGATAGACGAGAGAATGCGACACGTCGTGAAGAGCAGCGCGAAGGTCCAAGGCAGAATCGCATACGTTAGGGGCATTCCTTGGTCTCTCGGGAAGGCAGCAACCTACGCCAGAGCCTACACAGGGGCCCTGGTCGGAGTCGCAACCGAGCAGTTGGCGGACTATGCAGACATGAGCGTAAGGTCCGTTGACCTGAACGATCTACAGGAAATCGTCTCAGCCACTGCCGAAAGCCTAGGCGGTGCCGGAGGAGGTCACAGCAATGCGGCCGGTGCAAGAGTTCCAGAAGACCAGTTCATGGAATTCATATTCAAGCTCGACCAAGCTCTGCCGAACAAACAACAGGGGACCCTTGGCGTGCGGTTTCGCCAGACCTAGTCAGGGCGCCTTGTTGGCTTTCGCCTGGAGCATTTCCTCAAGTTTCTTCCTTTTCTCCGCGTGAATCTCCTCCAGCCTAGCTCTTATTCCTGGGACTTCTCGTTTCGTTAGAGGAAATCGAACGAAGACAAGCAGCCCCAAGAACAGGGCCAGAGGAGGGAACAAGGAGAGGGTGAGCTTCAGACCGGCTATCGCACTCGCCGGTTGAACCGCAGCTATGTCGGGTATGAACCCCGTGGTCGTCTGAACTGCGAGCTGTGTCAGAGCCGTCAGGACCAAGGTCAGTCTCGATATGAAGGTCAAGACCCCGTTGTACATCGCTTCGCGTCTCTTCTCAGTTAACACTTCATCATAGTCTATCACGAGGCTCAGGAGGGGCTCGGACATCAGTGTACCTGCGACGCCGAAACCCGGCACAACTGAGAGGAGCATGAGCTGCGTGAGATCTGACGCCAAGGAAACTGGAACAAGTCCAACCGCGAACACCACGTTCGTGAGCAGGTAGGTCGTCTTCTCGCCCAACTTCTTGTAAACGTATCCCCAAAATGGCAGTCCCAACAGCACCGCAACGACGACTCCGACCATCGTAAGTCCGGTCTCTTCTACTTTCAGGCCCAGCACGAACCTGCCGTAGATCGGCAGAACCATGGTCAACGTCCCAAAGGCATACTCAGTCATGATCAACAGAACCGCTGCGTAGAGGAATGGCTTGTTCCTGAATGTGCTCGTGATGGAAGAGACCAGGCCAAGCGGCTCCTCGACACTGTACTCCGCTTTCTCCTTTGTTCCGATGAGGGAGATATACAAGGTGGCGACAGAAATGAGACCGATGACAATGCCCATGCCCGGCCACCCGAACATTGCGACGAGTATGGGTGTGATCATCATACCCGCTGCTGAGGACAGAAAGGCTATAGCATCCTTTACCACTACGACATCAGCCCTCTCTGCGGTCGTCTCGTACATTTCGGTGTAGAGGGCATTCCACGCGCCCAGAGCGAACGTGAAGGCAGTGTCGTAGAGGCATATCATCAGCAAGCCATACAGGAATATCTGGAAGGGTTCCTTGAACGGAACCCACCATATCAGGAAGAACGTGATCCCGAGCGGAACTCCCCAAAACAGTATGTGCGGGATTCTCCTTCCCCACCGTGTCCTAGTTCTGTCCATTATGTAGCCCGCAAGCGGGTCGTTCACGGCATTCCAGATCGAGTAGATTATCCAGAGCAATGTGAAGTACTCTATGCTGAGCCCCAGGACCAGCTCGTAGTACATCAGGAAGTAGGATGCGATCGCATTGTAGGGCAAAGCGGAAGGAACCGCGCCAATCGAATAGGCCAGCTTTCTCAGCCAAGAGGACCCCCGTTTCTCTGGAGGGGCGCTCATCTCAATCAGCCCTATTCACGGTTGACTGCGAGCTTGGGGACATGTTTGTTCTTCCCAAGCGCAAGAAGGGACCGGTGCAGATTTAAGCGTGCCAAGCGCCCGACCGAACGAATGACCTGTCTTCCTGCAGAACCTTTCTCATCTTTTTGAGTAGCTTGCCCAAGAGCCAAGGCAGACCATGACGATCATGACTGACGACCGCTCTATGTCGAGGCCGCCATTTGAGTCCACTTCTCGGATAGCTCATCCCTTACGGGCTTGTAGACCTGCTGGAAGAACTCATTCTGAGAAAGCAGGACGGACTTCGGGTGCCTTCTGACGATCTCAAGCGCCTCTTCCCACGCCTGCCGGTATTTGCCGCCGAATCGCAGCATGACTTGCTTGCTGTAGTCCTCAGGGGTCTGGGGTTCTCCCCCTATCGCGTAGTAGAGACTGTCTCCCACCTTCGTCCTGTACGCGACCTCATCTCCCAGCTGGTAGACCTCTTCCTTTGCTGTCCGTTTCTTGATGAACCTCTTTCCGACAACAGCGGCTGAGATCTTCAGAGTAGGCGGCTTCGTCCAGACAGCTCTGAAACCTCTCTTGGCTGCTGCGTAGAATATCGCGCGGTTGAGGCCCCAGCTTTTGGACTCGTCCAATGAAAGCCCGCACATGTGAGCCCTGGCGGCCTGCAACACTGCCATGACCTGGAATCTGCCGACCCTCATGCTGACCATTTTCACATCCGAGATTGATGAACCTTACGCAATAGGCGACCGAGCGCACCCCAAGTAGTCGAGGAGACATACCCCCTGATCTACGTGGGAGGGCTGATGGCAGAATGATTGGGCCAAGGCTGTCAGATTCGATGCTCTAGGCCCGATGATTCAGTGTGTGTCAACAGGGATCACGCTCTGTTACTGAACCCGGTCATTCTCTGAACGACCAGACCCCGCATCATAGTCCGGAAGGATAGTCTCGACGTTCCGGACCACATCGAAGGCGTATCCTCCCAGACCGACCAGCACCCCCAGAGCCCCAGTGATTATGAAGATGAGAGACATGCCCGCTCCCGGACCGGTGCCGATCAGTCCGCCGAACAGTGAAGCAAGGCTACCCCCGGGCATCATCGCAGGCTCGAACACGTAGTCAGCTAGGAGGCCACCCAGGAGCATGGAGATGGGCCCAGAAATCTGCGCGATCAGCAACCGCGCGGAGAACACGCGACCTTGGATGTCCGGTGCAACCTTGGCCTGCCAGATCGCTTGACTAGCGCCGTTGGCAGTGGGTATCATGAAGAGTCCCAAGAACGCCGTCAAGCTCCAGACGTACACCTCTTTGCCCAGACCGAACAGCGACACGCACAGGCTGGAAGCTGCTATCCCCATCAACACACCGTCCACCTTCCGCTTGGGACCACCCCACACCGTTAGCAGAAGCCCGCCAGCCAAGCCACCGAGACCTGAGAGCGATTGTACAATTCCCAGTATGACATTGTCGTTGTTGGTTCGCGCCAAGATGAGCGGTGTGCTGAGCGTGCCGGTGAGGCTGAGTATCAAGTTGGTGGCGAAGAAGACGAGGAGTAGGCCCAGCAAGCTGGGTCGCTCGTAGATGTAGCGGAATCCGTAGACAGACTCCTTCAG
>JBGOYZ010000057.1:0-5531 GCA_041479945.1 Thermoproteota archaeon
AAACGTACCTCGCCTCAGCGAAAATCAGCGTAGCACGGAAGGCGAAACTTGCGGAAGACCTGGCGCGGTTTTACGGATGGAAGCGGGTTCCGTTTGAGAAGCCGAACTATAGACGGATAGGGCGGTTATCCTTCATACCGCTGGAAGTTGAAGTTGATCAGCTCATCGCTGGCGTCGGAAAGAAATCCGCTACCTTCCTTCAACGTCTGAAAGAGACGGGTATGCGGCCTGGGGAAGCGTGGAACCTGAGACGGATCGACATAGACACCCAAAAACCCAACCGTCAATGTTCTACCTGAGAAGAACAGCAACCCCAGACGCCTCGATCTCCTCCAGACTCTCCGCCATGTTGAACGGCCTCCCTCACCGCTACGAGTTTGTATTCCGTAACCCGAAGATCGACCGCGAAAAGCGATGGTCGTCTTCCAGAAAGCTATCTCGAAACAGCGGAAGACACTTGTTCAGAAACTTAAGAACGAACGCATCAACGCGATCAACTTCCGAACCCTCCGCCACTTCACTTATCCTGTGTATTGTGAACCCGGAATTACCTCTAGCTCTGTATCGCTCGACTTGTGAATTACCTGACCTTCGATGATAGTCAGTTCCGCTTTCAGCTCTCTAATCTTGTCCGTACTCATTGAGTAGAGGTCGTCTGACCAGACGACAAAGTCAGCGCTCTTCCCGGCTTCGATAGATCCTCTCATGCCTTCTTCGTGAGACGCATAAGCGGACCCCATCGTATGAAGCCGCAAGGCCTGTCGTATGTCAACGCGTTCTTCGGGCCCTATCACCCGTCCAGTAATGGTCTGTCTCATGACGGTGGACCAGAGCGTCATCTGAGGCCTAGTGTCAGGCGAGCAGGGATAGTCGGAACCGAGGGCTACCGGTATGCCCATGTCCATAGGTGTCTTCACGGGAGCGGACAATTGCACCCTGTCTTCTCCGAAGAGCCTGTACCATGTGTCTCCGCTGTAGTAGATGAACTGCGGTTGGGTTGAGATCACGACGCCAAGCCTCTTTATGCGTTCGAGGGATTCCTTGCTGGGCGAGACAACCACATGCTCAAGTCTGTGACGGTGGTCCGGTCGCGGATTCTCGTTCAACGCGGCTTCGATTGCGTCCAACGCCGAGTCTAGTGCCTTATCTCCTATGACATGTATACAGATCTGTAGACCTGACTTGTGAAGCATGCTTACGATCTTCTTTAGCGTCTCTGGGTACAAGCTGGGAACGGAGTAGGCGTAACCGTTGTGAGGCTCGTATGTGAAAGCTGTTGCAGCTCCGCCGTCAACCTGCAGCTTCCATCCCTTCAGGCTCACTCTGTTTCCAAATTTCTTCTGGACGGATGTGATAGCCGCCAGACCGGTCTCAGCCTCATCCTCCGAATTGACAAGGTAATAGATATCGGTCGGGCTTGGCGGTTCGCCGCGGCCGTTCAAGGTCTGATAAGCAGTCAGAAGGTCCTTGCCTCTTACCCAGTTGTCTTCGATGCGTGTAGCTCCTTCCGCGACGAATAGGTTTGACGCATACAGGATGCCTTCTTCCATCTGCTCCTGAGATGGAACCGGCTTCTTCACGAGCCACATTGCAGAATGGTTGATGAGGAGTCCGGTAGGCATGTTTGATGTCTTGTCTTTGTCGATGATGCCTCCCAAAGGATTCGGCGTGTTCTCATCTACGCCGGATAGCTTCAGCGCGGAACTGTTGACCCATCCGTACCAGCCGCTCATGTCTGTGAGGAAAACGGGATTGTCCGGAGAAACGGGATCAAGATCAAGACGACTGGGCATCCTCTTGTCGCTCCAGTAGGCAGGGTTCCATCCGAAACCCAGCACCCACTCTCCCTTTGGTGTCTCTTCCACCTTCTTAACGACCAGCTCCACAATATCGGTGATCGAGTTGACTTTTCCTGGGCGCAGATCGAGCTGATAAATCTCGGGGTAGCCTCCTGAAATGTGACAATGCGCATCTATCAGACCGGGCGTAACGGTTCTGCCTTTCAGGTCTATTACCTGAGTGCTGTCACCGATGGAGGCTTTGATCTCCTCGTTTGTTCCGACCTTTGTTATCTTTCCGGCATCTACCGCAAACGCCTCGGCGATAGAGTCGTTAGGGTCAACGGTTATGATCTTCCCGTTGAATGCAACTAGCTGCGTCGCTTGCCCGCCGGTGGCTGAAGTGACAGAAGTAGCGGTCACGGGTGTCTGAATTGTTTGATTTCCCGGCGGAGTCACGGGTGGTTCTTTCGGTTTCCTCAGCGATATCAGGCCGACCGCGGCTGCAACTACAGCACCCACTATTCCGATCGCGACCTTGAGAAAACTTCTTCTCCCCACTTTCTTCTCACTGGATTGCGACGCGTCCGCTGTTCCTCTCTCGTTCGCCAAGATAATCACAGTCAACAGCATTGCTGACTAGATTGAAATTGGTGAGCTTTACATACTTAACATTTTTTCGGAATCCGGCCACTAACTGAGGACTTGCTGAAGCTGCCCCTCTTTCAGGAAAAGGGCGGAGCGGTCGAGGCGGAATAAGATGCTGAGGATCGTCTTCTGAGTATTCTCTCGCGGTTCTATTGTTCAAAGCAATTGTGTACGTGTCCGAGTTTTCTTACGGTTTCTAGAGCAACCTGACTCGCGCGATATGTGCAATCTGTGAATTAGCCATCAGTTCGGGAAGGAATAGCACACATTGCCCTCA
The DNA here is from genome assembly GCA_041479945.1 of Thermoproteota archaeon. GTDB lineage: Archaea > Thermoproteota > EX4484-205 > EX4484-205 > JAAOZO01 > JBGOYZ01. Next base: position 2,704 of record JBGOYZ010000057.1, read on the forward strand.
CAGCAGCCGCTGCTACATTTCCTGCTTATCATCGCTTCAGACGAATCAACTCCCACGACGAGCCCTACAGACGGTTTTGTCTTGCATAGCTCGCGAACCGCTAAGCCGGAGCCGCTTGTGGTGTGGGCGTCCAAATTTGGACTTCATGTGTAATCGATAATCCTTCACCAATGGGGTAAATGGTACTGGTAAACTGGTGCGGAAATCCCACCCCCGGCGCTTCTTGATAAATCGGTACGGCGGTTCGGGAGACACGATCTCATCGGATTATCGCTGATGACATCAACGCCCTTCTACTTCTTTCACATATCGACGTAGCTCTCTCTGTGTTATCATCCACGTCCTGCCAACCTTCACTGCCCCAATCCGCCTCTTTCGAGCCAGAAGACTGAGATACTCTTGAGTGTACCGAGTCATTTTGGCAGCTTCTGAAAGGGACAACAGCCTGTCCTCTTTTCCGGTCGGCTCTAAAGCTCTCAGGTAGAGATCCAGAGAACGCTCAACAGCTGATGCGACAAAATTGACGAATGAGGTGGGGTCTCCATTGTCGGCTTTCTTCAGCGTATCGTAATACTTGCTTCTCTCCACGTTCAATATCACCGCAACCGGATAACCGCTTCTTATCAACGCCAAGTTCATGAGCAATCTCGCAACCCTGCCGTTTCCATCGTGGAAAGCGTGAATCCAGACGAATCGATGATGCAGGATCGCGGCTAGCTCTATTGGTCGCAACTCCTCCGGGTCTCGGTTGTACCAGTCAACTAGGTTTTCGATGAGATGTGAGACCTCGTAAGCTGGCGGAGGTATAAAGTCGGCTCCCGCTATCCTAACCTCAGTGGTACGAAATCTTCCTGCTCCGTCATCAATCCCCTTCATAATCATCTGATGAAGGGTCAGGATATCTTGATCCCTCAGGGTACGTCTTGTCGTCGTCTCTAGGTATTTGATGGCGCGGGGATGGTTCCTAACCTCCAAGTGTTCTCGAAGACTCTTTCCCTGAATGGTCAAGCCTCGCTCCAGGATGAGTTGTGTTTCCCTTAGTTTGATCGTGTTGCCTTCAATGGCATTGGAATTGAAGATGTATTCGACCTCCATCTCTCGCTGAACCTTACGTACTGTTGACGAGGTCAGCGGACGGTGAGCATTCAGTCTCCTTTTCTTCTCCAAGATTCTATCGTGCACTCTGCTGTCTAAGTAGTTCACTCAGTCCACCCGATACTATTCGGTATCGGATTGAGCTTACCGATACAAAAACGTATCGTATATTCACCTAGTATCGGAAAGACCGTGTGTTGGTCGACGATTCACCCACGGTAATTCACACTTTGCTAGTTCGCATTCCCAGATGAGTCCAAAGACAAAGCAATCTTGGGGCAAATCACATCACGTTCGCATTCGTTCCGCCGCCACCCCCAAGCTTATATTGAGCTGAGTTACTGCTCGCTTTCAGCTCATTTTCAGCTGTTTTTCTGCTCAAGAACTGCTCAGTTGACAGTTTTAAACGCGGGTTTGCAGCTAACCCCCGGCGCTTCCCGACGAACCCCCTACCCTCCCAATCATTGGGGGAAATCCTGTCTTTTGGATTGTGGATGAACAAACAATGCTACAGACACTCCACGGTGCACTATTGCATTCAAGCTCTGAAGTCAATTGCCTGTGGTATGCTTGGAGGAGAGCGCATCGAAACTGGAAGAGTTGAGAGCTGCCTTACCAATGTGGCTGGCGAAAAGAGTACAGATCAAGGTCGTGAAAGTCTAGGAGAAGCAGCACAGGAAAGCGGGGTCACATTATTACACTATTACTATCCACTCTCGTCATTTACGATCCTCTTTTCCCCTGCTCTCTGAACCTCTGTGTAATGAAAACCCTCTCAACTAGAATATCCTGTATCGGTGCACAAATTCCCTATCAGGCTCTTTTCCTATGTTCTCTCTTTCCGGGGGCGCGGCGCCGCCTATGCGCCAAGCGGGCTAGCCAAAACAAAACAGGAAGTCTCACGTCGTCGCGCAAGTTCACATGCGACGGGACGGCGAGCAGCATAGCCGAAACCTTCCACAATTCGGTTACCTGCCTCACTACATTCTGACTTGCTGACCAAGACGGGATCTCAAGTCACCAGAGATCATCCTCCACGGTTACAGCAAGCCAAAGCCACATGGCACCCATACCTGCTTCGACCATCCTTGGCGTCCACGGATACGATTCAAACTAGCCGGGGCTGTCCCGTCTGTGATTCAGGTGACGTTCATGAGGATTCACCGGCAATACTCCAATGCTACTCCTGCGAACACATGTGGACAGTTGATCTAGCCTAGAGACCCAGCTAGGCCGGCAAGCTGAAACCTTCCTTTATTTTTCACTGTTGGTGTAGGAGTCTTCACCAAACCCTTTTCCTGAACCTCCTCTATCCCTCAGAGGAGCAATGTATGTATGGTTCCTCGCGCGGAACGTTCCTTCGACATGCTCTGCCACATCCTAGAGCACCCCACTCGCAGAAGAATCCTCGAATCCCTCTGGGAGAAAGACCTGTCCCACGATGAACTGACCAGAATATGCAGCAATCATGGCAGGCTTGGCTACCATCTGAGACAAATGCGCGAGATTGTGAAGAGAGTCCCCAAAGAGAAGACGTATCGGCTTACACAAAGCGGGAGGGTGGTACGGGATTGGCTTGCCCAAGCACCGTCACCAAACGCAAGAGGGGAGTTGGAACCTGCACCTGTGTACGTTACGATTGCTTCTCAACTTGGATTGAGTGAGCATGCGTTCGCCCTCTATGAAGGGGCAGACTCCCGAAGGGCCATTGCTTTCCCATTTCTGGCCAGAGG
>JBGOYZ010000058.1:0-5530 GCA_041479945.1 Thermoproteota archaeon
TCTCCTCTTGAGCGCGGACTTGGCCTCGTCGATGCTCGCCACGAACTCAAAGTTTGGGTACGAATGCATGATCATTTTCTCTACCCCCTTCGCATAGACCAGGAACCGCTTGGGGAATACCCTAACCACGACAGTTGCTGTCCCGACCAGCCCTTCAAGCTCCCATTCCAACGGAATCGTCACGTCGAGTTGATCCAAGAACCTCAGGTGGAGATCAGGAGGCATCAACGTGATTTTCACGTTCTTGACTTCTCCTGCGTCCAAGTTCATGTCGAACTCGGAGTTGCCAGCCTTCCATCCGTCCGGGAGTCTCAGCCTAAACTTCACGGCTTTGGCCTTGCCGCGATTCTTCACTTCAAGGTCGTGGTCGGACTCGGCGGAAGGAGATTCAAGGGCGGGATAGATGAGTCTGAAGCCAACTTCCCCGGCGGCTTGCAGCACCAGCGGCCATGATGGACTGATCTGCCCCTCTTTCTTCACGAGAGGGGTGATAGCATATGCCTTTCCCTCCTCAGCGAACACTGGCACGACCCTGAAGAGTCGGGTTGAGCCGTCTCTGCCGATCTCCTCACATCTCCAGCCCTCAGGAAGGTGCAGTTCTAGGGAGTACTGCGTGGGGACGAGTTCCTCTGCGGTGGCAGCGACCTGAATCTCATGGCCAGGTACAAAGGCGTTGTCCAATGGGTCAGCGACAGGGATACCGTCTCTTGACACCATGCGCAGTTCGACTCGGGAGAAAAGCGACTCACCTATCACGACCACGCCCCACGTCTTGATGCTCGGAACCTTGAACTCGAGCTTGTCTGCTGTGGCCCTCGCCTTAAGCACTGTCGGAGGAGCACCGGGTGCGATTAGCGTGATGACGGGCGGCGCCTTGGCTCGAATGGTTGAGATGTTGACTTCGAGTTCGATGTTGTCGACGGAGCCCGTTTCGGGCTTGATGTTGAGTAGGTGAACGATGAGTTCCTCCCTATCGCTCGACAACACCCGTCTGTCCACTATTGTTCTCAGTGTTGGCAGGGTGCCTCTTGCCTTGATGACGTCCTGAGGCACGTAGGAGTCTATGTAAGATCCGTACACATAGTCGGAGAACTTCCTCGTGAACTCTACGCATTCGTCCGAGGGTCCGCTGTGGGCGACGTCTGTCCCCTTGTTGGCCAGCGATGTCGCGAGCGTCAGGTCATGGTAACCCTTCTCAAATGGTTTGTAGGTGTGCCATCCCCACCAAGGTATGTTCCGGGTCATCAGACTTCTCTGCCTCATCTTCTTGTTGAAGTCGTCCCAGTCTGAAGGGTGACCCAACGACTCTCCCATAGCGGTCCACCCAAATCGCCATCCGCTTTCATCGATATACATGCGGGCCAGGTTGTTCGGACACATCACGAAGTTCGGATCCTTCTCTGACAGTTTGCTGGCATCCGGATAGGCTCCGAAGGCTTCGTCGAGGTGAACGAAGTCGAACCCTATCCTCTGGGCGAATTCCAGCTGTCTCATCATCCACTTCGAGAAGTCCTTCGGAGCGGGGATATCCGCGTTCCATTCCGACGAAGATCCTCTCGCTCCCCAGAATCTCTCTTTCTCGCCGTGCCAGTAAGCACCTGCGTACCACCTCATGAAGTCGTCCGTCCAGTCCTCCTCCGAATCGGGCAACAGGGCATAGATGATCGCCGTCATGCCTCCGCTCATGTATGTGCCGGCTCTCTTTCCCTCAGCGTGGAACCTCTCAATCAGGTCAATGCCTTCTCTCGTAGGTCTGCAGTTGCAGCGGTTCCAAAGACCTCCTTGGGACTCAGGGAATCCTTTCAGAGCCCACTCTGTCCCAGACATGAACACCACTCCTCTTCGCGGGTCAAGTGATTCAACGCGCTCCTCTCCCCAGATCGAATCGATGTAGTAGTAGCGGAGCTCCTTTGCCCACTTGGGTAGCTTAAGCGCGATGAGTGCCCCCTTTGCCCTGAGCAAAGATTCCCGGGCATCGAGTAGCGGTCGCTCTCCGTCAGGGTGAAATCCCAGATCGTAGTTCTCAGCGCGCCCCCAGTATCCTCCCTTCCAGTTCCTTGCCTCTCTGTACTTGTTCAGAAAGTCCCTTGCTTCCTCTAGGGAGTTGCCGACATCAAGAGGGAAGTAGCCTTCTGACTTCGCCCTTGCAGTTTCAGTTTCAACCTCTTCGAGCAGAGTCCAAACCTCAGACTCGCGCATTGCAGACACCTGGGGCAACGACCAGTCGCGCGCTATTAAGACTACATCCAGCAACCATTTTAAGGCCGCGCGGTCTGACAGACATGTGGGTTCGCACCATGAACAAGATCAAGCTTGGGAAAGACGAGTACCGTGACAGGATGCTTGGCTGCTGGCTCGGAAAGAATATCGGTGGCACTCTCGGCACTCCTGTCGAAGGCCAGAAATTCGTGCACTCGTTCACCTACTATGACCCTGTGCCGAAGGAGCCACTCCCGAACGATGACTTGGACTTCCAGCTCGCCTGGCTGAAGATGCTCGAGGACAGAGGAGTGAACCTGGCCTTCGAAGACTTCTCGGAGTACTGGCTGAAGCATCTCTCGCGGCACTGGTACTCAGAGTACAGCTTCTGCACGTACAACCTTCAGCGCGGCCTCAAACCTCCAATCTCCGGCGCGTTTCAGAACTACTTCGTCGACGAGATGGGTTCTCCCATCCGAAGCGAGATATGGGCCTGTGTCGCTCCGGGCGATCCACAGCTCGCGGCGAGGATGGCATGGATGGACTCGGCAATGGATCACGCTGGCGGCGAAGGGACCTGGGGAGAGATGTTCTGGTCTGCGGTTGAGAGTGCCGCTTTCGTGATCAGCGACCCTGAAGTGCTCATCAGTGTCGGTCTGTCAATGATACCGATCTCATCCCACATCTCCAGAGTCATTAGAGAGGCAGTCCGCTGCCGCAAGGAAGGACTCAAATGGGATGAAGCCAGAGAGAGAATCGTGACGATATTCGGCCATCACAACGCCTGCAATGCGATCCCGAATCATGGCTTCACCGTGATCGGCTGGCTCTACGGAAAGGACTACGGTGACAAGATCTGCAAGGCGGTCAACTGTGGGTACGACACAGACTGCACAGGAGCAACACTGGGATCTCTTCTCGGGATTATGCATGGAGCTTCGAAGATCCCTCAGGAGTGGAAATCACCGATAGGAGACGCAATCACACCTGTCAAGTTCACTGTGACCGACGGTCTGCCCCTGACAGTTGGAGACCTTGCCCGCAGGACCGAGGCCTTAGCGGGGAGATTCGTATCGCAGAGGTCCAAGACAGTAGAGTTCTCGGATCATTCAGATGCACCAGTTGACGTGTTGTCGCTTCTCTTCAACAACGAAAGGCTCAGGAGCCTGATCGGTTTCGATTCTCAGTCTTCAGTAGAGAACGTCGGGGATTTCCAGGTGGCATTCCACTACGGCGGGGAGCCGGTCCTCAGGCCCGGGATTGGGAGAGTGTTCGGAGTCTCTCTGTGGCGCGACTGGGAGCCTATCGACATTGCTGAGGCAGAGATAGACATCACCGTCCCTGCTGGCTGGAAACTGGAATCGGCGACTCAACAAGCGAATCAACGCAGATTCGGTGTGGTTGCGAACGACATCGAGGATCGAAACCTTGTCAACGTGGCTGTGAGCGGACGCGACTTCTCCAAGAGGTTGAGCTTTGTGGTTCTGGGACCCGATGCCGTGAGGTCAATCCCAGCGTCCATAAGCGCTCCGCGTTCCCAGTGAGAATGGGGACACCTTCTCCAGTTACCGTTCTAGCGCTTCTCACTGTGACTGACGCCGCGACTCTTTATAAGAACTGAACGGCCTGCCCTCCCGCTCCATGAACCGACGGGAGAGATTCCTCAAGACCATGACCTTCAAGGATGTCGACAGACTCCCTGACTACGAATTCGGATACTGGAATGAGACAATCGACAAGTGGCACGAGCAGGGGTTGCCCTCGCACATCAAGACCAACAGAGACACTGAACTCTTCTTTGACTTGGAAGGCTTGGAGACCGAGGAGAGCCTGCCCGTCGTGACCGGCATGTGGCCCACGCTCCCAGAGAGAGTACTGAGTGAGGAAGGTGACACTGCGGTTGTGGACGATGGCATCGGAGGTATCTATGTCAGAAAGAGATGGACATCGACGGTTCCGCGCTACATACGCTATCCCATCAGGAACAGGGATGATTGGGACAAGCTCAAACCTTTCTTCGATCCTGAAACGCCCGGGAGGTTCCCACTCAACTGGGAGGAAGCGGTCGCGAGATACAGGGAGAGAGACTACCCGATCCACGTGAGCGTCGGCAGCCTCTACGGTTGGCTCAGGAACTGGATCGGAGTGGAGAAGCTCTCGCTTGCCTTCTACAGGGAGCCAGAGTGGGTCGGGGAGATGATGGATACGCTCACGAGCCTCTGGATGGCGGTACTGTCGAGAGCACTGAAGGATGTCAGAGTGGACTACGCCTCATGGTGGGAGGACATGTGTTACAACAGAGGACCTCTTCTTTCAGTCAGGCTGTTCGAGGAGTTCATGGTTCCGAAATACAAGAGGGTCACGGATATGCTCAAAGATCATGGAGTGGAGATCAACGTACTGGATTGCGACGGCCGCATAAACGAGCTAGTTCCCGGTTGGCTTAAAGGTGGGATCAACTGCATGTTCCCTCTGGAGGCGGCTCACACTAACGCCTTCAAGCTCAGAGAAGAGTTCGGCAAGAAAGTACTCCTCATGGGCGGAGTAAACAAGCTTGCATTGATGAGGTCAAGGGACGATATTGACGCTGAAGTCAGGAGGCTCGTGCCACTCATTGAAGAGGGTGGATTCATCCCCACTGTGGATCACAGAGTCCCTCCCGACGTTCCGCTCGACAACTACTCGCATTATCTCAACGAGAAGAGGAAGGCCATAGGCCTTATCGAGCGTGTGATAGACACGTACTGAAATCCCATCGAACAGAACCTGGAGCTAGGGACAGCATCGGGGCGGACAAGTCGGCGGAACGGAAACCAGCCTTATATTGGCGCGGGAGGGCATCTTGCCTGAATTTGGACGAGCGTCTGCTGGAGTCTGCAGTTCGCAGAGGAACCGAACAAGGTGCGAGCTTCTGTGAAGCGAGGTTCTTCGAGGAGAAGAGCAGTAGCATCGTCGTAGAGAACGGAGTGGCAAAGACGCTCGGTTCGGGAATAATAAGTGGAATAGGGATCAGGGTAATCGTGGACAAGAGGTGGGGGTTCGCCTCCACGAACGCGACCGCTCCGGCGGAAGTTGATAGGGCTTCGTCCGACGCTATCGGGGGAGCGAGATCAATCGCAGCGGAGGGGGTGGAGGAGGCGATGGTCGTGAATCAGAAGCCCGCAACGGACTCCATTGTTCATAGGGCGAAGATGAACCCAGACGATGTGGATCCCGAGGAGAAAGTCAGAGTGCTGCTCGAGTTGGACAAGGTCGCAAGGATCTACAGCGACAGGGTGAAGGACACATTCACAACTTACAGGGACGCTGTCACGACCGCGGTCGTGCACAA
>JBGOYZ010000059.1:0-5344 GCA_041479945.1 Thermoproteota archaeon
AAGTGCTTGGTGTGCGGCAAGGATGCGAAACACCAAGTCTACCTAGCGGAAGCCTACTGAGAAGAGAACAGGTCATCTGGTCTAAGCAGAGAACCCCCTGCGAGTGAAATCGATGAACTCTTGAACTAGATCGCTTGAAATCTGGGGTCCGCAACGGTTAAATCAACAAAAACCGATTGTTGTGCGACTGTAAACATGGGAAAGAAGAGAAAGTCCCGGGGGAGATCCAAAGGGGGGAAGGGGCGCTCCGGTCTAGTTCAATGCGCCAACTGTGGAGCTCTGACGCCAAGGGACAAGGCGATAAAGGTGGAGAAGCCAGTGTCGGTAGTTGACGCATCGCTCGCGCGCGAGTTGAGAAAGATGGGGACCTTCATCCCGAGGGTGAAGACCATGAAGTACATGTGTGTCTCCTGTGCAATTCACAATCGGGTCGTCAGAGTGAGGGCGAGGGCACAGAGAAGGTACGGCCCGGGTGAGTTCACCTAGATGGCCATGAAACGGCTCAAGAGGAAGATCACCACTGAGAACCTGTGGATGCACATACTAGCCGCACTCAGGGAGAAGCCCATGTACGGGTATGAGATAGCCAACTACTTGAAGAACAGCAGGGGATTGGACGCTGCGGTCATCACCGTTTACACAGTCCTGTACAAGATGGAAAGGGAAGGGCTGATCGCGAGAAAAACGGGGGATAGGTTCGACCTCAGGAAGGTCTACTACGAGACCACGGAGCAGGGGAAGGTGGTCCTCAATGAAGGCATTCAGTATCTGCAAACCCTCTTGGACGAGATAAGGGGGCCGTGAGTTCAATGCTCGGGGGTCTCAGGAAGGCGGTTCGGAGGGCGCTGAGACCCTTTTCTGGAGTCGTGAGACAACTCGCGATCCACCCGAACGTCGTCACGACCGCAGGGATCGCATTTTCAGTGTTGGCAGCATATCTTCTGGTAGTCAAGAATCCCGTGCTCTCGGCCATCTGCATAACGGTATCCGGGGTTTTGGATGTGCTCGACGGGTTCTACGCGAGAACACTACACTTGAGGTCTAGGTTCGGAGGCACTCTAGATGCCACGTCCGACCGATACGGCGAATTCCTGATAGCGATGGGCGCTTCCATGGGAGGATATGTAAGTTGGGATCTGACGGCCTTCGCGATTTTCAGCATGTTGGTGCCGAGCTATGTGAGGGCGAGGGCGGAGTCCACCGGTGGTATGCGGAACTGTTCGGTCGGGATCATCGAGCGACCTGAGAAGCTTCTGCTTCTGGCCGGGGCCTCCGTGCTTGTCGTATATGACGTGAACGCGCTGACCTATGCGTTCATCATCATATCGATACTGGGCCAGATCACGGCCGTGCAGAGGCTCTGGGCGACATGGGACTACAACCAGAGGATACATCTGTTGCACAATCGAGAGGCCGGGGGAGAGACGCCTTGAGGACGCTTCAGATACACTGCGGAAGTTTCTCCTACACTCCGCTGACGAAAGCGGTAGAGTTGCCCGAGGAGGCCGAACAGGATAAGGAAGTCCGCTTTGGCGAGTGTTTGGTCTCATTCGTGACCGTGGAGAGCGACGACGCCAAGGATCTGGATTCTGTCACCTCGGAGGCCGCGCTCTCAATAGGCGAACACGCCTCCGGCGTGAAGGCAAAGGTTGTGATTATCTACCCATATGCGCACCTGTCGAGCGCACTCGCGGGGCCTGATGTGGCAAAGAAAGGGCTGAGCCAGTTGGCGGAGAAGGTTTCCAGCCAAGGGTTCGAAGTTCACAGGGCTCCTTTCGGATGGTACAAGTCGTTCAAGATGGACAACAAGGGGCATCCGCTCTCCGAACTGTCAAGGTCATTCACAGGCAAGGCCAAGCAGGCTGCAGCCCCGAAGGAGAAATTCCACAGGTTCTTCGTCATTGATGGAGAAGGAAGGGAGCACGAGATGACACCCGAGAACTGGAAGGAGAAGAAGGAACTCTGGGACAGGGGAGGAAGATACGAACTCCTCAGGGTGTTCGTGGGCAACGAACTCGAGGGCAGGACGGCCGGAGGGAAAACGCCCAAGCACATAGAGTACATGAAGAGGCTTGAGCTGGTCGACTACACACCCGAGAGTGACATCGGCCACATGAAGTGGTACCCGAACGGCGTCCTGATCAAGGACCTCATAATGGACTACGCGCTGAACAAGATCGCGCTGCCGTGGGGGGCCATGAAAGTGCAGAACCCGCTCTTGTACAGGACGGACATTGACGCGATCAGGAAGCTGCAGGGAGAATTCCACGAAAGGGACTACACGATAAAGGAGGAGGACAAGGAACTCGTCCTGAGGTTCGCTAGCGACCCAGGCGCGTTCCCCTTCGCGCAGCGGATGATCTTCACGTACAAGCAGATGCCAATCAAGATCTACGAGGAGGCCATATGCTTCAGGAAGGAGCAGAAGGGGGAACTGAGCGGACTCATGAGGGTCAGGAACTTCTGGATGACAGACCAGCACGCGTTCTGTTCTTCTGAGGAGCAGGCGATGGAGGAGTACGAGAAACTCACTCTGATGTTCGGGAGGTTGATGGACGAGACCGTGGCGGGCGACCACTGGGTCCTGGGATTTGAGATAGTGGAGGGCTTCTACGAGAAGTACAGGGAGTTCTTCAATTCTGTGGTGAAGAAGCTCGGCGTGCCAGCGTTCTTCAAGCTCATGGGAGAGATGACACACTACTACGCCTTCAAGAACGAGTTTCAGTCCATCTTCTCCGACGGGAGCAACCTCCAGATAGCAACGGTCCAATGGGACGTGAAGAACGGGGAGAGGTTCAACATAGCCTACGTCGACAAGGAAGGACTGAGGAGGCCGGTCCCGGTCATAATCCACGCGTCGTCCTTTGGAAGCGTAGAGAGAGCGCTCGCAAGTCTGCTTGAGGGCGCGGAGTGGATGAAGGTGAATGGACTCCAGCCGATGCTGCCACTGTGGCTTTCACCGGAGCAGGTGAGGATCATACCGGTAAACCCGCAAGTGCACCTGGATCGCACGCTGAAGGATGCAGCCGAGATTTCGGCAGGTCAGGTTAGGGTCGGAGTGGATGACAGGGACATGACGCTCTCGAAAAGGGTGATGGAGGCTAGGACCCACTGGATCCCGTACATAGTCGTCGTGGGGGAGAGGGAGCTGGCGGGCGAAGAGCTACCGGTGACGATAAGGGAGGGCAGCGAAGTGGGAAAGGACAGAACCGAGAAAATGACCGCGAGCGAGCTGGTCGAACACATCAAGGAGAGGACCGGTGGGTTCCCGTTCAGGCCAATGTACTTGCCCGCTCGAATGAGTCTCAGGCCGATTTTCGCCGGTTAGAGCCTCGGGTGCTGGTTCGTCGAGTGCTGGCTTGAGGGCTCAGCTCTCTCCGCCGAAGAAGTACTTCCTGATCCTCATGCTCTGTACGAGCCCGATGAATGAGATCAGGATCCCCAAGAAGCCCATCAGTAGGTTCTCAAGCTGACCAGTGCCGCTCGGGCCACCTATCAACTGCACGCTCGTGGCGCTCGCTATCTGCATGATGGAGAGCGGCAGGCTGATGACCATGGCGAGTATGCCCAAGAGGTAGAGTATCGCATTGACCTGCATCAGCCCAAACGCAGAGAGGAGCAGTGCCAGTCCCAAGACGAACAGCAGACCCACGGTGAGACCAGTGGTTTCAAAACCCGGGGGAGGGCCGCTTATCATGGGGTAGAATATCTTGACGTTCCCTGTGAGGGCGAGTATCGACATCAGGAGGTTCCACAATCCCCAAATCAGGAACATCGCTGCGGCCGGGGTGACCCCCTCAAGCGAGTAGCCCTCGAACGAGAAAAACCTCTTCCTAGAGGTGTAATAGCTGGGGGAACCCTTGTTCCCAGGGATGGTCCTTCTCTTCAGCCAGACCTCTACGTTGAAACCACAGCTCGGGCAATATTTCACCCCGGCCTTCAGATCAAACCCGCAGTTGGGGCACTTGGTGGGCCAGTTGGCCACCGGCTGCGTGAACTCCGAGGCTGTTCTTACGCGTGGCACGTCGCTGGGAGCCTGTCCGCTCGGCTGCGGCCTGCGTGACACCAACTTCTGAAGGATGCCTTGGCTGGCAGTGCGTGTCGTCCCTGCACCGCCCTGCTCGGCCTTTGGAGGCTCGTCCAGTCTGTACCCGCATGAGGGACAGAACTTGAGTTCGCCTTGGATTGAGGCGCCGCACCTCGGACAATCCCTTGTGCCACCTGAGCTAACACTCAAGACGACCGCGGTTCTAGGCGTTGGACTTTAAAGGTTTCGCCAGCGATGTCGCGATGCTATCTGCAATAAAACCCGGTTCGCTGGTTAGGGTTGTGATTGTATGAATTTGACTTGCGGGAAAAACAAAAAATGAAAGAAGGGGGAAACCCCCCTCTTGTGTGCTATCGCGAGTTCTATCTAGTTGGTCCAGCTCCGAAGAGCTGAGGTAGTCTCTTGCGCCTGTAGATGTTGTATTCCTGTGCGGCTATTACGAGTATTAGGACCACGATGAGTATTGCGATGACCCACAGGGCGAACCCTGCGAAGGTCAGTCCTTGTCCGAAGAGCTCTATGAATACTCCCGTGGTGATCTTCTGCACAGTGTCTCCAGTGACGGCTATTGTCGCTGTTGCCTCAACACCCTTGTGCGAAGCTGTTACGCTGTAGGTACCGTATGGCAGCTCCATTACTGCTACTCCGTCGTTGTTCGTCATGCCAGTGAATACTGTGGTAGTTCCGATCTTGACCGTGACTGCTGCTTGTGCTAGACCCTGGTTCTGAGCGCCTACGACCTGTATCTGGACGAGAGCTACCTTACTTGCGGTTAGCAGGTAAGTCCTCGACAGCGTGACTGTCAGCGGGACGGTCGGGCTGATGTCCTGACCGAACCAGCTTGATGTGACAGTGTAACTGCCTGAGGGTATGCTCGTGGCCAACACAGCGCCTGCGGCGTCAGTCGTACCCAGAGCCACGCCACCAACGGTGACGGTAGCGCCTACTATCGGCTTTCCGGATGGAGTTACCAGAGTTATGGTGGTGTCGAAGATCGGCAGCGGGACTAGGATTGTCGTGGGTCCGTCTATCACCCTTGCCTCCACGTTCGCTACGATCTGCGAAGCTGGCTTGCCGTACAGTGGAATTGGTGAAGCTCCGACTATCTGGTACTTTCCAGCCGGCACCAAGTTCAGCGTGACCTCTCCTGCAGGACTCGTTGTCTTGGACATGACCCAAGCTGGGCTTGCGTCTGGCATAGTTATGGTGAAAGGAGCGCTTACGATTGCCCTTGCGGACGGTGACTGGTCAACCACCTTCAGCTTGAGGTCGTAGACCTTCGTGTTGAAAGTCCTG
>JBGOYZ010000060.1:0-5326 GCA_041479945.1 Thermoproteota archaeon
CAGGCGTTCTCCAGAAGATGCCCCTTTCGAAGATCCCCCGATGGCAAACGGATAAGCTGGCCGACCTCTTTGTCCATCCCGAGAAATACTTCAGCGAGCCGCAGGCGAAACGATTCAACAACCTGATCTGGGCAGACGCGGGCCAATCTCGCACCGACCTCATTTCAGTTCCGTGCATTTGGAACTTCGACTCGGTAACTTACCTTCCCGAGTTTGTGCCATTCGAGGAGCACGGTGGAGACAAGACAACCCTGTCCTATACGGAGCTCTTCTCACCTGAGTGGAAGGGCAAGGTCTGCATGCAGGACGAAGGCTACACATCCTTCACGGAGCCCGCGAACGTGCTCAATGCGACTGGCCAGATGGACATCTCAAGCGCAATCTCGAGCATGACGAGGGACGAGGTCGACAAAGTCTTCAACTATCTTCTCCCGATCATAAAGTCCGGTCAGGTCCGGACCTTCTGGGGGAACTACGCTGACATTGTCAACCTGCTTTCCACAAAGGAAATCTACCTTGCTAGCACGTGGCAGCCGCCCTGCTTCGACTGTAGAAAAGCGGGCACACCAGCCTACTATTCGAGACTCGTGAACGGTCCCTTCTTCTGGTTCAATTCCAACTACCTGTCAACCGGTGCCTACCCAGCTGCTGTCGAGGACTGCTTGAAAGTCATGAACTGGACCCAGGAGCAATGGATGCAGCTACTCTACACCAGACAAGGGTATCCGTCACCAGGCGTCGGCTGGGAAGACTACAAGAGCGCGATGGGCACAGAGTTCTATGACTGGTTCTTCAACGGGACAACAACATACCTGTCGACAGCCGATGTCATGAAGGATATCTGGAAGGACAAGCCAGAATTCTGGAACTTGCCTGAGAGAACGCAGAACGCACTCTTCACGCCAGATGTCTACTTCCGCCAGTTCTGGACCGGCGAGCCGCCGCGCACTGGTTCGCCTGACCCCAAGGGTAACCTGCGCGACTTGGGCTCGACCGACGACAAGGAGAAGATCACACGCTACTTCTTGTCACCCGACCTGCCGGACGACAACGAGTACTACGTCACGAAGTTCGAGCAGCTCAAAGCAAACATTCCAAGTTAGCGGCTTCTCAGCCGCTCTCTCCCTTCTTTTTTCTTTCGTCTGAGTCAGACCACGCGCCGCTTCTTGGGTGGCGGCATGAAGGCCTCTTTGCTCTGACTCAGACCGCCTAGCACCCACCCTACGGCGGTGTAGACAGCGGCCCTGAGAGGCTCTATGATCGGGGCTGCCAGACCCGAGCGGGCCAGCTCCTTCTTCAAAGCGGTTACCAACGACGACATACCCGTACAGCCCAGAACAATCGCCTGCGCGCCATCTTCTCGCACTGCTCTCTCAGTCGCTCTTGCGAGCACACTGACTGTGCGCTTCCGTTGAGCCTCCAGGGCAAGAACAGGAATATCGACGGTAATGATAGATGCCACGTGTTGCGTAACTCCGTACTTCGTCACCAGCTCACGATCAATGTGAGCGAACTCCCGAACTGTATTGATGATGGAGAAACGGGGAGCGATTTGTGCTGCCAGGTGGCATGCGCTTTGGGCCACGCCGATCACAGGCATACGCACTAGTTCGCGAGCAGCGTCGAGGCCAGGGTCGCCGAAGCAGTCAATGATCGCCGCGCTATAGTGTTTGGACTCAGCTGTCCTTATCTTGGCGAGGATGTATGGGACACTAATTGCTTCATCGTACGCATCCTCTATTGATGTTGTACCTTTGGGCACGGAGTCCAAGAGGAGTTCGATTCTTCCCCCGGTCTGAAGAGACAGTTCCCTTGCCAAGTTCTTTCGATCTTTGAACGCGTCCTCCAGCTCGCTCGTGTATACCACGGGTAGGAGGTCAAGTATCCGAAGTGCGCTTGAACTTGTTGGCATGGAAAACTCAATGACCTACCGCTGGCCTCGGGCCATCACGTATCCCATGATGAGTAGCGCTATGATCGAAATGCCAGTTACGATCGTGCCCACGGCGTACCACTTCGGCGTGAGGGGATTGATTGCGAGTTCTGTGGAGATGTAGGTTGAAATGACGCCTGTCCCCCGCATGACGAAGCTTGTCCGGATCAGTTCTCCCCATGCGAGCACGAAACCAAAGATGCCTGCTGAGGCTGCTTCCCATCTGATCAGGGGAAAAGTCACCTTGCGAAAGACGCTCCAAGGCGATGCTCGAAGGACACTGGCAGCCCGCTCATAAAGCACAAGATCAGGGTCGAAACGGGCCATCATCAGAATAAGGCCGAATGGTACCGCGTAGACGGTATCCAGCATGGCGGCCGTCCACCACGTGAACTCCCAGTTCATGATGCGGAACAGTATGTTGTTGCCAAGGCCCAGGGCTACGCCAGGCAATATGAACCCCAGGAGGATTAGATAGAAGAGAGGATCGCGGCCAACCAGCCGGTGACGTAGTGCCATCGCAACCGCAGTGACAATTATGAAAGTCATGATTGCTGCGGCGAAAGCCACGTAGACCGTGTTCTGGAATGCAATCCAGAACTTCCAGTCGTAGGATGCCGAGATGTAGGAGGCATACTCGTAACCGGTTGGGACCCCGTTGTACCACTTGGTCGTGAACCCCTCCATGGGGAAGCTAATCCTTCCCGAAGTGTTGAACGAGAGGACGATCATCACGATGATAGGCGAGTAGATCAGCAGAATGAGGGCGGCGACGTAGACCCGGATGAGACCTTCTGTCAGTTTCATCATTCCTCACTCCATTGTCTATTCATAGAACAGTCCCTTGATGTTGACGACCTTGAAGGCGATGAGCAGAAAGACAAGTGAAATGACTAGCAGCATCGTCGAGAGAACTGAAGCATAAGGCCACAGAAAGTTGTTAGCATACCGTGATATAGAGAGACCTAAGGTTTGAACTCCGCCGGCCCAAAGATTGGGAGTAATGAAGTCTCCAAGGGTGGAGACGAAGACGAAGATGAAGCCGGTCATGACCCCAGGCAGGGACAGTTTGAAGACTATGTCGTAGAGAACACGATGAGGTGGTGCTTTCAGCACCTTTGCGGCACTGATAAGGTCGGGATCGATCCGGTTCATCGCAAGATAGATCGGGAACTCCATGAAGACGACGTACGTCTGCAACCAGATGATGTACAGCGTGTTGCGCGAGAAGAGAAGCGCCTCTAGCGGCGTACTGACCAGTCCCAAGGACATCAGAACATAGTTCACGACGCCGGACTTGCCCAGGATCGCGAGCCATGCAACGGTCCTGATACTCCAGTCGATCAAGAACGGAACGATGAGGAGAGTAATCACGTAGTTCTTGAAGGCGGCGCTCTTGATGTGGAATGTCAAGAAGTATGCAAGCGGAAAGCCAAAGATGAAGGCTATGATCGCTGCGATCAAGGATAGACTGAAAGTGTTCAGAAGAAGCGTGCCAGTCTGCGGTGACGTGAAGAAGGCAACGTAGTTCGCAATCGTAAAGATTGGTAGATAGCCGGTTGATGATGGCGCCGTAGTGTAGAAGCTCACAACAGTCATTATGGCTAGAGGAAGCACCAGGAAGATGATGCTAAAGATCACGCCCGGGAGCAGAAGCAGATAGCTGTAGTACCGGCTCGGTCGAAAGCCTCTCCCGGTCTTGGCAGTGGAAGCTGAAGGTTGTGCCGTCATGGCTGGCTTTCACTTTCCGTAGATAACTTCCTCGATGTTCAGGCCCTCAATGACGCTCGGCTTCTCAATCAAAATTGCATCCCGCGCGTACCATCCCAAGGTACTCTCGCCGCCGGCCAGCAAAGTCGCACTTTCAGGCGCGACGTTCACCCTCAAAGTTGTGCCGCCCTGCGCTTCGAAGAGACATTCCACGGAATTGCCAAAGTAGTACGTGCTGACCTCCTTCGCCTTGACATGGTTCTCACACTTAAGGGCCTCATCGCCCAGAACAACTGCCTCCGGCCGCACACCATAGGCCAGCTTTCGGCCAGAGTAGTCCTGTCCTTCACCCGCTGCCGCCTTCAGCTCTCCCAACTCGGTCTTGACACTGTATCGTCCGTTGCGTTTCTCTACAACCTCACCACTGAAAAGGTTCAGGTCTCCAACGAAGCGAGCCGCGAAAACCGTGGCAGGCCGGGTATAGATGTCCTCAGGCTTCCCGATCTGTTCGATTACTCCGGTGTTCATCACCATCAGAGTTTCCGCTAGGCTCAGGCCGTGTTCCTGGACGTGAGTTGTCAAGATAAAGGTCGTCCCTAAACGCTGATGAAGCAGCTTCAGCTCCTCCATTAGCTTCCTCTGGAGCCTGTAGTCGACGTGGCTCAGAGGCTCATCTAATAGCAGCACGCTTGGGTTCACTACAATGGCACGTGCGAGAGCGACTCGCTGGCGTTGTCCCCCGCTAAGCTCCAATGGGGAACGTCTCTCAAACCCTTCCATGCCAACCAATTTGAGAGATTCCTTAACCTGCTTCTCGGTTTCCGCTCGGTCTTTGGCAAGCATCTTGAGACCAAAAGCGATGTTGTCGTAGACGGACATGTGCGGAAACAGTGCGTAGTTCTCTAGCATCATCGAGATATCACGCTTGTGGGGGGGTATCTGTTTCACCTCTGTCCCCTTGATGAAGAGCTCACCAGCGTTATAATCCAAGAGTCCGGCGATAACCTTGAGCAAGGTGCTCTTGCCGCAACCGCTGGGCCCTATTATGACGAAGAAGTCGCCCTCATCCACAGCAAAGGAGACTTTGTTCAGTGCAAGGACTTCCTTACCATACCACTTCGTCAGGTCTCTAGACTCCAGAACCTTCAAGATCATAATGCCCCCACGATAGTCTTTAGAGCCAGAGAAGTCAGTCCATGGATTAATAAGTCATCTCATCATGCCATGCGATTCCAAACTTGAGGGCTTGATGGACTGCTCACTCGATCCTGCGCGTTGGAATGTTCTAGGGCCAAGTCCGGCTCGCTTGCCAGAGTCACCAGTTCTCTGGGAACACTGCGATAAACGCGACGAGATTCAATCTGTCTACCTAAGTGATCGAACCACTGCTGCTGCCGTCGAGTCGGAATTGCAAAATCTTTGGCTGGATGCTGTCTTGATCTTTGGCCTTCGAGTTTACTGATGCCACGTCTCCATGTGTGTCTTGTCTGCTTCCGTGACGTATTCCGGAAAGTACTTCGTGTAGTATCCTAGGTCTATGTGGTGCGCTTGTAGCAAGGCTGGGAAGTACATCGCGTTGCTGTACTTTGGCAGTCTGCCATACCTCTCGTGGACGTAGCGTAGAAAGGCTTTGACAGCCTTCACGAGTTCCGCATACTCCTTGGGGACGGGTAGGCTGTATCC
>JBGOYZ010000061.1:0-5207 GCA_041479945.1 Thermoproteota archaeon
CGGAGTTCCAGCTCCTTCGGGACACTCTTGATCGATTCCTCGACGAGGCTCTTCGGTATCCTTGCGACCATCTTCTCGCTGTCGATCCTGGCCCCATGGCGCTTCAGAAGGTCGAGCGCCGCCTGACTGTAGATCCGGATTCCGTCCTTCTCGAGCACGTCGAGTGAGGTTTCGTGGATCCTACTGAAGGAATCCTTGTCGATCAACTGCGCTGCTCTCTTCCTGGCATTGAGTCTCTTGAAGTCAGCAATCATCTGGATCCCCCGCTCCTCGCGGGGGTATCAGCTCACCTTTAAAGAACTTTTGGAAACCGAGATGGTCCATTCAGATGTGACCAGCGTGGAGATTCGTCGGGTCTAGATTCTCCCACCAGTCCCCAATTCTTTTCATTTCGACTCCCCCGGTGGCGATAGTTACTCTCCGCGGAAGATCATCTTCTGAATTCGGGGGGTTCTTGCTTCCCCGGAGGGGGTTTGTCCGAGAGCTGAGCAACTGTCTTGCTCTGATGACCTTGATCTGCGCCATCACATCGGACTACTTGGTCTTCCTCCTCATTACGAACATCCTCAGGACGCTGACGGAGATTAGGGTGGCGAGTACCGCAAGGACAATCCATAGTGTGTATCCGGGAAGCTCTATGCCTCCCCCGCCGACATCGTTCATCTTCTTGACATCCAGCGCTTTCATCTCTTCAGTGTTGCCAGCAACATCGACCGAGTAGAACTCTACCGTGTGCTTAGCATCACCCGAGACCTCGATAGGGCCTGTGTAGTTCTGCCAGGGTCCACCGTCGACGCGGAAGTGTGTCTTGTAGACGCCACTGGTGGTGTCAGTTGCATTGAGAGTCACGTTCCTGCCAGTCAAAGATGAAGCCGTCGAAGGAGCTGTTAGGTCGATTGCGAAGTCCAGGTAGCGCGGTAGTTCAGAGTTCCCCTTGAGGTCGTATGACTTGTAACTCAACTTGTGAAGACCTTCTTCGTCACATCCCACGGGTGAGTAGTAGTTGCCCCATGAGCCGAGGTCGAGCTTGTACTCGGTCCTGGATATTCCCAGCAGCCCGCCCGAGGCGGCCAAGGTCAGGTTGACCGGGGAGATGTACCAACCCTCATTGCCGAGCGTGCCCGAGATAGCGACAGCTGTATGGATTGGGGGCAGTCCGATCGTGAGGTCCCCATAATCAGCCAAAGGAGCATGCGCATCCATGAAGAAAGGCCATGAACTCCCGTTGTTCAGGCTCGCGTCGAACACCCCTAGAGAGTAGTTGCTGTTGGTCGCGAACCCGATCACTCCTCCAGGGTCTACGCAGATGAGGCTGAGCGGGATTGCGAACTCGTAGATCCGG
The DNA here is from genome assembly GCA_041479945.1 of Thermoproteota archaeon. Classification (GTDB taxonomy): domain Archaea; phylum Thermoproteota; class EX4484-205; order EX4484-205; family JAAOZO01; genus JBGOYZ01. Next base: position 1,343 of record JBGOYZ010000061.1, read on the forward strand.
TGGTCGGTTTCTGATCCAGTGCTTGCACCGAAGCCGACTGCCGCGGCGAGGCCAGTATGGTTCCGCAGGGTGGAGTCGAAGGGTTCGCAGTCGACCACCCAATCAGAGGCGGCGGAAGAGTATACGTTGTGGACCGATTGGCGAGGCGCGGGACCTATGATGAACTGATCCTCCCTGCCAGCAATGGCGGTGTTGTCGTTGCCAGTATCGAAAGCGATTGCCGAGGAGTCAGCTGTGTCATTCGATTCGTCGCCAACGGCATCCAGGCAGATATACAGGTGCGTCGGGTCGTTCTTAACGAGCATGGTTGTGTTGAATGGGTTTCCCTTGTCCGGACTGTCGAGGGCGACGGCCGTGGCGTCTTGCCATTCATGCGGGCCAAACAAACCGTCTATCTCAGGAGACAATTGTGACCATCTCGAGGTGAGAGAGCCTGCCTCGAACTGCGCATAGCCGAAGCTGTCGGTCATGTACCAGATGTCATCCAGGTATCTTCTGCCGCCAACACTGTCATAGAGTGAAAGGAGAACATAGTAGGGGCCGTCCAGTTCGGCCGCGTTGATCCGACTGCCTCTGAAGGCTATCGACAACTCTTGCGCACCGACTCCCAGGTAACGGCTCTCATTGGTCTCCTCAAGGTAGACCCAGGAAGAGCTGACCAACTTCAGCAGGTCGCACGTGAAGCTGTACACTTTCGCCTCAACGACCTCCACGGAGAAATCCGTAACGAGGAATTCGAAGCGGCCGTTGCCGTCAGTGTCCAAGCCCGACGCTCCGCTAACTGCTGCAAACAGTGCCGGAAGAGGTTCGAACTGGTCATAAGTGTATGGGCCAGTGGCGTCGACGAACTCGTCTATGAGCGTCCACGGGTATGAATTCAATTGGACGTGAACCACATACGGGCCGTTGACCCCGTGGGCCCATATCTTGATGCCCTCGAGAGGAACGGACACAACATGCGTTCCCACATCGTACGTTCCACCCATTCCAACACTGGCTATTGGAGAACCTGCGCTGTCATTCAGAAAGACCGAAACCATGTAGTTGCCGGCCTGGTACACCTCAATGGTGACGTCGATGACGAGGTACTCATACAACCCGTCGAGGTCGGTATCCTGCCCATAATCATGGAAAGGTGGTAGAAGGGCTGCGGCCGGCAGCGCGAGAACCGTGGACGACAGGCAAGAGAATACCTGCAATAGCATCGACAAGACGATGATTGAACCGAGCACCGCCGAAACGCGCATGCCGTAGATCCCCCGAAAGCCACTCCCTCGGCTTTGGCTAGGGCTGAGCACACTATTAATACCATTGTAAATAAGCGCCCCAGTTACTTCGATTGCTAAATGACCGGTCATCTGGGTCCAAACAGTGCGGATCTTCGTGAGATAAGATACGTTGGAGGGGGGATGGCTCGTTCTCGGCGATACTGCAACGGATGTCGATACGTGCCAGTTGGACAGAAGTCGCTATATACTGAGATTCCGTTCCTTTTTTCCAAGCTGGGTAGACCCACAGCCTTTTGGCTGGCTCTCAGCTCCGAAGCGGAAGAGGAGCCCTTTCCTTGAGCAATGAGAAGAGCAAACAACCAGCGGATCCCGAGCTATCGAGACTCAAGGCAGAGATAGTCAAGATCTCAAAGGACGTCAAGGGTCAGATGGGGCTCTACATGAAGCACGTCGAATCCGGGAAGGAAGTCGCAATCGACGCCGACAAAATATACCCGCTGGGAAGCGTCTTCAAGCTCGCCGTAATGATGGAAGTCTTCCGACAGGTGGATGAGGGCCTGCTGGACATGAACGAGAAGCTCAGGCTCGAGTCAAGGAACTACTGCATAGGCTCAGGGATCCTCCAGTATCTCACCCCAGGGCTCGAAATGACCATCAGGGACCTCGTAACGCTGATGATCATAGCGACCGACAATACCGCTTCTGAGATGCTCTGGAAGAGGGTGGGTATCCAGAGGGTCAACATGTTGATACGGGACCTCGGGCTGGCGAGGACTTCGATATACCTTCCGTGGAGGGAAGGGTTCCTTCTGACGATGGGCAAGGGTCCGTTCAAGGATCTGACGGCGCAGGAGGCGGCACGCAAGTGGAAGGGGATCTCGGACCTCGAGCGGATGAAGATCCTCAACGACGTCGACACCCAGTACGCCAACCTCTCCATCGAGGACTTCCGCCACGAATATGAGAACCTCTATGGAATGAAGGAGGAGAAGAAGTTCAAGATCCAGCGCGAGTACGACCAGGTCTTCGACAACCTCGGGACGCCCCGGGAGATCGGCGCGATGCTCGAGAAGATCCTCCAAGGAGAAGGGGCTTCTAGCTCATCCAGCAAGGAGATGCTCGCTATGCTGATGAGGAATCCGTCTGGACCCACACACCCACAGTTCCTATCGGATGACGTGATGGTCGCAGCGAAGACGGGGATAACCGCGGGTACGGCCAACAACGCGGGCATTATCTTCATCGGATCGAAATCGCACATCGTGCTGTGCATATTCTTCAAGAACCTGATCGAGAAGAGCCCGGAGAAGGCCCAGATGGCCGGGGCGAGGATCGCCAGGCTGATCTACGACCACTTCACAAGGGTCAAGAGCGCGTAGGAGACTATCCAGGCCATATCACTTCTTTGTCCCTTAGTTCGGAGGCGAGGCCACCTTTTCTCGTCATCTCCCGGTATGGGACGAAGAGTGGTGCAATCGTGACGTTGGTCTCCTTCTTGATTGCCTCTACGATCGCAAAAGCAGCCGCCTTGGCGTCCACCTCGGTGATGATTTCGTCATCATACACAACGGCGACGTCGACTTCCTCGCCGGGGGAGTGTTCTCCCCTCCCGATGCTTCCGAAGAGTCTGCATTCCTTGAGCCAGTGATTCTTTCCCAGCAATCTGGCAAATTGACCCGCGCCAGCCCTCTGTGGGTCGGTGTCGGGGATCAGATGCAGCAACCTTTGCTTCTCCCTGTCGTCAGAGATTCGGACGCTGACCGCGTTTCCAACCCTCCTGGTCTTGAGAAAACCGGCCTGCTTGAGCTCCTTGACACTTCGCCAGGAAGTCATCGTGGGAACCTTTGCGACCTTTGCGAGCTCGTTGATAGAGAAGTCGTTGTCCGGAAAGGCCTTGAGTGTGCGAATTATCTCGACTCGACCTTTCCTAGCCAGTATCTGCATTAATTCACGAGAAATCAAACCAATCATACCTCTGTTGGTATGAATATATCAATTATGGTATAAAATGATGACGCTTAAGTTATGCCAGGCAATTCACCGAAGGGATATATTAGTGGCCTACTCGTCGCTACCTCTCTCGCCAAGCCTCTTGATCAGGCCTCAAGGCTAACATGGACTAGATTCGACCACTATCTGCAACGGAAACATATATCGCCGCCATGGGGGATTCGAGGCGGGTTCCAGGAGGCCATATGGAAAATGCCGACGTAGCGAGGATATTCTACGAAGTCGCCGACCTGCTGGAGCTTCAGGGAGTTGCTTTCAAACCCGTCGCCTACAGGAAAGCGGCAAGAAGCATCGAGCAACTGGAAGAACCGATCCAGAAGGTCTCAGAAAGCGGAAGGCTCAAAGAGGTCCCGGGCGTGGGCGAATCGATCGTGAAGAAGGTCGAAGAGATCCTGGCGACGGGCAGACTGGACTATCTGGACCGGCTGCGGAAAGAAGTCCCGTCAGGATTGAAGGAGCTGGTCTCCGTGCCAGAGGTCGGTCCGAAGACCGCCATGACTCTCTACAAAGAGCTGGGGATAACCGACATAGAACATCTGAAGGAGGCCTTGATGGATCACAAGCTCCGCGACCTGAAGGGTTTCGGAGAGAAGACCGAGGAAAGGATGCTCCAAGGCATCAGGATA
>JBGOYZ010000062.1:0-5090 GCA_041479945.1 Thermoproteota archaeon
ATCAACAGCGTCGTGCAACCCGCCTCCTCAAGCGCCTTGTGCAGAAGAGACACCAGGATCCTCGAGTCTATCTTCTTCTCGCTTGCCAGGCTAATCGCTGTGATGGAGTCAATCACAAGACGTCTTGCTCCCATCTCTCTGACCTTGTCCAGTATCATGTCAACGATCGCGTCGATCCCCCCTGTCCGAGCCACGACCAGATCCATTATGGTGAGCTTCTTGTCTCTGATCGGCTTGTCGAAGTCCCATCCAAGAGTCGTCATGAAGTCCCTGAGCCTCTGCGAGCTTTCTCCGAACGACACGAACACGCCCGGGTCGCCGTACAGCGTTGCCCCTTTGTAAAGGAACTGAGTTCCGAGTATCGTCTTTCCGGTTCCTGGTCCTCCGGCAACTAGGACTATGCAGCCCTTCGGAAGGCCTCCTCCCAGCAGACCGTCGAGTTCCCGCAATCCCGTTGGTACCTTCTCCATCTCAATCACTCGCCTCGACCTTGAAGGAGAAGACGCAAGCCGTGTCTCCCTTTGCCACACATCTCTCTTTCTGTAACGACACTCTGTCCGTCTTAAATGCTTTGGCTGCGAAGCCCACGAACATGCCCTTCAGCAGCATCTCGATTGTCTCGTGAACCGGGTCGTCCTTGGGAAGCGGGAGATCAGAGAAGGACACCCTCCCGGACTCGGCAGAGCCCGTTGGCATCTCGACTGCAACCGTACCCCATCCCCTGCTCTTCAACAAGTCACCAAACTCTATGAAGGCTTCCTTCGCCTTGTCGGCTGAACTGTTGATGTTCCCCGCCATCTCTTGCCCTATGCCTAACCCGGCTTGATGAAGGATTATCCCGGAGCCGCTGCCGAAGACCTTTCTGACCTCTTGGGCCAGACCCAGCAACTCAGGCTCAGTGATCGTCATCACCCTGCTCTCTTCCTTGTTTGAACTCTTCGCCTGTTTGGTCACGGACGAATCGACCTCATCTTCTCGTTTCGGACTCGGAAAAGGGAGCCTCGACATATAAGCGTTGGGAGCGGCGCGATTCACTGACTGCGCCTGCGCGAGACTAGCGAGCCAGCCGCCGACAGGCCCGACCCCAGCAGCGAAACTGCGGACGAGAACCAGTACATTGTCCTGAGTCCCAGTTGGTCAGAAATCAGACCGCCGATGTAGGGTCCTGATGAAGATCCGAGCGTGCTGATCAAGTTGTAGAAGCCGGCGTACAGGCCGCCCTTCTCAGCTCCTCCGAGGGAGGAACTCATCGCCATGCCCGACACGGTGAAGAGTCCGTAGAACAGACCTCTCAGTGCCTGCGCGAACAGGTATGCGAACAGCGCGTTCAGTACTCCATAGAGAGCGTAGCTGACCGCCAGGCCAGCCATCCCAGCTGAAAGGACCCACAGCGCCCCGTACTTGTCGGACATCTTCCCACCGAGGTACATAGCGGGGATTTCGGCCATTGCTCCGACGGCAAGTACTGCACCGATTATCAACGGTCCTCCGCCGAGTTCAGCGAGCAAGACGGTCACGAACGAAGATGTGGCGCCCAATCCCAAGCTGCCCAAGAACACGCTGGCGTAGAATGGGCTGCCCTGCTCAGTCCTCCGCGAGGGTTTGCCTTGTTCGATCACGGGCAATGGCTTCGGATGGTCCGGCTGATTGGCGAGGGGTAGGCTGAGCAGGAAGTCGAGCACCGAAAGCAAGGCTCCCAACCCGAACGCGAGCCTGAAATCGGAGAAGACTGATGCGACCAGCCCACTCACGAGGCACATGACTGCCCAACCGGCCGAGCCTCCCAACCTGTACAGCCCCATGCTGATTCCCATGGTGTCAGGGACAGAGATGCGCGCGACTATCGACTGCATCGAGGGCATGAACAGCGACATAGGAAGACCCGCAGCGACGAACCAGAAGGCGACAGACCAAACATCAGTAGCCAGAGCGACCATGGTCAGGCAGAAAGCCCTGAAGAAGAGCGAAAGAGCGATCAGCAGCCCATGCTTTCCGTACCTGTCAATCAAATGACCGAAAGCGATCTGCGGAATGGACGAGGCAAGAACGGAAGCAGTCGAGACCAGACCGATGGTCGCATAGTCCAACCCAGACGACTTCAGATAGATTGCCACGAACACGTAAGATGGGGCCATCGATCCCCAAAAGAGTGCCCCTATCAGTGCTAGCCTGTTCGCGTCGTCGGATCCCATCGAGAGTCCTTTCTACCTCTGCCTCAACTTCCCGAGCAGCCGAAGGTCTTCTTCTAGAAGCTGCTCGCCCGTTCCCTGCGCGAGCCTGTTCCACCAAGTGGGCGTCGACTCGTAGCCTCCCCTCTCGTAGTCCTCTTTCACAGGGATGTACCCGCTGTAGCCGTTCGCATACGAGATGAGTCCTGTCGGATTGAAGGGTGACCTCCTCTTGAGCTCGAGACCGAGCTTGACCACTGGCTCTCCTGGCATGGTCGCAAATGCCACATCACCTATCCTGATAGCATGGAGCAGCACCTGTTCCGACTCGCCGAACTTGGCAGTACGTACGAGCTTCAGGTTCTTGCCGGTGTAGTGGATGGCAGCCTCAAGTTCCCTTATTGTTTCACTGTCCTTGCCCTCCTTCTTCGCATTCTCCAAGGCCTTCAATTGCTCACCGTGAAGCTTCTCAGCAGATTCCAGCGAGGGGATGACTTGCCTCAGTGTGACCGAGGACGAAGTGAGCCCGATCGCCGGTGTCTTCGATGCGTCTGAGGACTTGAGCCCCTCCAGTGCAGCGTTCGCCACGACTATGCCGAACCTCTGCGCATCGTCGAACGTGCCAAAGCATCCGTAACCTTTGCAGGTGAGCGGGTTGAGATCACCAGTGGCCGCATTCATGTACACCGAAATGTGATTTCCCCCGAAGGACTTCTCCATCGTCCTTGTGGCTTGGCCCATCCAGTCTCCAGAGATCATGTAATTCGAAGCTCCCAGCACGACGCCGTGGCACGCGTAGTTCACAAGTGACGCGAACACCTCTCCTGCCTCGTCCTCAAACGAGAGCGCGATCACCTGTGGATCAGTCGGGCCGCCTTCGACCCTCCTGTTGTATGTTATCTCCGCGTGCCCTGTCCCCCACCTGGCAAATGCTCTGACCGAGGACTCTTTCGCTTTCTCTCCAGCCTTCACCAGAAAGGACGGAAACTCTGCGGAGTACGCGTCGTTGAGATCAGACTCGACATCGGATGTGATGTCAGGGTTCGGCGCGGGACCCGAGTGGGTGTGAGTGGCGGCCACCAAGATCGCGTCTTCCTTCATTCCCAACTTCGTCGACAGTTCTTTCCTCGTCCGTCGGGCCGCTTCGTTCGGGATTTCGACTATGTCAGCGGAGATCAACAGAAGCGAAGTCTCGTTGTCCTCAAGGTAGATCGCCCTTGCGAATAGGCTGTCGTGGATTCCCTCCGACGGCTTGTATCTCGCTGCAAATCCTCCGAGCTTCACTCCCACCGGGGGAGTAGTGTCAATTCGAGCAGCACCCGCGCGCATGCGCGCAACTTGTCCTCCTGGAATAAAAGGTTGCTCTGCTGAGACAAGAGGTCTACCGCGACCACTCTGGCCTCAGATCTGACAACAGCACCTTGACCTCATCAAGTGTGACGAGTCGTGCTCCGCCCTTGCGCATTTCCTCGATGGCCCTTGCGCTGTCTCCTTGTTTGAGATCCACGCCCCTTATGCCATCCCCCAGCAGGAAGACTTCGAATCCGTTCGCCACTCCACCCAAGACCGTGCTCTTGACGCAGTAGTCTGTTGCGACGCCTCCTACGAACACCTGGTCGACGCCCAAGTCAACGAGATACTCGGCCAGTCGCGTGCCGTCGAACGCTGAGTAGGCTTCCTTCTCCTGCGAGATGGCCTTCGACACCAGCAGGCATGTTGAAGGGAATTCGAGACGGTCATCGATCTCCGCGCCGCGAGCCCCGTGAACGCAGTGGACCGGCCAGGTTCCGCCGTGAGTCACAAAGGAGGAATGACCCTCAGGGTGCCAGTCCCGCGTGAACACCACCAGCTCCTTGTCCGCATCGAACAGCCGAATGTACTCGTTGAGCATTGGTATGATCTCATCACCGCACGAGACCGCCAAGGCTCCTCCCGGAAGGAAGTCTCTCTGCATATCAACCACAATGAGCGCCGTTCTCATCCTGCCAATCGACTACGACGACCACTGTTTTATGGATTGCTCTTGAGTAGAGCACGAACCCCACGTCGGCCTCTCGCGAGCAAGTCACATTCACGAGGCCGATACCCGGCAGAGCGGAACTGCGGATGAAACCGAGGGAAACGGTTATATCGTGTATGCCGGTTGATGTATTACAAGAAGTGTAGTATGGAAACCGCAGTAATCACGGTGAGGGTTCCGAAGTCGCTCAAGGAGGAACTCAGGAAGAGGGGCATAGAGTTGAGCGAAGTGGTGAGAAAGGCGCTTGAGGAAGAACTCAGGAAGAGGGAGCGGAAGGAGCTTGAGGGTGCCGCTACCAGACTCGGCGAGCTTTTCTCAAGGATGCCAGAGGATGACATTGTCAGGAGCATCAGGCAACAGAGGGAGCAGAGGTAGTTGTATCTGCTGGATTCAAGTTCGGTGGCGCTAGTCGTCCGCAAACTGAAGGAGAGGGCCGTGTCAGTGCTATCGGGAAGCGTGACATTGGACTTGGCCCGGTATGAGTTGGGGAACATCATTTGGAAAGAGTGCTCGTTGGAACGAACCATCACTCCAGAGGAGGCTGAAGGAAGGGTCGCAGACTTGGCCAAGATTCTGAAGCCAATGGAAATCGTGCGAATCGAGACGGGCGAGGACTTGAGGGGCGTGATGCAGCATGCGACGAAGGCCAGAACGAGCTTCTACGACGCCTCGTACCTATACGCGGCCAAGAGAGGAAGACTCATCTTAGTGACAGAGGACAGCGAGCTTCAGGCCAAAGCGAGGCATAGCGGCATCAGAACCTTGAGAGTCACAGATGTCTTGAGAGAACGCGGCCGCTCCGCCTGACACCCTCGTGCTGATGGCCAGTGAGGCATCTGCTCATCTCAGACTGTGAATCTCTGCAGATCCTTTGGCTCTCCCGCTGCAACTTGAGGCTGACC
>JBGOYZ010000063.1:0-4917 GCA_041479945.1 Thermoproteota archaeon
GATCGCGTCGGGAATAGCCTTGGTGGCATTTGTGGGAGCTTTCATTTGGAAGAAGCGGAGCTCACGGGCTCTACCGCCGCCTCCGCCCCCTTAGCCCCAGCTTCGACTGCTCAGGTTGAACTAGGACAGGGCAACCCTCAAGGTCTTGATTTCATTAGGGCGAAGCTTGAACAAGAGGCGGCGTTTCCCCCTCTTCAAGTCAGAAATCTTTCTCTCCATTAGGTCAGTCGCCACTGCTTTCTTTATCGGTCGATCGAAATACAGTTCGGTCTTGCCCCCTTGGCCAGTGGCGTCGTACACCCTGACCATGAGGTCATCTGAGTCTTCTGCGAACTTCGCGCAGGAGATGACAACGTTGTCTGGTGACACCCTGATGAAGCTGTCGCTCTCGGGCCTGGATCCACTAGTGTTCCCTTTCTGAGCAACCACAAAGGCTTCGAGCGGGTGGTTAATCTCGTACCCTCTCCTGAACGTCAATGCCTTCTTCCAGTCTCCTTTGTGCGGGTAGAGAGAATAGAGCATCTCGTGCTTCCCTAGGTCCGGGGTCGGGTCCGGGTTATAGCTGCTCCTCACGAGTGTGATTCTCATCGTGTTCCCGCTCACGTCGAAGCCGTACTTGCAGTCGTTAAGCAGGCTGAGCCCGTATTCGTTGTCTGACACGTCAATCCATCTCAGAGCCGGGACCTCCCTTCCATCTGCGGGACGAACCACGTGGCCGAACGGCACTTCGAAGGTCGCCTTCGACGCTCCCAGCATTGGGGTGAATGATGCCTTCAACATCGGTGCCTCGGTTTCCTCGTTGCCAATCTCTCCCCAATCGATTGACGTCTGGAAGTCGACTCTGGGAATGCCACTGTAGATGGTCGTATCTTGAATGATCTTGGACTTGTCGTGCTCGTGCGTCACCCTGACCCTAGCTCTGACAGGTCCGCGATCCAGTACTTCCACTCTGGCTCCCTTGAGGAGGTTCTCGACTCTTGATATCTGCCCTATCACCCATGCGGACATAGCGGCCGGCGTCTCGTACAGAACCTGCAAGAGGTTGCTCATGATCGGCATAGTAGCTTCGTCTCTCGGAGACTTGATCACGAACCTCTTGTTCGGCTTGTCATACAGGCTCTTCACTGCCCCCGAGTTGCTGTCGAGTTCCACCTTCAATTCCTCATTCTCGAGCACCAGCTTGTCACTCACCAGCACACGATCCTCGTGTTCGCCTTCCGACAAGTAGTAGGTGTTGTAGCCCAAGCTGGGTACCTCTGCCATGAAGAGTATGGTGTCGCCGTCCGCCTGAGCAGCGCTTCTCTTGCCCTGCGCATCAATGACACAGGGATGCTTCGGTATCAGATCCTTCGTGACCTTCGCCTTGGCAATATCCTTCCTGTCCCACGACAATGTGTTGAAGACGACGATCGGTAGGCCATTCGTTGAGAATCTCACGCTTCCTGCTATCTTGCTGACCGAGTCTCTAATGATCCTATTCGCGGTCTCGATAGCCTGCTGCGCCGTTTCGGCAGAGTGAACATAGGTGTCGCCAACTGCGCTACCGTCCAGTATGTCGTGGAACTGGTTGAACAGCACGTTCCTCCAGGCTTCAAGCAGCTCCTTCTTCGGAGACAAGCCGGCCATTGCTGAGAGCTTCTCCGCGTCGACGAGCAACCTTTCACACACTCTGTTGTACCGCTTTATGTCCCCGTGAGTTGTGTAACAGCCATCGAATATGAAGTTCAGCTCACCCTTGACAGTGGGCAGCTTGGGTTTCTGCCCGGAGACCTCGTCGAAGAAGGAGTGGGTCGAGCTGAGGATTGCGTTCGGGAGAGTGGGCCTGGCGCGGATCAGGTGAGCCGCGTTGATGTCCTCGATCGTCGGGCCTCCCCCATGGTCGCCGACGCCGTAGACGAACATGCTCGTCCTCAGGCCGTACCTGCGGTAGAACTCCTTCGCAACTTGGGCGATGTTCGCTGGCGTCACATAGTTGTTGTAGACGCTGTTGAAGGCCAGAACCCTTGAGCCGTCTGGTCCCTCCCACCAGAACATCGGATATCCCTTGCCGCATCTCATGAAGTAGTAGTACGGCAGGTTGCTTTGGCGTAGTAACTGGGGGAGCGTAGCCGGGTGACCGAACGTGTCTGGTTCCCAGCAGACTCTTGGCTCGAGACCGAACTTCTCTTTGAGGTACCGTTTGGCGTAGAGCACTTGCCTGATCATGGCCTCAGTGCCACCCATGTTCAGGTCAGCCTCGACCCAGGTTGACGCGGTGACATCCCAGTTCCCAGACTCCACCTTTTCCTTCAACTTCTCGAACAGCTGCGGGTCTGAATCCTCCGCCGCTTTGTACGTGGCGACCTGACTCTGAGAGAAGTGCAGATCAGGATACTTGTCCATGAGCGACGTGATCGTGGAGAAATCCCTTCGAACAATTCTGACAGTGTCCTGCCAAGGCCAGAGCCAGTTCATGTCAATGTGGGAGTGCGCTATCAAGTGGACCTTGAACTGCTTGGCGTACTTCGAGAGAACAGACAGCTTTGACCTGGCCACCTCTATCTCCTTCAGCAGTGAGTCAGGCCCCCTCGCAATGGCACCTGCGTCGAACTCCTTCGCCACCTTCTTCACAAGCTCCCTTCCTTTCGGCAGTATGGTCGCAAAGTCCAGTTCCTCGCAGAAGGAGTCGATCTCGAAGGCGATTTTCTCAACTGGTTCGTACGCAAGGTCCATTCTTGGGATTCCCGCCTTGGCTCCCTTGGAGATAGGCAGGAGGTTGAACGCTCTGATGGCAACCACGTGGGTGTCGCCTGGCGTCGCCTTCTGAGTCAGGACTATCCGAGGGCCCCTGAAGTCTGTCCAGTACCCTTCCTTCAGCACTAACTTCCCATCCACGAAAACCTCCGCTCCAAGGGTCATGATGAACGACACGATCTCGACCTTCGAGCCAGCGACATCAATTCCAGAGACACGGTCGGGAACGACCAGCTTGAACCTGAGCCAGCAGTCTCCGTGAGTTGGATCCCATGTCATGGGCAGGGTCCTTGACTCCCATCCGGTGTCATCGAATTCCTTCTCGTGAGCTCCTTCGACGTGCCCTTCGCGAAACTTCCACGACAGCTGGCTGCGATAGGTTGTGAGGTCGGAGTGGATCTTTCTCAAGGTCTCGACAAGCCTTCCCGCGTCTTTGCCAAGCTCTCTGGCAGCGGACATGCGGCAGGAAGGTGGTCATGCGTATAATAGCGTTCTGACCAACCCTTACACCACCCACATGACAAATAAGCCCACATTGCCTTTGTAGGCGCGGATGAAAGTGGGTTGAAGGAGGATGCAATTGAGAGTGGTCTGCTCTTGCTTCAGAAAGAGTTCGGAAGCGATTCGGTCAAGAAGGCGATAGAAGGAGTCAAGGCATTTGAAGTGGAGATCCCCTCTTGGGCGTTCGGTCCGTTCGGCGGAGGAAGGTTCGGAGAGTACATGCCACCTGGCGCTGCCAGGAACGTAGCTGAGAAGATGGACGACGCTGCTCTTGTGAACCGACTGACGGGTTCGACTCCTAGGGTGGCAACGCACGTCCTGTGGGATCTGACCGAGGACGGCACTACGGGTTCGCTCAAGGTCGCCCGGAACGTCAAGGCCCTCGCGGAACTGAGGGGATTGAACCTAGGAGCTGTCAGCCCGACGTATTTCCTGCGGGGCTCTCATCGCGGTTCCTTCTCAGCTGACGACGAGGAAGTCCGCAAGAGGTACGTCGAGCAGACGGTGTTCGCGGGGGGAGTGGCCGGCGAGCTGGGGAACAACCTCGTCACTCTGTGGTTCCCTGACGGGTCAAGCTACCCCGGCGAGAGGGAACTCAAGATCGCGTACAGGAACCTGAAGAGATCATTGGCAGAAGTCAGCAAGCGGTTCCCGCCTGGGGTAAGGCTTCTGATAGAGTACAAGCTATTCGAGCCCGGGACATACAGCACGACCGTACCCGACTGGGGCACCGCCGCCCTGCTGGCAAATTCGATGGGACCCAATGCCGGAGTCCTCGTTGACCTAGGCCACCACCATCACGGAACGAACGTCGAACAGATAGTGGCCACGATAATCGAGGAGGAAATCTGGGGCGGCTTTCACTTCAACACTCGGTATGCTGCAGATGATGACCATGCCGTCGAACCCAATCCGGAACTCGCCCGCATAATGTACGAGCTGGTCGCAGGTGATGTCGTGCTCAGCCAAGATCCAAAAAGGAATTGGGCGTTCATGATTGACCAGGCGAGCCCTAGAGAGAACAGGATAATGGCGGTCCTGCATTCGGTCGACTCGCTCCAGCTTGCGCTCGCCAGGGCCCTGCTCGTAGACCGTGAAGAACTGCGGGCGCGTCAGCTGGCGGATGACATAATTGGGGCCAACAGACTGTTCAACGAGGCGACTATGAACATCGACGTGAGGTCGGTTGTTGCCAGGGCCAGAATGGAGAAAGGAGTGCCCGCCGATCCCGTAGATGCTTACGTCAAGAGCGGATACCAGCAGAAGATAGAGAGAGAACGCGCCTGAGCCGGCCCCGATCGATGATCGAGCACGAACTGGGTTCCGTCAGAGCGTTCACTTGAAGATTCGCTGACCCGCTAGTGCGCCAATTGCTCCAAGGATCCCGTGGATCACTGAGTTGATGATGGACACACCTAGGACTGCCATTACTATGTTGAGGTCCGAGAACACACTGGGGGACAGCAGGAGTGTCATAGCCAACTGAATCAAGAAAGTCAGGACGAAGCTGGTCGTGAACCCCCAATTGACGCTTCTGCAGACGGCTCCGACCACCAGAGAGCCTATGAAGAACAGGATTATCCCAGGGCCCTCCTGTCCCAAGGCGTAGTTCAGAGAGAGAGCCAAAGCGTAGACCACTGCGCCAATTGCCGCTGCCATGTAGATTCTCCTTTCCATCGGTGA
>JBGOYZ010000064.1:0-4740 GCA_041479945.1 Thermoproteota archaeon
CGAGCCTGATCATCGGTAACCCGAAATACATCACTGCGACGACTACCTATGTGAGCTCCCTAGCACAATTGCAGCTGACTGCCATCGACACCGAGAGCGGAGTGAAGAAGGTGGAGTATAGAGTCGACGGGGGCGGATGGTCCACATACGCAGGTTCGTTCACGCTCGCTTCATTCTCGCACGGAACGCACACGATCGGCTTCAGGTCAACGGACAACGCCGACAACCAGGAAGCTGAAAAGACTTCGACCGTCTTCCTGGACAAGAACGCGCCGACGGTCAACCTCGTGTCGCCGACTGCTGGAGACCTCTGGGTGACCTCACTCAGCATCAGGTTCGAGGGCACGGCCACTGAAGGTGACTCAGGACTCGCCACGATAACGCTGATGTTGGACGGCACTAGTCAGGGAGACATGATCCCGGGCACGACCTACAGCAAGACTGTGACAGTCACTGAGGGTGCACACAGCTGGACGATAAGCGCCGTGGACAACGTGGGCAATGTCGGACAGCCTACCGCTCTTTCCGTCACTGTGAGGCTTGACACCACTGGCCCTACCATCACCGGCACAGCCATAAACCCGACGGCACCTGTGCACGGCGACTCGGTTGTCGTCTCGGCCAACATACAGGACGCGGGATCCGGGGTGCACACTACCGTCCTCAAGTACTCAACTGATGGGACCAACTGGGCCACTGTGACCATGACGCTCAGTTCTGGCACTCTGTTCCAAGGGACCATACCCGCGCAGAACGTCTTCACGAACGTCAGCTACTACATTGAGGCGACCGACAACGTGGCGAATGACACAACGAGTCCAACTTCGACCTACCAAGTCCAGATTCCAATGCTGTGGCTGTACGCAGGAGGTGGCGTCGTGCTTCTGCTCGTCCTGCTGATCGTCATACGGTTCCTAATGAGAAGACCTGCTGCCTCGACTCCTTCACCACCACCGCCTCCCTCTCTCTAGCACCCGAACATTCTCCGGTACTCTGGACGCGTTCGAGCAGTCAGCAGTTTGAGCGCCCCGCCGGAGGGCGCAAAGCTTTTTCTCGATGAAATCGTGTCGTGACCCGATTGAACGTGCTCGATGAGCTATCGGAAATCGGGAGAACAGCTGAGCCTGTGATCAGGGAGTACGTGCTTAGAGGTGCCAGCGCCGAGTTCCGTGAAGTCCTGACCCACCAGTTGGACGCAGGGGGAAAGATGCTACGGCCAGCTCTGGTCATGCTGGCTTGTGAGGCGGCCGGGGGTTCCAGACATCAAGCGCTCAAGGCAGCGGCTGCCATGGAACTCGTCCACAACTACTCGCTCATCTTCGACGACATCATTGATAGGGGCGAGATCAGAAGGGGAAAGCCGACCACGAGGAGGGCGTTTGGAGACTCAATGGCACTGCTCGCGGCGCTTCACTACAGGGAGGCCATCGCCCAAGTGGTCAACGACAGTCCTCAATCCGCTGCTTTGCACGGATTGGTCAGCAAAGCTATCGAGAATCTCGTGGAAGGAGAGCGGATGGACATTCTGTACGAACAGGCCGGGCGAGAGGAGGAATATGTGAAGAGGGCCAGAATGCGCGAACCGAGCTGGGAGACCTATGAGAGGATAGTGATCCACAAGACAGCTTCACTCATGGGAGCTTGTGCAGAGGCGGGCGCACTCATCGCCGGAGCCTCGGACGAGGTGAGGAAGGGACTGGGCGATTACGCGCGACTGGCGGGTGAGGCTTTCCAGATCGCGGATGATACTCTGGACATATTCGGAGAAGAGACGAAGCTTGGCAAGAAGGTCGGCAAGGACATAGCCGAGCACAAACTCGGCAATGCAGCCATTCTGTTGGCGCTCAACGAGCTGGACGCCGACGGAAAGGCGAACCTGCTGTCAATACTCAGAAAGGAGCATGTGTCGCAGGAGGACCTGAGCCAAGCCATCGAGCTGATGAGGTCCACAGGATGCAGAGACAAGGCACTCAAAGTCGCAGCAGAGAGGGTCGAGCTAGCCAAGAGGGCGCTCCATGTGCTGCCGGATTCCGATGCGAAAGCAAGACTGATTGTGCTGGCTGAGTCCTTCGTCAGCAGGCAGTTCTAGCCCGCTACCACGCCGCTAGTCCCAGGAGACGAATCCCGGAAGGACCGTAAGAGCCTCCACGAGGGGCGACCCAATCTAGAGCCCTAGTCTGGGGAGACTCGTCTTGTCCGGGGAGCCCGGTGCCTATCCCTTCTCTTCGGTGCCACGTATTTCCATTCGTAGACAGCGGCCGGGATCCACGTAAGGACGTAGAATACTGCGGGCAGTGTGAGGAGATCAGATCCCAGCAGCGTGATTGGGTAGGGGTAGATCGCGAAAACGATGAAGCCCATCGCGATGGCTGAGTAGAGAATCCACTCCTTCGTGCTGGCGAAGGGGATAACCTCCTTTCCCCTTATCCACCTTCGGGTGAAGTGTTCGTAGACAGCACCAGGTCTCCCTTTCTGTTCTCCATCGAACACATCCATCACAGTGTGGGCCCAAGCAGAGAGCAGAAAGGCGAAAAGTGGACCTAGGATCCAAGCATGCTCCGGGTGGAGCAACAGCAAGACAGCTACTAGCCCACCGGCCGAAGCATATCCCACGATGAAGTGGAGCGTTTTCCTGTGGACGACCCTGAAGCCAAGGATCTCCCGCTCCATTCTGTCCAGATCCGGGAACAAGCCTCCTACGAGACCAGCAACAAGGACGTACGGAAACAGAAGAAGCAGGTCAGACCTCACGTAGTAGGGGAATAGCTGCGCCAAGAGCCTGTAGGAGATGCCGCTCAGCACGAATCCAGCTGCCATGTGGGTTGAGGTCATCATGGCGTCTGTGTCAGCTCCTTTTCCCCGTGTCCTTCGTCAACAATCGGGCGCGAGCAGTCGGCCCCTTCAATTATACGTCTTTTCCGCCTGAATCGTCGGAACTTGGTCCCCTTCGCGCGGGCAGATGGAATCTTCGCTGTCTCAGAGGATGAGATGCACGACTACCTGATGATGAGGAATGAACTGACAACGTCAGCTTGTCTCGCAGAAAGGTCATGAAGCTGTCTCGCCTGAACGCGTGACCTGAACCCAATTGAGCTCCGCAGTCGTTCTGATATGGCCTCGAAAACATGCACTATTATGCCTCTAGGAGCCCAATAACGATAAATAGCCATAGAAACCCATCTAGAGGCAGAAGAAGCATGTCTGCAGCAAAGGGAGATAGACCGCAGTACGTCACGAAGAGCGCGGTAAAGGAGTTCTTCAAGAAGCACAACAAGAGGGTCGCGGCTGACACGCTGGATCAGCTCAACGATGAGATTGAGCACCTGTTGACCAAGGCCGCACAAAGATGCGAGCGGAACAAGAGAAGCACGATCCAGCCTCAAGACCTCTGAAAACCGCATACTCTTCCTCTCCTCTTTTTGGGGGTAGCACCAATGGGCTCCTCCTCTTGAGTCAGTCTGAATGGGGCACCCACGTTGATCAGTGTGTCCCAGAACCGAGTATACCAATCTTTATTACACTGTATTGAAACCGAACTCGATGCTTCTTGAGGTTCAGGACCTCCACGTAGAAGTCAAGGGACGCGAGGTTCTGCGGGGCGTGAACCTCACGGTAGACCGGGGCGAATCCGTTATGCTCATGGGGCCCAACGGATCCGGCAAGAGCAGTCTGATCCATGCCATAATGGGCCATCCGGACTACAGAGTGACGAAGGGGTCAATCATCTTCGAAGGCAAGGTCCTCGACGGGTTGCGCACGGACGAAAGGGCGAAGCTTGGCATCGGAGTGTCCTTCCAGTTGCCTCCAAAAGTGAATGGAGTCACGCTCGGCAAACTCCTCTCGGAGATCCACGAAGAAACTGGCAAACACGATGGCGACCCAATCGAGAAGTACGTCGAGCTGCTCAACTGCTCGGAACTCGTCGGTCGGGACGTGAATGTGGGGTTCAGTGGCGGCGAGACGAAGAGAGGTGAGCTACTGCTGTTGCTGGCCCAAAGACCGATGTTCTCGATGATCGACGAACCGGATTCCGGGGTAGACGTGGAGAGCATAAGGCTTGTGACAAAAGCAATTGAAGAGGTTCTCAGGCCCAGGGATTCCGACCCACAAGACAGGCCGTCCGCACTGATAGTGACGCATCAGGGAACCATCGGCAAACTGGTGAATGCGTCCAGAGCCTACATCATGATTGACGGAAAGATCGCCTGTTTCGGCGAAGCGAAGGCGATTGTCGACTTAGTTCTGACGAGGGGATTTGAGGAATGCGTGAGGTGCACGAAGAGGGGGCGCTGAGGGCCGACTGGGGCGCTGACCTGAGGCAGAAAGCCAAGGACAGACTCGCTCGCGCAACGACCGAGGAGGCCGAACTCATCTCCAAGTTCTCTCCGACACTCCAAAGTCGGGACAAGGCAGACAGCATGTCATCGCTTCCTCAGGACGTGAAGCGGACCAGTGAGGCCGTGGGTGTCGTGGAGGATGAAACCACCAGATCGGGCACATACTTCCAGATGGACACGACTGCTCTGATCAGAAAGGCTCAAGTCGAGGGCTTGGAGGTGATGAGCCTCGAGGACGCGTTCGAGCGAATCGACCTCGAGCCCTATTACTGGAAAGCTGTACCTGTCGACAAAGATGGATTCACTTCAGCCGTCGAACTCTATGGCAAGGGCGGCTATGTGATCGTGGCCAAGAAAGGTGCCAACATTGAGCTCCCAGTCCAAGCCTGTCTGTTCATGCGGA
>JBGOYZ010000065.1:0-4721 GCA_041479945.1 Thermoproteota archaeon
AGATTACGGACGCTGCCACAGCTGATGCGACGCAGTATGCAAGAGGAATTGGCGGGCCCGCTGGGATTTGAACCCAGGATCTCCGGCTTCGCAGGCCGACGCCGTAATCCGTACTTGGCCACGGGCCCTCTTTTCTTTGCTCTTCAATATCAGTATAAAGATTGCACGTCACATCGTGAATCCCGCGGTTCTTCAGCCAGACGCTGGACGCTGAGTTAGTGCTATATCCATGAAGTTCCGTGCCTAGTGGGTTTGAGTCAGCAGACGGCCTCTCCCAGACCTGCGATCGTGGCTTTGGGAGCCATCATAGCCTCCGTGTGGGTCTTCTCGCAGATCTACATGGCAGAGACGACTGGAAGCTATGTGACTGGGGAAGGCGCATTCTTGAGCACGACCATCGTGGCTTGGATCTGCATGTCCTTCGCCTTGAGGCTCGCCCCGGTGGACTTTGCCGCCCTCTTCGCGATTGTCGAGGGAGCTAGCGCCAGTTCCGTCCTGCTGCCAGCGTTGGTGGGGCTGCCAATAGTGCTAGGTCTCCCAACGAGCCTGAGCTGGGGAGACGTATTGACGGGCAAGATGTCCGACAGTTTGCCGTTGTTCTTCGGGCCGAACAAAACCATAGCTACGCTCGCCACACTCGGGGGAGCTCCGGTCCCCTTCGCGACACTTCTCCCAACCATAGTGTTCGCGGTTGCCCTAAACTCTCTGATCTGGATCTCACTTTCGGCCCAGATGTTCATTCTGAGGGAAAGACTCTATTCACTCCAAACGGTCTCATACCCCGTTCCATCTGCAACCCATGTTCTCGTGAAAGAGGTTGTCTCTGGAACGGGCGGGCTCTCACTGAACAAGATGCTGCTCTCAGGGTTCTCGTTGGGCTTTCTGTTGGTGTCCTTCACTGAAGGTTATCTCTCCAGTTCGTTGTTCAACGGGTTTTTCCTGCTCCCGGCTGGAATGACCAGCCAGATCTACGGGCTAGCGAAGCAAGTGTTGCCTGGATCGCTGTTGGGACTGGACATCTTCTCAAGCGTTCCCTACATCTGGTTCCTCCTATTCGTCCCTTCATCAGTGAGTGCAACTGTGTCAATCGCGGGTGCGGTCTTCTACCTCTTGGTCCTCCCCGTCGAAACAGGACTGGGAGTGATCCCGCGTCAGTATCTCGGGAGCTACACTGACCTGTTCTCGGCGAGCCAGAGCCTGGGCCTGAGTTCTCTCTGGATAGGAATTGGACTCTTCCTCTCGTCTGCGGTTGGTGTCTTCATAGAAAGAGCAAGAGTGCAGCGGCCCAAGACGAAGGATGTCTCAGAGATCGTCACGATCCTAGTTTTCGTTGTGCCTCCGATATTGCTGGCCTGGGCGCTGGGCAGTAGTGTTCTGGTCCTCGCGATCGTGCTGGCGATGTCCATCCTTTCAGTGTCAATATGGAGCGCCAGAGGTCTTGCCGAGGTGAACATGGCTTATGCACCGTCCGATGTTGTCGTGGCAGGAACGTGGCCGTTTTGGTCGAAGACGTTGGGCATAAAGCAGATCTGTTACACGGATTCAGCCTCATTCTTCTTGGGAGGGTACTTGTCAGTGGCCTCATCGATCGGCGCTGCCACATCTCTGGAATCAGTCAAGTTCGGTGAATTGCTCGGGCAGGACCACCTCAGTTCTTTCTCATTCTTCACCTTGGGTTCCTTGATTGGCCTGATCCTAGGGCCCATCTTCTACCTCTGGTTGCTCTTCAGGTTCGGGACTCAGAGCAGGGTTCTGGGTGCGCAAGTGCTCAACATGGTCGGTGACGCTACCGGCATATACACGGCCCGCGCCTACCTCATAGATCACGCAGCACCGCTCAACGTAGACCCCGCCTCCTTGATGACAGGCGGCGTCGCCGGACTGGGACTGCCCTTCTTGCTCAACTACCTGTTCGGCGTAGCGGTGAGCCCATACGCAATGGCACTGGGGGTCTTAATGAGCCCTGCTACCACGATCATTCCGTATGCGCTCATATCATTTCTGAGGCGTGCCCTCTTTGAACGAAGCGAAGACGTTGACAGTGTTCGCTTGGCATCGGCCTTCGCGGTCGGCCTAGCTGCTGGCGCGATTTCAGTGGCTTTGATCTCGACCGTGCTGTCCACACTATCGTGACACTTAGAGTTGCTGACAAGGGGATTGAACGTCAACTGGACGTGGATTTCTTGGATCTTTTCCACAACGGATTTCGATCGACACAGTCGATAGCACAGTACGCCTGCTTAGACCATGTCATGTCGGAGGGAGGGAAAGGCACTCCTTCGCTCCAAGGCCTAGTGAGCTTGGCCGAGCCCTTGTCTCAGTTCCCCAGCGAGCAACTAGCCTGCCTTCTGTGTTGTCTTGGGGCCAAGTCAAACCCTCATTTTAGCCCGGGTGCCTTTTTACGGCTTTCCTGCTGTCGTCGGCACATGTCAGGTTCGGTCTAAAGCTTTATACGACCTAGGAAGGAGGTTGACTCGAAGACATATGAAATTCCAAAGAAACATTCTCATCCTCTTCACTGCGATAACACTGCTCTCTCTGTTCTTCATTGCACCAGTCTCTCCCCAAGCCAAGAAGATTGTGATCGACCAAAAGATAGGCAGGCCCTATTGGCAATCGAGCCCAGCTGAAACGGGAGGCGCACCTCTGAGAAACGTTGTCGGCAACCTGACCGCCTTGGGATACGAAGTGGTAGTGGAGCGAGGAGGGATAAATAGTTCAATCCTGCAAGACGCTTCAGCCCTAATCCTCTTCAAGATCAAGACACAAGCGGGGAACTACACACAGGCGGAAATCGATGCCATAGTCAACTGGATGAAGACTGGCAACAAGCTCCTCTGGGTCGCGTCGGACAGCGACTACTTGGACTCTTACTTGACGGACACCGGCTCCGACTTCAGGGAAGATCAGCCGAACAAAGTGCTAGCTGCCATCGGATCTCACATCAGGTTCGAACTATGCTCGGTTGAGAGTCCAACATGGAACATCGGAGCAGCGGCATACAGGGTTCTGTCCAACGTCACGAACACGGCCGATCCAGATGTTGTCAAGATAATGACGGGAATCACCAAGCCCATCTATTTCCCCGGACCTGCAGCCATCATTTTCGCCAACGACCAAGGGACCTTGGTCTCCTATGACACACTGCCGAAGCCCGGCCTGTTCTCGTCAGTTCCAGCAGTCTTTTGGGTTCTAAAGACCGCCCCGGATGCGAAAATAGTCGACGGTAGTCCGAAGTTTCCCCCGGTCTTCTACACCAACGGGCAAGTCGGTTCTTTCGTCCTGATGGCTGGAGAGAAGTATCTCTACGGTTCAAGCAAGGTGGTAGCGACAGTCGAATCGCCGATCGGTGATGTCGGATACTCAGTGTGGACCGATCTGTACAGAGGGGTCGCTCTCGACGGTCCAAAACTCCTTTACAGCACCATAGCCTGGGGACTCACTGCTGATTCGGCACCGATACCGACCGGGTACTACATCGTAGGCGCAGTCGTTGTCGTCATAGCAGCTGTCGCGGTGTACTTCTTCTTCATCAAGAAGAAATAGAGAGGAGGTTTTTCCTCCCTCTTTTTTATCGTATTCCTATCAGCACATATGCCCTGTGGTGACTGTCAGTGTGAATCATGCGGTTGCATGTCAGTTGGTCAGAAAACAGGGCGTGGTCCTCTGAGCGGCACGGTCATGGTCAATAGCATTGGGGGCACTAACGCCTCTGATATGGTCTCAATCAGACTCGATCTTTCGGGGTTTTCAGCTCCGGTCTAGTCAGGAGGTCAAGCCCAAGTGCGTTGATTGACGGAGCCCATGTCCAATCTACAGATCATTCTGATGTCTTGCCTGGTCTTCCAAGAACTTCTGCAGGGGAACGCCATCTGTTGGAGTCACGCTGATCTTTCTCGGCACGACCCTTATGTTGCCCCTTCCGAAATCCGCGACGAATACAACGGCAAAGCCTCGCACTTGCTTGCGAATGTCTCTGCCCAGGTAAAGATAGGCTCCAGTGCTCCTCTTGACCTGCACCAACATCGCTTGGCCGCGTTTCACGCATACTAGGTCCACTGGCCCTAGACTGCCACCCGATCTGACTACAGCCCAACCTGCAGCTATGAAGATGTCGCGTACAGCGTACTCTGACCTCGTGCCTCGCCTTTTCGCGCTGACCCCAGGCGACAATTCGTTCGCGGACCTCGACCAATGTTAATAAGTGATTCAAGATGTGCGAGGATGTCCGATGTCCTACGTTGACCTCAAGTTAGTTCCAGACAAGGACGACTATGTCTTGACCGAATATCTTGTGGACTCAGACCTACCCTTAGCTGAGGCTGGAAAGAAGATAGCCGAAGAGGAATCCGTCGGATCCTGGACGGATGTGAGCACGATGACATCGTCCGTGTTCGAAAGGCTGGCTGCGAAGGTGTACAGGGTGGACGAATCAAGGGGCACAGTGTTCGTGGCATATCCCGTGGAACTCTTTGAGAGAGAGAACCTGTACCAGTGGATCTCGGTCGTTGCTGGCAACCTCTTTGGATTGGGCTCTCTGAGAAGCGTGAGGCTGACGGATTTGTCGGTTCCAGAGCGACTCCTGAGATCATTCGGCGGCCCCAAGCTGGGCATCGAAGGCGTCAGAGAGAGGATAGGCACGCAGAAGGACAGACGACCGCACATCGGATGCATCTTCAAACCCAAGGTCGGCCTCACACCCGCGGAAATGGCAGACTTGG
>JBGOYZ010000066.1:0-4714 GCA_041479945.1 Thermoproteota archaeon
CTCTTGACCAGATCGATGGTCTCTATGGCATGCCCCATGGTAGTCGCCTTTTCCCACTCCCAAGCGCAACCCAAGATATGCAGTCCTAATACAGATTTCGCGATGCGCGCGTGAAGACTCGTACGTCACTTAGGATCTCGGCTTGAACACAAATCGAACCGCGACGAAGCACAACGCTACGATGGAGATAACAGTAGCTATCCCTACGAATGAACCCATGTATCCCATCCCCGCCCCGAGTATGAAACCTGTGATGATGGGCCCGAGGGTCTGACCCACATCCATGATAGTGCTGAGAAAACCGAGACCTGTCCCCATGAGCTCCTTGCTGGTCAGTTCGCTGACAAGAGCAGGCGTCGACGATGTCACCATGGAGAAGCCGGTCCCATACACGATTGCGGCCAGGAGGATCAGGTAGAAGTTCGTCGTGAGCGGGAACATCGTCAACGCGATCGCCCCAACGATGGATCCGCCGATTATCAGTGCCCTTCTACCCAATCTGTCCGACAGCACGCCCATAGCCGGCTTGCTCACCGGGATCATCAAAACCTCCACCGCTGAGACGATGCCTATGGAGAACGCGTCCAGATGCGCTACCTCCTTGAGGTAACCCACCAAGAAGAACTCCACGGCGCCGAAGGCGTAGTACTGCGACGCCTCAACCAGGCTTGTCGCGACTATCTCCGGGTTCTTGGCAACTATGTTCCATCCTTGGAGGATCCTCGCGCCACCCTTCAGGGCCGTCCTCATCTCTGCATTCTGGGTTTCGGATCCGTCCTTGAGCAACAGGGCCATCGTCAAGAAAGCAGCAACCCCGACCAGTCCCACAGCCAAGTAGAGCTCGTGAAAGCCGTACGCAGTGACGGACAGAATATACCCCCCGACGATCGGCGCCAGAGTTCTGCCAACGGCCGTTGCCGAGGAGAAGAGCGAAATGCGCTCTCCCTTCTTGGAGGGGTAGAGCCCAGCCACGTATGCATTGGCCACCGGACCGAACATGGCAGTCGCGAAACCGTGATAGAACCTGACAAGCACAAGCTGCCACCAAGAACTCACAAATAGGTATAGGAACGGGGCAGAAGCGAATACGAAACCCGAAACGAGCAGCACCTTGCGCCTGCCGAAGATGTCCGACAGCGAACCAGCAGGCAGACTCACAAGTATGCCCGGGATGGTCGAGGCAGCTGCGATGAACCCCAACAACGCCTCCGGTGCGTTCAGGGAACTGGCGAAAGGATTCAGGACCGGGTTCTTGGACATTGTCGAGCTGAAGAGCGCGAAGAATCCGACTAAACAGAGGACCCAGAAGAGATAGCTGACCGAACGTTCGGACATGCTCATGGCTGGGTTTCAGTCATCTTCTTCCTGAGGAAGTCAAGTCTCCCGTTCCTATCGAGCCTTTCCAGTTCCGCTGAATGTTTCCGCTTGATGATGCGTAGCTTGCAGTATGCATAGAGAGCTTCATAGACGAAGGTCTCCTTCTCGATAGCTTCATGATCATCCTTGGCTATCATCATCGAACCACTGGCGATCGCCTCAAGCCCAGCGCTCTCCGGAGCCAGTTCAGGTTTCCCGGTGTCTGCGGCTCTCACTATTCTAGCAAGGTCCAGTAAGGCAGGATCACTAAGCCCGTATTTCTCCACGATTGCGTCAAAGCTGCACTGTTCTCCTCTGTGACCTAACTCAACCCCAGGCGCATCGAACGGAATTGCACCTTCCCTTGCTGCAGTTGTCGCGACCTGCTCGGGAGGCACGAACAGAAACTCGGCTTTCGGATCCACGAACCGACGGATCAACCAAGGACAAGCGACCCTGTCAACATGAACATGCTCTCTAGTAACCCACTTCATTCATCTCGCCTGACTGAAATGGCTGCGTCCCGCAACTCGATTTAAGAGTTGTCAGATGTCCCTTCCGCGTCGCTTCTGTTGGCGAGACTCAACAGACTCGAACGGATCATCTGGGAATCGCTTCTTTCCTAGCGACGCGATGGTCAGCGCGACAAGATGATTCCCGTCTATAGCTTCTTCCGCACAATGACGCGGCTACCGCCCAGTTCACCTACCTTCTTGAAACCGAATTCCTCGAAGAGCCCAAGTGACCCCTTGTACAGGGCAGACGGTGAGCACCTCTTCTTTCCGGTGTCGACCGGGTAGGCCTCTGCCAGCCTCGCGCCATGTCTCCTCATCGCGGTCAGTGTTGCTCTGAGCGCCTCCCTCGCAACGCCTCTCCCCCTGTGATCCCTGTCAACGAAGAAGCATGTTATCCTCCAGAATCTTCCTCGACCGACTGGTTTGTAGTTCTTCATGTCATCAATACGCGGCAACTCCTTCCTCGGTCCGAACTGGCACCACCCGACGGACACTCCTTCGTGATACATGAGAACTCCGTGAGCGCTCCTCTGGAACAGGAGCTGCTTCTTGATCCCTTTGTTGCGCTGGGAGGGCACCCACGGCCCCACAAAGTGAAAGAAGGTGCACCAACACCCGCCACAGACCCCACCGTGTTTCTCGAAAAGCTCCACGAAGTCATCCCATGTTGAACGTGAGAGTTCCTTCCATTCGAGCTTCATAGGAGCTTCCGAGTCTGGCTTCTTGTTCTTCAAGTGAACAGTCATAGGGCGACGTCATGCAGATAAAAGGATGAATGATGTGCGCGTACCGTCGCGGCACGCGTAGACTCCAGAACCGTATGAAGGGTATCAGCTGTGGTTTGACCGTGTTCGTCAAGCATTAATACTCAGCAACGAAGACACGGAAGAAGAGCGCAGTAATGGTCAAGATCGGCGACTCCTTTCCCGTGTTGTTGGTGATCGCAGTTGTCGGGGTTCTTCTGTTGGTTGTCGGAGGCATCGTACTGGTCAGGCGGTTTCTTCCTGACAGATCGTGGTCCTCGCTAGCAGGCACAACCCAGCGCAATGTAGTCTATCGAACAGTGAATGGGACGGCGGTCAAGATGGACATCCACTTTCCCCAAACAATGGGCGACGATCCCCTGCCAGTAGTGGTCTACATTCACGGCGGGGGATGGATCGCGGGCGACAAGAACTCAGATGTGGGACAGGTCGATATCATCGGACTAGTGGACAACGGTTACATCGCGGTCTCCATTGACTACAGGCTCGCACCCACCTACCGCTTTCCAGCTCAAATAGAGGATGCCAAGTGCGCCATACGATTCCTGAGGGCTAACGCAGAGAAGTACCATCTGGATCCCAACAAAGTTGGCGTCTTCGGGAGCAGCGCCGGTGGCCATCTCGTTGCTCTGATGGGCGTTACCGACCAGTCGGCTGGGTTTGACGTGGGAGAGTACTTGGACCAGTCAAGCCGAGTGCAGGCTGTCGTCGATCTCTACGGACCGACAGACATGAGCATCCTCTCGAACAATGCGTTCACCGCGAGTGTCCGGATGGCAGTCTTCGGCACACTCGATACTGATGTCCTGCTATGGGGAAGCGCCGTATCATATGTCTCGAGCGATGACCCTCCTTTCCTGATCATGCACGGAGACAAAGACAATGTAGTGCCTCTGAACCAGTCCGTGACGTTATACGAAATGTTGGTGGCGGCTCATGTCCCTGCCCAACTTGTCATCGTGCACAACGCAGGGCACAGCTGGGAGGCCGTAGGAGGAACGATTGACCCCTCAAGAGCGGAGATCACGCAACTGATCGTGGACTTCTTCGATCAGCATCTCAAGAACGGCTAGACAGATGCCGCGAGTGGTGGAGGTCAAAAGGTAGCTTGCAAAGCAGACCTGTGATCAAGAAACTTGGAACAATCGACTGCGACATGGTCGAGACAACCCCGATAGTGTTCAAAGACCGGCTATGCCGGTTTGAGTACGTGCGCCAGGACTACCATGCGAACAAGACTGGAGCCTCGTACTTCCGCTTTGTCGACATGGAGTCAGGAGAATTCACTTCTGCCTTTGCTGCAGGCCATCACTTCGGCAGCGCATACGTTGGTGATCGAGCGGCTTTCGCGTATGGCGTGGATGAGCAAGGAGGCCCCGCAATACGGGCATTCTGGTCGGAAGACCTCAGGAATTGGTCCTCGCAAGTCGCGTTTCACGCACCGGGCTGGAACATCTTCAACAACTCTGTCTGCAGAGGCAAGGACAACTATATCATGGCCGTCGAGTTGAATGGGCCACCAGAGGAAGTGGGCGTCCCCTTCACTATCCGCTTTGTCCAATCGGACGACCTGCTCAGTTGGCAACTGACTCCCTCTGAGTGCGTTTTCTCGAAGGATCGTTACACTGCTTGCCCGGCCCTTCGCTTCCTCGATGAGTGCTACTACATGATCTACCTTGAGGCTAGACTTGGCCGAACGTTCGACCCCTACATTGTCCGTTCAAGGGACCTGATTCACTGGGAGAGCAGCCCGTTCAACCCCATGATGCACTTCTCGGAGGAGGACAAGAGGATCGCCAACCCCGATCTCACCCAAGTGCAGAAAGATCGCATCGCCAATGCGGTTGACATCAACAACTCCGACGTGGACCTGTGCGAATTCGAGGACAGGACAATCATCTTCTACAGCTGGGGCAACCAGAAGGGGATTGAGTTCTTGGCTGAGGCTGTCTACGATGGAAACCTGGAGGGTCTCCTCCGTGGTTTCTTTCCGTGACTTCCCCCGCGCGTCACTTTCACCACGTTGACGCTCACCGGGTCTTTCCCCGCCGCCGGATCCGCCGCGTGGAACATTGTGCC
>JBGOYZ010000067.1:0-4678 GCA_041479945.1 Thermoproteota archaeon
GGGATTTCGAATGGGGGAGCCATGGTGCATCGGCTCGGAGCTGAACTCTCTGACCAACTTGCGGCCATTGCCGTAGTCTCCGGCGTGCTGGGCGGAAAGGCGACGACTGACTCTCCCCTTTTCATCCCTCCCAAGCCAACGCACGCCGTTTCTGTCATCATCTTCCACGGCATGGCGGATACGCTTGTCCCGTACGAAGGGGGCCACGGGGTAGTGGCCACGGGCGATCGGATTGACTTGTCCGTAAGCGATGCCGTCAACTTCTGGGTTGTGGCGGACAAGTGCTCGATGTTCGCTCAGATCGAGACCTCTTCGGGCGGACAAGTCGTCAAGGAGGTTCACTCGGGTGGTGACAATGGGACTGAGGTCGTGCTTTACACGATAGTGAACGGCGGTCACGCTTGGCCTGGGGCGACCACGGCAGACGAACCCTCCAGAATCCTTCCGGCAACAGATCTGATCTGGGAATTCTTCGCCGCTCACCCCAAGAGTTGAACGGACCGGCACGATCTTTGTCTTGTTGCTTGAGACGTCCTATGGAGGGTAGCCCAGCGTGTATATGTGCCTGCCTCCCTCCGCAAGCGGGCCCTTCACCACGGCCTCTATGTCTTCCTTCGATCTCTGCGTGAGTTCGTCAGCTGGAGGGAGCTTACCCGGCGGATACTTCGCCATTATGTCGTTGTGTAACTCGACCAGATAGTCAAGAAGAGCCGTCAAGCCCGCACTTGCCTTGTCTGCCTTGGCAAGCGTCGCCTTCCCTACGCAACCTTCAGGATATGCGAAGACTTCTATGGGACCACAACCGACTTGGCCATACCAGTTGATTGGTCTCTGATAGACGTTGCCTGCTTTGTCTATGTGTTTCGCAGGGAGGTAGCCCTTGGGTACTGTGTCCACAGCCTCTTTCATGTCCATCAACTCTGGAAACAGCGCGAGCGAGTACGAAGTTTCCACCTCATCAGCATGGATGAACGGCGTCTCAAACGGACCTCCATGTTCCTTGTCCTTGACGTACTGCGGAATCGCGTGATACCAGTTAACGTTGACGAATACCCCCGGGATCTGGTACTTCTTGGCGAACTGGTGCATTGCGGACGGGATGACGTACTCCTGTCCGTGTCCATTCAGCAGGATCTGTTTTCTGAATCCCATGTTCCAGAAGCCTGCCATCACACTTCTGACTAGCCCCTTGAACACATCGTCGTCGACGAGCACGGTGCCGGGCATCCCCATGTGGTGGAACGGATGCGATCCATACCAAATCGGCATTGCCACAGTGCAACCGGTCTTCTCTGCGACCAGTTCTGCCATCCTCGTGACCAGATAGGTGTCTTCTCCTGCGGGCGCATGTGGTCCGTGAGCTTCGGTGCTCCCTATCGGGATTATTATCAGGTCATTCTTCTTGAGCCTCTCCTTGGCTTGGGCTCCGGTCATGTTCTGGTAATAGAGACCTGTTGGTGATTCCATTTGTCCGCTCTTCGGAAATCCCCACTTGGCCATGAGTAGTATGTGGGCTCAGAGGGTTATATCATTTCTCGTTCGCAAGTTCGCGTAGGTCGCAACGTTCGTCGAGCCCATGCTCTCAGTCCGCCGCGTGCACGAACTCGATGGTCTTCCGCAG
Organism: Thermoproteota archaeon; assembly: GCA_041479945.1. Taxonomy (GTDB): domain Archaea; phylum Thermoproteota; class EX4484-205; order EX4484-205; family JAAOZO01; genus JBGOYZ01. The sequence goes on from JBGOYZ010000067.1 coordinate 1,622, forward strand.
CGCGACTTCCGAATTGGGTACTTGGAGAATCTCAGCAGACACGTAGCCATCGTAGTGGATTCCCTTGAGCGCCCTGAACACCTCGGAGAACGGAATGTGTCCATCACCCGGGGCCCTTCTATTGCTGTCCGCGATGTGGAAGTATCCCAGTCTTTCACCCACGCTCACTATCGCATCGGCCATGGATTTCTCCTCTATGTTCATGTGAAACGTGTCGAGCAGAACAAGGGCTCTCTCGAGATTCTGTGCCTTGATCAACTCGACTGCTTGGGATGCTTTGTTGACGAACGCAGACTCATATCTGTTCAGAGGCTCGATAATCAACCTGACTTCCCTCAACTCTGTCAGCGACTTGGCTAGGCATTCCAAGGACGGCGTGGGGATAACGCCACCTTTGATCGAGCCCACGATCACGCCGCAGTCGAAGCGCTCCGCCATCTTGGAGAATCCCAGAACACGTTTGACTGCCTCCTGTCTCGTTCTTTCTTCACGGGAGCCAAGGTAGAGTCCGTCTGTCGTAGCCAGACCCGTGCCTATTGCGGAAACCTCCATCTCATGTTTGGCGAGGAGTCGCTCCAGCTCTCCAGCATCAACGTCTTCCGCTCTTCTGAGGAGGAGTTCCACGCCATCGTAGCCCAAGGCCTGGAGAGTCGGCAATGCTACGTCTAGTTTCCGGCAGCACGAAAAGAGAACCTCTGCTACAGGGCACACCGAAGCTGATACCTTCAACTCTCACTCAGACACCACCAAGCTCGTCTCCAGACCTCTTAAGCTCTGCCATTAGGAAAGATTGCAGAAACGCCAACTCTGACCTGTGCTCCTAGAAGGCGTGTAAAGACAGAAAAGCGTTCAGCGCTAGCCTCTTGGTTGAAATGAAGGCAGCGGTCTTGGAGGCAGAGTGGCGACCAAAACACGGCTACAAGACATCACCGGTGGAGGAAAGCACGCATCGAACCTACGCTGGGGCTCAGGTCTGGAAGGATACAAAGTTGGTAGTGAGAGATATCGACAAGCCCAAGCTGAAGCCAAAGCACGTTCTGCTGAAGATCAAGGCAACCGGGATCTGCGGGAGCGATGTGCACATGGTCGAGCACGACAAAGAGGGCTACATGCTCTACCCCGGACTCACCAAGTTGCCCGTCGTTCCGGGACACGAGGTGGCTGGCGAGGTGGCGGAGGTTGGTCCCGATGTCAACATGCTGAAGGTAGGAGACATGGTCACGTGCGAGGAGATGTGGTGGTGCGGCGAATGTGACGCGTGCAGGACTGACAACCTAAACCAATGCTACAATCTTGAGGAAATGGGATTCACGTCGAATGGGGGTTTCGCGGAGTATCTGACCGTTCACCAGAAGTACTGTTGGAAGGTGGGTGAACTGGTCAAAGTCTATGGGAGCGAAGACGCTGCCTACGAGGCCGCGGCCACAACTGAGCCCGCATCCGTAGCATACAATGCCATCTTCGTGAGGGCTGGTGGGTTCAAGCCCGGAGCAAACGTTGCCATATGGGGCGCAGGGCCGATCGGGTTGGCCTCAGCAGCACTCTGCAAGGCAGCCGGGGCAGGCAAGGTGGTCGTGTTTGAAGTCAGCGATGTGAGGAGGCAGTTGGCCAAGTCAATGGGCGCCCACCTCGTTCTCAACCCTCAGGAGCTGTCACAGCAAGGAGTTCAGCCCTACGAGAAGCTTCTGGACGTCACGGGAGGCGAGGGTGCGGACTTCATGGTGGAGGCCGCTGGTGCCCCTCCACTCACACTGCCCCAAATGAACAAGGCCCTGGCCATAGGCGCCAAGATTGCCTGGATAGGCAGAGCCAACGCTGAGGCTCCGATCTTCATCGAGTACTTCCAGACGCATGCGTCACAACTCTATGGGGCTCAGGGACACTCAGGCTACGGGACCTTCAAGAACGTGATCAGACTGATGGCAACAGGAGCCATCGACACCAGGAAGATGGTCACGGCTAGGGCTTCGATCGAGAGCATCCCTGAGTACATCGAGAAGCTGGTGAACAAGAAAGAGGTAAAGGTCCTAGTAAAGCCGAAGTAGTTCGCCCGATCGGGACTTGTGCCTGACCATCAGCGCAGCTCGGCTAGCGTGACAGATCTCTTCTCCTTGACCGAGATCTTGCAGGCTTCGGCTACTTCGACAGCTTTCAACCCGTCCGTGACCGTGACCTCTGGCACACGGTTCGCAAGGATTGATTTGACGAAGCTCGTGTCTTGCTTCACGAAAGCCTCCTGGAACCTGCCGGCAAACCAGCTTGCTCCTCCTTGCCTTATGCCAGTCTTGTCAGCGAACAACAACCTCGGATCGTTCATCGCTCCCACCACAACGCTGCCCTCACTGCCGACCACCTCTGTCCTGAGGTCGTATCCGTAAGAGCTCTTCCTCAGGCCCTCAATGTATCCGAATGCCCCAGACTCAAATGTCATCAAGATCACAGCTGTGTCGTAGTCGCCCTTTCTCCTGACTTCCTCGCAGATCTTGTCCGAGGCCTTCGCGTAGACAGATGTCACTTCGGAGGACATGAGGTGCCTCGCCATGTCGATGTCGTGCGACAACATGTCATAGAATATTCCACCACTCATGGACGGATCGATTGCCCAACCTGTCGGAGGAGCAGGATCATGTGCGACCGCCCTGTACACCTGGAGTACTCCGGCAAATCCACTCGCCATTCGATCCTTGGCTTCTGCATATCCCCGATCGAATCTTCTCATGTACCCGACCTGAACCACAAGTTTCGAAGTTCCGGCGGCGTCGACGATTTCCTTGGCTTCCCGTAGCGTAGGTGCCAAAGGCTTCTCGACCAGAACGTGCTTGCGAGCGTTAGCAGCTGCCAGTACGACGCGCCGATGGAAATGAGTTGGGACAGATACGACGACCGCGTCGATGTCATCACGCCGGAGCGTCCCTTCCCAGTCCGTTGTCCAATCTACCCCAAGACTAACCCCGGAGTCTCTTGCGACGCTCTCGACTTCTTCAGCCACACATGTCAGAAGGGCATCGGGGATTTGGTTCCTAAGAATGTTGGCGTGTATGTTGCCAGCTCTTCCCA
>JBGOYZ010000068.1:0-4664 GCA_041479945.1 Thermoproteota archaeon
TCTTTCCCTGTCATTCAAGTCCGTCAGGTAAACGTTACCCTTGATTACGTTCTCAAGAGAAGATCCATGTGCTTCAAGGGCAGCCTTCAGTTTGCCGATGGTGTTCCTGATCTGTGTCTCCGTGTCGCCGGGTTCGCCTGTCATCCCACTGGTGAATACCAGGTCTCCGACTTCCACCGCGTCAGGAAGCAGTCTCTTGCTCAACAGTTGGTCACAAGCGAGCGCAGGGTCCGACCACCATTTATGGCTTCTCCCGAACAACGACGGACTGAAGGAGGCTCCTTCCGGGATCAATGCGAGCACTAGTCATGTCACTTGACCGGCGTTGGTTCAGAAGTTGGGCGATCGAGGAACTCGACGCAACAGTGGATCGCAGTGCACCCTCCCATCGGCACGTTCGTGAGTTGCATGGAGGTGACCAGCTGAAGGGACGGTTCGTCCGGTACTCGACGGGTACCCAAAGCTCATTAGATGGCGCTGGGGGGTTATGACGAGAAACAAGATGGATGCGATCGAGGCCATAAAGACCAGAAGAAGTGTAACGGTGTACAAGGACAAGGAAGTCGAGCCAGAGAAGCTCCTGACTTGCTTGGACGCAGCTAGATGGGCACCTTCCGCAGGTAACAGACAACCTTGGGAGTTCGTCGTGGTCACGAGCGATGAGACGAGGAGGAAGCTAGCCGGGGTCCATCCCTATGCGAGGTTCGTCGCTAAGGCACCAGTTGCATTGGTGTTCGTCGCCAATCCGAGCAATTCGCAGGTGACTCACGCTATTGACACGTCACTTGCTGCTGAGAACTTCATGTTGGCAGCTCACGCACTGGGGTTGGGCACGTGCTGGGCTGGGGTGTACGACACGAACCTTGAGACGCCAATAAAGGGGGTTTTGGGAATTCCCAAAGAGCTTCGGGTTCTTTGTCTGATGTCAGTTGGCTACCCTAGCGAAAGCCCGTCGAAGGACAGAGTGCCTCTCGACCAACTGACACACTGGGAGAAGTATGGGCAGCGTGAGCGCCCGCGGTGATGCGCGCAGGATCTGGGGAATGGCCTCTGGCGGCAGGAGGTGGGGCGTTGACACTTGGATGCTCGAAGCCCTTCCTCTGGAGAAGGCCGTCCAGGCTTTGGATGAAGCCGGGATTGCGTGTCTGGAGTATGCGTACGAGTGTTTCAGTCGATTCGAAAAGGACGGCACGATGCGTGCGAGAATACGTGAGCTGTTGGACGAGACTTCAACCTGCAAGATCGAGCCATCACAGATGCATGCGCCGTACGGCGAACTGGACACTCAGCTAGCGTCAGAAGACGAGTCAGTGAGGTCCCAAGGAATCAACCGGGCAGGACATTGGCTGGAATACGCCAACATGCTGGGGGTCAAGGTCATGGTCTTCCACACGGCTTGGGACGGTGTGAGCTGCGAACTACCGTCAACAGAACAGATCTCGCGTGCGAGAGACGAGAACCTCAGAGCATTCAAGGAGATTGGCCAGATCGCGACAGATGTTGGCGTAAGGGTAGCGGTCGAGAATCGGTTGGAGGGGACATTCGGTTCCAGGCCTCTCGACCTGCTCGAGATAGTCGGTGTCGATCCAGACGTCTTGGGAGTGTGCCTCGACACGGGCCACGCGAATGTCAATGGGTTGGCGTGCGGCCAGTTTGCCCGAGAGGTCAATGACAACCTTGTAGCCACCCACATCCATGACAACGACGGGCGGTCAGATCAACACCTGCTGCCTTTCATGGGCAACATTGACTGGGATTCACTCATAGGAGGTCTCGACGTCATATCCTACAGTGGGCCTCTGATACTGGAGGTTCCAGGTAGCGACCGTGATGAGAAGCTTTGCCTTAACAGGCTGAGGTTGACGAAGGAACTGCTGTCGTCAGGATTGATGAGAAACAGGCGTCGTGCCTGAGCGATCGAGTCCGAATCTGAGACAACGACTAGGTCATGGAGGTGTTGTGCTTCTGCCTCCTCCGAGGTTGGTCTCAAGCATGTCAAGGAAGCCACCAACATTAGAGACGATTCCGAATGTCTGGGCAGTACCTCTGTCGATGAGCTTGGTCACAATGGCAGGGTTGATGTCCACGACAATGACGTCTACTTTCGACGGGAGCATGTTGCCTACTGCGATCGAGTGAAGACCTGAAGCAAGCATCAGCGCGACCTCAGCACCCTCCAGCAACCTCCGATACTCCGCCTGGGCCTGAACAACGTCGCGGATCACCTCCGGAATCGGACCGTCGTCCCTGATGCTCCCCGCGAGTGCAAAGGGAACGCTGTTCTTGATGCACTCGTACATGATCCCTGACTTGAGAACCCCTTTCTCCACCATCACCTTGATCGACCCGTGCTTCATAACCTCGTTTATCGCCTTCATGTGGTTTCTGTTTCCTCTCGGCTCGTGCTTGTCACTGCTCAGGCTCATACCCAAGCTTGTGCCGTAGAGGGCATATTCTATGTCGTGGACGGCGAGCGCGTTTCCCGCCAGAAGCACGTTGACGTATCCGTTCCTTATCATCCGGGCGAGGGGTTCGACTGCGCCGCTGTGGACTACTGCAGGCCCAGCAACCGCCACGATCTTCTTGCCCTGCTTCTTTGCCTTTGTCATGCGTTCGGCCACCTTCTTTGCGGTGAACGGAACCGGCCTCTCGGGAGAGGTGAGTTCGCTCATGAAATGAAAGACGCCACTACGACTTGCCCTAGCAGCAGCCGGAATCCTGATCCCATCGTCGCCTACCACAACGAGGTCTCCCTTCTTGACCTCAAGTATCGGCCTGCAGACCGCCCTCTTCTGATCTGTGTACACGACGATTGCCTTGTCCATCATCACACCCTCAACATCTATCCAAGTTTTGTCCAAGAGGAGAGACGTAGGAAGGTTCGTGCTTGAGTAGAAGTCATCGGGAAGTACGCCATCTACTGGAGCAGGACTTAGCGAAACAGGCCTGTCTGATTCCATGGGATTACCGTCTGCGGCGGCCAATCTGCCAACCGGCAGGCACATTCGGCTTTAAGTCTTGGGTCGAGTTGACTTCTAGTCGAAGGGGTATCCTTGCCAAGAGGATGACCCGCTCTCAGAACCGCCCTGATGCTGAACGCAATGACCCCTGCGAGAATGAGGAGGACAGAGATCAAAGCTGCGACCAAGATAGGGGGCAGTGACAAAAGAGGATCGAGCAAACCTCGGTCCGTTTTTGGCGGGAATTCCTGGGCTTCGTCGTAGTACTCGTTGACCAACGACATGTAGTATGTCCAGTTCCAGTACCTGCCTGGGTCATAGTGGTGACCTGCTCCCCCGCCGAGCTGAGGGTCGCGAGGATCTGGCACTTGGTCATGACCGATCACTCCGCTTCCATCTTCCGGGTTGACCGGAGCGATTCCAGATGGTCTGACCAGAGTCATGTTGTACCTTCGCATGAGAAACGCGACAAGCTTGGCCGAGGCCCTGTATTCGGCGTCAGTGAAGTAGTTGGTGTCAGCGAAGCCAGCATGTTCTATCCCTATTGAGTGTTGGTTGTAATCCCAGTTGCCCGCATGCCAGGCGATGTTCTTCTCGGCCACCATCTGGTAGACCGTACCGTCATACCCCACCACGTAATGAGAGCTTGCCTCCGCGGCTGGGTCTTGGAACCAGTTGATGCACGACGCTTCAGTGCCCTCGATGTCATGTATGACTATCCACCTGATTCTTAGACCGTCCTCCTCCCTGTCACTCACGGTGTAATTGGATGAATCCGCGGGTGCCCATTGAGCGCCCGGATAGTCGACCACAGGCGGCGCCTTCGAGAGAGGTGTGGCGAAGGCAACGAGCAGGATGCACAATGCCACTAGAGCCCCGATCATTCGGGGCTTCGGACGTCCTCTGGCTTCAGAGGCGCTCAAGCCATTTCCTGATGATGATACCTTCAGAGCGCTCACTTAAATCCTGCGCCATCACGCTCAACCACCGGAAATGCTGGAAGAAGCCGTCAGTCTAACCAACAAGGGGATGAGACTCGTCGGTAGAGTTGCGGTCCCTGACGAGGGTCCAGAAGCATGTCTTGTGTTGTTCCACGGGTTCGGAGGGTGGAAGGACGAGACAAGGAAACTGTTCGTGAATGCATCAACGAGGGCGACCGAGATGGGATTCGCCTGCGTCAGGTTCGACTTCAGGTTCTCGAAGACTGATACAAACGGCAGCGAGAGCGAAGGAACACTGGCGCAGATGCTCCCCTCCGAGTGGATATCTGACGCAAAGGCAATAGTGGAGTATTGTCGCGAGAGATTCACAGGTCTGAAGTTGGGAGCAGTGGGTCTGAGCATGGGCGGTCTTGTGGGATGTCACGTTGCCGCCGAAGGTCTGGTTGATGCATTCGTGTCATGGTCAGCGCCAGCGGATTTCGCATCCGGCTTCGCCGAAGATAGAGCGAAAGACACAGTCGGGAAATCGCTCGGAGGGAATCTCGACAGTTTCATGCAGGACATAATGAAGTACAACCCGATCCGGATCACCCCAAACATCGCGGTGCCGGTCTTGGCGGTGGCCGGAGAGAAGGACGAGATGGTTCCGCCTACACAAGCAAGGCTGCTTTTTGACTCCACTGGAGGGAGGAGGTCCTTCTACATGATAGGAGGAGCGGACCACGTGTTCTCCAATCATCAATCTGAAGTCATTGGGATCTCA
>JBGOYZ010000069.1:0-4589 GCA_041479945.1 Thermoproteota archaeon
AGGCTCATGGCCGACAGGAAGGAGTTGGCCAGAGAGATCGAGGAGATGAAGAAGGGAAGAGTCGGCGAGACAGTGGACGACCTCGTGCAGAAGGCCCTTCAGGTAAAGGGCGTCAGGATCGTGAGATTCGTCGAATCGGAGGACATGAAGCATCTGGTCAACCTGGCAAAGGAGCTGATTGGCCATCCCAAGACGATGGCTGTGCTTGGGTCTGACGAGAACGGAGCGAAAGTAGTCGTCGCCAGGAGCCATGACTTGCAGATAGATTGCAGACCTTTGATCAAGGAAGCCATGAGCATCGTCAATGGCTCAGGGGGCGGAAAACAGGACTTCGCCCAGGGTGGAGGCACGGACGTCGGCAAGCTCGAGACTGCAGTCGATAGAGTCATCGCTCTCATCAAATCGAGCCTGGAGAAAGAGTGATCACCAGATGTCGAACCTGTCTGATTGGCTGAAGAAGATAAGATTCCAGTTCAAACTCACCAAGTCGGGCGCGATCGTGAGACGCTATTTCGTGATTGGAGCGTTCGATGGCGCTCTCACAATCCTCGGCGTCATCCTCGGTGCATACGTTGGGGAGGGAGTCGATCACCCGGAGCTGGCGAGACAGCTCATAATCGGCGCGGGGCTGGCGGGCGGCATTGCCTTGGCGGTCTCGAGCACAGTTGGGGCTTTCGAGGCTGAACGGGTCGAGCACGTGCTCAGCCATCAACACCTCGAGAAGGCTATGCTTCGACCAGTGGAGGGAGATCGCATAGATGCAATGAGGGTCAGTATCTCGGTGAGCGCAATAGTCCATGGTGTTGCACCCCTTCTGGCCGCATTCGTACCACTGGTTCCTTTCTTCTTCATGGAACTGGACACTGCAGTGGTTACGGCGATCGCGATGACCCTTACGTTCCTATTCGTCCTCGGAGCCTACCTAGGCAGCCTGATAAAAGAGATGATTGTGTACACCGGCCTGAGGTTCGTGATAGCGGGGCTTGGGACGGCGATCATCCTGATCCTGATTGGCAGCCATCCCTAGGCTCGAGGACCTAATAAACTGCCTTGAAACACCTTGGATGCATAACGCCCAAAATCGTACAATATGCATGAATGGCATTCTTTAGCTGCCCATAATTACGAATCTTGGGGAAGAACCGGCTCGTTCAAGCGGGGGATGTCAAGAGCTTCAGGTCAAGGACCCCTTTCTGAGATCGGAGCAGCCTTCCCAATGCCCTGACCCTGTTGGCTTCACCCTTGAACGCGATGACTTCGAGGCAAGAGTGTTTGGACAGGTGGATATGCATCGTAGCTGAGATGATGTCCGGATAGTCGTGCTGGAGTTCCGTAAGCGCTTTGTTCACTCCTCGGGAGTGATGATCATAGGTCACGAGGATCACACCTGGCACCTCGCCCTTCTTGGCGATATCCCATTTCCTGTTTGTCAGGAACTCGCGCATTGCCTCGCTTATCGCGCTTGATCTTGTCGGGTGCCCGAGGCCACTAGACAATGTGTCGATCTCCTCTAGCAGGCTCTTCGAGACGCTAAGGGAAATCCTTGTCTTCTCCGCCATTGACGGTGGAAGGGCATGCCCCATCATAAGCATTGCCAGCTGTCCGTGAAAGGATTTATGTACAAACCTTCCATTCGGTATTACGAAAGTTCATAATTGTATTACACGAGAGTGTCTGGATGCACATACCTGACGGGCTGATGGATCCCACTGTCAGCGCGATTGGATGGATCGAGTTCCTCGTGGTCCTCGGGGCAGTCCTGCTACTGGCAGGCAACAGAGTCAAGGAAAAGAGCCTGCCAAGGGTGGCGGTCCTGTCCGCGGGGATCTTCGTAGCGCAGATGATCAATTTCCCCATCGGAGGAGGGACGACTGGCCACCTGATTGGAGGCGCCCTCTTCGCGATCATCGCAGGTCCAATGGTCGCCATCATCGGCATGACTGTCGTCCTTCTAATTCAGGCCTTGATGTTCGGGGACGGAGGCATCACAGCGCTGGGCCTGAACGCGCTGAACATGGCAGTGATCGCGCCGCTGACAGGATGGGGAGTCTACACGCTCCTGAAAACGATGACGGAGAGGGGAGCAAATAGAAGCAGCGTCGCCAGCAGCTTCGTTGTCGGTGCCGCGGCATGGGCATCGGTCTTTGTTGCCGCAGCGGCATGCGCTGCTGAACTGGCGGTCAGCTATGCGGTCTCATCTGGCGCCTACGGGATAGCAGCCGCGGTGTCTGTCCCTGCGATGCTGGGTATGCACGCGGTCATCGGCGTAGGCGAGGGGATCATTACAGCCGGAGTCCTTGTCTATCTATGGAGCGTGCTTCCCGATGCAATCTCTTCGGCCAGCCCAGTCAAGAAAGTACTTCCCGGGATGAGGGCACTTATATTCGGCAGCACGGCAAGAGCGGCTATTGCGATCATCATCGTCTTCGCCCTCGCGCTTCCACTCTATTTCCTGTATGCCAGTGCTGGAAAGGATGGCCTCGAAAAGACAATGGAGAATTCCAATGTTGCGGAGGGCAAACCGTCGATCGTGAGCCCATTCAGCTATGGCCAGGACTATTTCAGCGCGCTTTTCGCCGGTCTTCTTGGATTCCTCGCCGTCGCTCTCGTCGCGTTGGGAATGATGAAGCTGGTCAGAATGAGGGCTAGCAGAGGAACGGACCCATGATAGTCGCTCATGTCCGCGGCCAAGGCAACAACCGGCTTGATGAACATGCTGGTGAGGTCTGGTTCGGCAAACTGGATGCGAGGGCTAAGTTGGCAGGAGTGTTCGTCTTCATTGTGGTATCCGCAGTCTTGACCCGCGCGGAGTTGGTGCTCGCGTCGCTCGCTGTGGCGCTCACGATGACCGTCGTCAGCATGCTCCCGGCAGCTCATCTCGCCAAGATGTATTTCGCCGCGCTGCCGTTCATCCTTTTCGCATCCGTCTCCGTCTTTCTCTTCGGCGGGTGGGAGCGCGGGATCGAGATGTGGGCTAGGACTTCGGCGTGCGTCCTTCCGCTGCTGGTCCTCGCTGCGGGAACGGAGAGCTTCGACCTGTTCTCTGGTCTGAGGCGGTTCCACGTACCCGCTATCATTACAACGCTTCTCATGCTGACCCAGAGATACATCCAACTCATGTCAGAAGAGCTCGCGAGGATGACCATCGCTCGAAAGGCTCGGGGGTTCACCGGGGGCAGGAGCCTGCTGGACAGGTATGGTCTAAGGATCATTTCCTACACCGCTGGCATGGTCTTGGTCCGGTCGATTGGAAGGGGCGACAGGATATTTGAAGGGCTCAAAGGAAAGGGGTTCAACGGCGAGCTCATGCCTTGGAAGAAGTCGCACTTCACCGTTCTTGATACCTCCTTTGTCTCCAGTCTTGTCATTGTAGCAGGCATTCTCTTGACACTGCAGCTGGGAGTGGTGCAGTGAGGCCGCTCGAGGTTGAGAGTCTGGGGTTCACATACCAAGATGGCACTGTCGCCCTGGAGAACGTCTCACTATCGCTGGAAAGGGGAGAGAAGGTCGCGATCGTCGGTCCGAACGGCGCCGGAAAATCGACCTTACTACATCTCATTGCAGGCTTTAGGATGCCTTTCAAGGGGAAGGTGTCGATCGACTCTCAGACCTTGACGGAATCGAATGCGGACGACCTGCGGAAGAAGACAGGGTTGCTCTTCCAGGACCCAGACGACCAGATCTTCATGCCTACCGTAGAAGAGGATGTCGCTTTCGGTCCCCGCAACCTGAGACTGGATGACATCGAAGGCCGCGTCTCAAAAGGTTTGAGGAGCGCTGGAGTGGAGACGCTAGCAAAACGAAAACCGCACAAGTTAAGCTACGGGATGAAGAAACGAGTTGCGATTGCTGGCATAATGGCCATGGACCCAGACATCCTGCTCCTCGACGAGCCCACTTCGGGCCTGGACCCGAGGGCGCGGTCAGAGCTGATCAAGCTGCTCAAGGGAATGGATAGATCCATGCTCATTGCCACTCACGACCTCGAGGCTGCGGCCGAGATAGTGGACAGAGCAATCGTGCTCAATGTCGGGATCCTCATCGAGGGCACGATGAGCGATCTCGTGATGTCGAGGGATCTGCTCGAACGAGCTGGACTAGAGATTCCGCCTGTATCAAGACTCTTCAGCGTACTTGGTTCCATGGGCTATCCTGTAGATTCGCTTCCCGTGTCAATGGATCAAGCTGTGGCGCAACTCTCCAAGGTCATCGAAAGAGAGGGCAGACACATCCATGAACACGATCACAAGTCGGCCGATGGCAGTCGATAGCGTGAGCACCACCGGACAATCGGCCAAAACCTCACCTGGAAAAATGGAGCACTGGCTGTGACGGAGGCCGACATAATCCACCCTTCGTCAGCAGCATAAGGGTTTTATACACCTTAGTGTGTGGGGGTGGATGCTCTGCCAGACAGCACTGGTTGTCTGGTTTGGATAGCACTGATGTATTTAGCCCGGAGGTTCACGATTGCCCGAGGAGAAAGAGCCCAAAACAAAGGGTGCGGCCAAGGATAAGGATGCAGCGAAAGCTGCGAAGAAAGGCGATAAAGGCGAGAAAGGCCCACCCGTTGAGAAGAAGCCCTTGAT
>JBGOYZ010000070.1:0-4580 GCA_041479945.1 Thermoproteota archaeon
CGGAGTAGACACAACTTGGGAACCTACAGAAAACGGATGCACATTGACAGAAAAACTGAAATAGGTCTAACCGCTTCTCTCCCCCCACCTAGGATTTGCGTTTCTCCTAGGCTGCTTTGCGTTTCTTCTCCAGTTCCATTTTGTCCCTGAGTTCAAAGGCTTCCTTTTGGGCAAGCCGAGTCTTCTGAAGGAGATGCCTCCAACGTTTCGCCAAAGCAGAGTCGCTGATTCCAGAGACCAAGCGATTGTCCAAGATCAGGCGTGAATCAGGATCGACAGGCCCCTAGACCTTCTGACCTCTAAATACTCCTCCAAGTAGGCTCTAGCTTGTGGGGTTAGGAAAGTGACATAGGGGATTCGTGCCTTATTCAACTCTGGCGGAACCCGCACAATTCCAGTATCGGGATAAGTCAAGTCCACATCTTTGACCCTCAACCCGGCTAGAGCCCCCTCCCTAACGCCGGAACTTGACATGAAAGAGACCATCAGTTTGTCGGTCAAGTTGGCATGCGCCAAGATTCTCAACAACTCAGGCTTGCTCGGCAATCGATCTGGCTCAACAGTCCTGAGACGCGGCAACTCAACGATCGACCAAAAGAACTGCTTTCGAGGGATATTGACCTCGACAAACTTCTTCACACTGAAGAAGTAGGTTCTCTGGGTTGCTGCCGCGGCTCCGTTTGCCGCCAAGAAGTCGAGCCACTCGTTCAACCTCTCCTCGATCTCGACCTCGCCACTCTGAATCTTCTCGATCAGCTCGGAGGGCGTGACCTGCAGGAACCTGCAGAACAGCCTAACGCTCAGCCGATAGACCTTAACCGTCTGGGTACTGGGCGATATTCTCTGGAGCCGCAAGGTCATCAACTCAATAGGGTCTTGCTGGCTCTGCAATGTGAGATGAAGCCTCAGAGAGTATTGATCACTTGCGCCCAAAACGGTCGTCGAAACGCTTAATACCGTTCCGTTGCTGCCCACGGCAAAATGGCGGACATCGAAGCACTGCTCACTGCTGCGCTTGACAGAGCTTCAAAGCGAGGCGCTTCATACTCTGAGGCCAGATATCAGTCGGATGTCGGGGCAGGAGTCATGATGCAGAACGGAGAACTCCAGGTCGCTTCATCTGTGGACAGGAAGGGAATCGGCTTGAGGGTCGTCTTTGATGGATCCATGGGCTTCGGCGCGACTAACAACCTCACAAAAGCCAGCGTCTTGAACCTCGTAGACGACGCAGTCGCGCGTGCGAAAGCTAGCTTGAAGATCGTGGTTGAACCCATACGGATGAGCGACGAGGGCCTAGGAAAAGACAAAGTGGAAATCAAACCGAGGATCAAATTCAGCAACGTCGAATTCGATCAGGTCATCGAGTTCCTGAAGGAGGCTGATGGTGCGGTTGTGCAGGCAGCCAAGCCAAGAGGCGTGGATGTGGTCAGCAGGATGTTCGAGATCGGAACAACGGTCACCCACAAGCATGTTGTCACGAGCGATGGTGGCGATATTGAAAGCATCGTGCCTAGGAGTTCGATATTCTACTTGCTCGTCGCGATGCACCCGCAGCGGGGAAGTGCCCAAAGGTTCAGCGAACGAGGCGAGTCAAGAGGCTGGGAAGCTGTGGAGAGCTGGGACATCATCAGCACCATGAAGCAGGAGGGTGAAGTCATCGGGAGAATGCTCGCCGAAGGTGTTCCGCCCCCGAATGACCAAGTCGACCTCCTCGTGGGAGGAGAAGTCATTGGCCTGGTCTGCCACGAGTCCAGCGGACACCCGCAAGAGGCGGACAGAATAATGGGGCGCGAGGCCGCCCAAGCGGGAGAGAGCTACCTTTCGATGTCCTCGTTGGGGATGGAAGTGGGCTCACCAGTCGTCAATGTGGTAGAGGATCCCACGCTGCCTAGGTCATACGGGTATTACCTGTACGACGAAGAATGCGTGAGGGCGAGGAAGAGGTATCTGATAAAGGAAGGGAAGATCAATGAGTTCCTCCAGAACAGGGAGACCGCGGCAGCTAGTGGTGGGACAAGCAACGCCGCTGCCAGAGCAGTCTCTTATGACAGGGAGCCAATAGTGAGGATGGCAAACACCTACATGGAGCCCGGTGACCATTGCTTTGATGATCTGATCGGCGAGATAAAGCACGGCGTCTACATCAAGAACTTCACGGAGTGGAACATCGACGACCGGAGGTTCAATCAGAAGTACGTCGGACATGAGGCGTACCAGATAGAGAACGGAGAGATCGGCACTCCGGTGCGGAATCCAGCGATCGAGATAACGACAGTCGGTTTCTTCAAGGCTGTTGACGCGGTCGGGAAGGACCTGAAGTTCTGGTCCGCAACATGCGGGAAGGGTGATCCGATGCAGGGAGCTCCGGTCTGGACCGGTGGGCCCACGACTAGGCTGAGGAACGTGAGATTGGGTGGTGCTTCAGCATGAAGGCAGATGAAATAGTGGAGTTCGTAGTCAGAAAGGCAAAGAAGGCAGGAGCAACCGATTCCGTGTCACAAGTCAGGGAAAGCCACTGGTCAATGATCAGGTTCACGAACAACGGGGTAACGGTCTCAAAGGTGGTGAAGGACACCTCGGTCGGCATATTCCTGTTCATCAAGGAGAAACGTGCAGGTTCCGTCATAAGCAATGTTTCGGAGGAGGCCATTGAGAAGGCCGTCCTTGACGTGGCGAAGATGGCGCGGTTGAGTCCTTCTGGAGGGACCTACGCCCCGCTTCCAAAGGGGAAGTTCAAGTATAACAAGAAGCTACTGGAGGTAGGAAAGGCGACAGCCAAGATAGAGAAGCCGCCGGAAGTCGTGAAGGATGCAATCGACTCAGCTCGGAGTGCAGGCGCCGCAAGAGTGGCGGGTTCGCTCACATCCGAGACCGCCAGGCTCACTCAAAGATCATCAGGCGGACCGAATGGGGCTTACAAAGGGACATCGTACAACCTGAATGTCAGGGCTTTCGCTGACGGAGAGTCCACCGGACAGTTTGCAGCCGCGGCCAACAGTCTCAATGGTCTGGATGGACGAGAGATCGGCCGAGTGGCCGGAGATGTCGCGAAACGGGCACTGCACGCTGAACCTGCCCAACCTGGCACATTCGATGTTGTGTTCGGACCGATGACGACGGCAGACCTGATCGAGGAGATGGCCGGTGCAGCTTCAGCTTTCTATGTCGACGCGGGCATGTCCTTCTTCACTGGGAAGCTCGGTCAGGATGTTGCACCCTCGCATTTCAGCCTTGTAGACGATGCCACAGATCCTCTAAGCCCCGGAGCTGTTCCGTTCGACGACGAAGGGGTGCCGACGCAGCTGAATCCGATTGTGGACAACGGGAAGTTGTCGACTTTCCTGCACAATTCGACGACAGCAACGAAGATGAAGACCAATACGACCGCAAGTGCTGGGTTGGTGATCCCCAGACCGTTCAGCCTACGGGTTTCCGCGGGCAGCGGGACCATCGAAGACCTCGTGTCGAAGGTGGACGACGGACTTTACGTCACGAACAACTGGTACCTCAGGTATCAGAACCAGAGGTCGGGCGACTTCTCCACGATCTTGCGCGACGGTCTGTTCAATATCAAGAACGGTCAGGTGTCAGGACCAGTGAGAGGACTGAGGCTGACGGACAACTTGGTGAGAATGTTGGGGAACGTCGAGGCCACTGGCTCAAAGAGATACTGGATCAAGTGGTGGGAAGTGGACACTCCAGTGCTCGCCCCCGCGATGTTGGTGCGCGGAGTCAGATTCACGAAGCCCACTATCTAAGCCGAGGGAATAGCCACAACTCAGGCAGTGCGCCGACATCCTGACCAAGTGCGAGAATGAGATTCCCGCGCCGAGCAGGGCCAAGGCGATTGAGATCATCGGATTTGGGTCGACCATGGCCAGGGCCACGGCGTAGATCAAGCACGAGACTTCAATTGTCCTCAATCCCAAAATCATTGCGCACTGGTGTGAGATTCGCTCGGTCTCTAAGTTCTGCCCTGCAGCCGGTCGGAGAGAGACTCTCCACTGGATATGGTCGCTCAGCCTCCAAAGGGGTCCTAACGCTTAATACGAGGCAACACAGGGTCGATTCGAATGTTGAGCATCAAGGTGGCTGTGACGAGCTATTCCGCGGACAGGTTCTGGGATCCAGACAAGCAGTTCCCCCCAAACTTGCAGATAGCCGTCAACATCAACTTGGCAGATTTCTCCCAGAAAGGCGAGGACTCAGTCGAAGTCCCCTTCATAGTGACCATCAACTACGCGCCCTCGGTTGGGCAGCTGATGTCCAAAGGCAGAGTCTACCTCTCGGGAGACAAGACCGCGGTTCAAGAGATGAAGGAGGGACTGAAGAAGAGCCAGCTGCCGGGTGTTGTGGTTCAAGCGATTTGGACAGCCACCTTGGGAGAACTCGCGGTCATCAGCAAGTCGATGGGACTGCCCCCCCCACTGCCACCGCTGGGTCAGCCTCAAGTTGCAGCGGGAGAGCCAAAGGATCTGCAGAGATTCACAGTCTGAGATGAGCAGATGCCTCACTGGCCATCAGCACGAGGGTGTCAGGCGGAGCGGCCGCGTTCTCTCAAGACATCTGTGACTCTCAAG
>JBGOYZ010000071.1:0-4531 GCA_041479945.1 Thermoproteota archaeon
TCCGCTGAGGTTGGCCATGCGGTCGCTGGCATGAAGAGATCGGACGCGAACGAGCTCGCCAGGAAGCTGTTGGCCAAGTACGAATCGAAGCTCGCGGCACCTCCGCTCGGCAAGAGCCTCTATGAGTGCTGGGACGCTGACGCGCGCAGGCCTAGCAAGGAATACACCACGGTTATCAGGAGGTACAAGGCTGTGATGGCTGACCTCGGTGTCGAGCTGCGGCCAGAGCAGTAGAGGATTCGCCCCACAAACCCCTTCGCCTGTTCATTCATCTGGGCAAACGTTTACATCTCGAAGCTCTATCATAGGCTAGTCAAATGACGCAGAAGATGCACAAGCTGTTCCTGACGACCTGCGATCTTGGAGAGCCAAGATCAGTGTGTGCAGACGAATGTGAGCGTTGCCCCCACGGCAGTGTGGTCGACAGGAAGTCGAGAGTGATATGTGCTGGGACTACGAAGTTCTTCATGGCTCCTTGTTACTACGACATGCGGTCCGCAACTACCGTGTACGATTGCGAGAAGTGCAGATGGGGTGAAGTCGGCGCGGACAGGACGAGAGTTTTCTGCTCAAGGCTCTGACTGGGACATAGCCATTCATTCACTCCAGCGGAGCCTGGACAACAGTATTATATAAATCTACATATCATATCCATTAACACGGATGGGATGCAGCGTGTCATCAGCTGGAAGCTCAGCTGGCGGCTTTGGCTTTGAGCCGAAGTCAGGCAATATCTACTTGATTGAGGAGCGTAAGCCCAGAGCGACCTTCGAGTTGTTGGACCAATCACTCTCATCCGGATATTCTGGCTTGGTAGTCACTCGCGACTATCCAAAGAGACTAATCGACGAGAAGGAAATCGGAACCTGCAGGGTCTTGTGGCTGACCAGTATGGTCGGCGAGGGGCGCATAAACCCGACAGCGATTGGCATAATCATGGGCCAGATACGGACTTTCATAGAGAGCCAGCAGAAGACGGTTGTTGTTCTCGATGGTCTGGAGTACTTGATAACGCTCAACACCTACGATCGCATGCTACAGTTCCTACACCAGCTAAAAGACATCGTCGTCACGAACGACTGCGTCCTCCTGGTTCCCGTTGATCCGAGGACACTTGGTCAGAGAGAACTGGCTCTCCTCGAGAGGAGTACGGAGACGATCATACCGAGGGGCGAGGGCGAACAAACAGATGAGATGGTATTGGGCACTGCTGAGGAAGGAGTCCTGAAGCTTCTGGACGTCAAGCATAGATGACCCTTTATTCATCCATCATCAGTTATTCAATTGCGATGGACAGACTTATTTTGTTCAAGACGATAACAAGACACGCTCAAGCCATTTCGTCATATCCCCAACGTCGTGGAACAGCTCTATGCACCCTGCCTTCCTCAGATCCTCTTCCGGGACGTCCCCGGTCTCGACAGCCACGAACGGCACACCTGCGTTTTCGGCGCACTTAGCGTCGATCAGATGATCTCCCACGAAGAGCGTTTCCTCCTTCCTGACTCCAAGTCTGAGCGTCAGCTTCAGATACGCATCCGGGTCCGGCTTTGGCTTCGCGTTCGCGTTTCTGCATTCGATTTCATCGACCAGTTCGAGCATCCCGGTCACGGCAAGCGCTGATCTTGTGTACTCCTCGCATCCTCGCGTTAGTATCCCCACTTTTATCCCATTCTTTCGAAGTAGCTGGAGGAGTTCGACGGCCCCTCTCATTGGTTTGGTTTCCGATACTCTCTCCAACTCAACTTCGTCCATGATGGTGTTGAGCTCCGCCAGTCGATTGCGAATAGTGCCTTCGGGGATCCCTGCGCCGCGCATCCTTTCCTCGTACCTTGCGATTATCGTCACAATCGTCTCATGTGGGTCATACAGGTGCTTTGGCTCTCCGTGGGAAGCGATCCGCTCCACCACCAGAGTCTTGAACTTCGCATAGTTGACGGTGGATTCTACGAGGGTGTCGTCGAGGTCGAAAATGATGGCCCGGATCGACCTCACCTTCTTAGCAGAATTGGCAACCATCTGATACCTCGGAGGACTCTGTCATTATCCCCTAGCCTTGATTAAACCTTTACATTGGGACTCTGCCAGCTTCTTGTTATCATCGCTGATTTCAAGGTCAACACCTATATGAACGATGGAAAGTCATCTCCTCTTCGAGAGATTGGAAGAGGGAAGCGAGATTTTCCTATTGATTCGGATTCAGCCACTCTCCTCCCCCCTAAGCTGATCGGATCGGCGCTCTCTTTCAATCTCCCTCTCAATCCTCTCACTCTTCGGATGTGGCCACTAGGCTATCGGTCCTTTGTTGGCTCCGAATAATCGCTCTGCGGTCATCCAAGGTAGCTACTTCAGTTCCTTTTCGCCTTTCTTGACGATCTCACGCAGCTGCTTCTCCAGGTCCTTCTCCAATGGGACCGCCTTCGCATCCTTCAAGAGAGCCTTTGCCTTCAGGTTGGCGCGTCTTACCGGGTCGATCGATCCTCTCTTCACCCAGTCCTCGTAGGTTCCGTATTCAAAGACCATCGGCTCCCAAGCTTCTCGGAGATGCATCAGTGTATGCCTCTTTGCGAGGAAGGTGCCGCCTATGCCCACTTCCTTGATCAGATCACTCGCGATTGTGTCATCGGTGGCGTCAATGCCCTTGGATATCCGGAGTATCTCAGTGACGATGTCGTAGTCGAGCATGAGCTGTTCGAAGGATAGGACCGTGGACGCCTCCAGTAGACCGAACCCGTTGAGCATGTCCGCTCCGGCGTTGACTGCGAGTAGGGTCGTCAGGCAATGCTCGGTGGCTGCCTGGCTTCCCGGGACGAGCGCATTGGTCCCGAAGGTCCCGGCCTGTGCTGGCAGATCGTAGTGCTTCGCCAGGTCGACGACGGATGCGCATAGAAGCGCAGCCTCCGGGGAACCCGAGACATATGCTCCGGTCCGCGGCTCCATCATCGAAAGGACTGAGCCATAGATCGCTTTGGCGCCCTTCCTCGCGCATTGCGTGAGGGTCAGTATCGCCAATATCTCGGCGTTGCTCACGACGAGGGTGCCAGCAAGCGTGACAGGACCTGAAACGCCTGCCTCCACCATGCTCATCATCATGACCGGCACTCCCGATCTAGCGAATTCTATCGTAGCCTCGCTCCCTCCTCCGTCCAGGTTCAACGGGGGAACCGCGCAGATTATCGCTGAAAGGCTCGGTCTCTGCAGCAACTTGTCCTTTCCTCCTGCAACAGCTGCTGCCATCTCTATCTGCAGCCTCGCCTCAGCCCCGGTGGTCGTGGATTCAGACATCACGAACTTGTCTGTGTTGGAATAAGCTGCTTGTATCTGGTGCAGTACGTGAGCATGGAGCGGCACATCCTGGGGCGCTACGGAGGGCGTGAAGTAACCCACACCCGGCAGGACATTGGCCAGACGAGCGCAGTCCACGATGTCCTGCTTTCTGGACGGTCTCTTCTTTCCTGAATCGATGTCGATCGTCTGCACGCCGCAACCGTCGAATGTGAAGTAGACGTGGGAATTGTCAAGCTCGATGTCGAATTCGGAGTTCCTCGCCGACAGTCGGAACTCCTTCGGGGCACTAGCTATCGATCGTTCGACGAGATCACGCGGTATCCTGGCCGTCATCTTCTCATTGTCGACTTCTGCACCGTGCTGCTTCAGCAGGTCGAGCGCTGCACGACTGTAGATCCTAATGCCGACCGTCTCAAGGACTCTCAATGATTCCTCATGGATTCGCTTGAAATCGTCTCTATTGATAATCCGCGTGGCGTTCTTTCTCCTGCTCAGTTTCTTGAAGTCGGCCAATACCATTTGTCTCCGCCCCCTTCGGGGGTATCTGCTCACATTTAAAGAAGTTTTGGAGACGTTTTCGGACAAATGCGATACGAACGAGCGCACTCGCCAGAGTCTGTGGAATCGAAGTACCTATATACTGTCATCCCAATGCGTTTTCCCCGCAGCTGGGAGCCATAGGGGATTGATTCTCGCTGCGGAATAAGAGAGGAGAGCATCCTTTGAGTCCTGAGAAGATCAAGCCAATAGTCTCATCTCCCGAGATCGCCAAGCTACGGGCTGAGATCTTCAAGATCTCGAGAGAGGTCAGAGGGCAGGTGGGCATATACATCAAGCATGTTGAGTCAGGCAAGGAGCTGGCCATCGACGCAGACAAGATTTTCCCTCTTGGAAGCGTGTTCAAGATCCCTGTCATGATGGAGGTGTTCCGTCAGGCGAATGAGGGCCTCATTTCCATGGATGAGAAGCTCAGGCTGGAGAACAGGTACTTCTGCATCGGCTCAGGGATCCTCCAGTTCCTATCTCCAGGCACCGAATTCACAATCCGTGACCTCGTTACATTGATGATAATCGCCACCGACAACACGGCCTCCGAGATGCTCTGGAAAAGGATAGGCATCCAGAGGGTAAACATGCTGATGAAGGAGCTTGGCCTCGCCAGGACATCTATCTACCTGCCTTGGCGAGAAGGATTCCTCCTTTCGATGGGCAAAGGCCGGTTCAAGGACTCCTCGGTACAGGA
>JBGOYZ010000072.1:0-4516 GCA_041479945.1 Thermoproteota archaeon
CCGTGATGGACAAGGGCAAGGTAGTGGCAATCGACACACCTCTGAGGCTGAGCGAGATGACAAGGAGATTTCTGGGGGTGGAGGTGAAAGTCTCAGGATCGCAGGAGGACGCGTTGAAGGTGCTCGAACGTGTCGAAGGAGTCAAGCGAGTCAGGAACGTCCAGTCCGAAGAAGATCATACAGTCGTTCAACTGGAGGTTGTCAACGAAGATGAGGCCTTGACGAGAATACCTGAGGCCCTTAAGAAAAACGGGATAAGGCTCATCGGAATTCAAGTGGCACTTCCGACCTTGGAGGAAGTCTTCATGAGTCTGACAGGAGGCGAAAAGGAATGAAGCAAGCTGAACTCGTGAAGATACTTGAGGAAGACAAGCCTCACGTGAAGCTCCCCCTGAGACAGTTCTACGGGGTCGTGTGGTCCAGCATAAAGATGATGTTCGCCTACAAGTCCTGGATGATAATGGACCTGCTCAGCACCTTCGCGTCTGTTGTTATGTACTACTTCGTCGGTCTGCAGGTCAATCCACTCATTCTTTCACAGAGTGGCTGGGGAACCAGCTACCTAGCTTTCGCGTTGATCGGAGTAGCCTCGTCCAACTACCTCTGGTCTTGTCTGGTCAGACTGAGTCATTCCATCCAGCATGAAATACGGGGTGGAACCTTGGAGACAATCGCAGTTACTCCAGTGAACATGCTGACTTTCTTCATAGGCCAGACGGTCCGTGGCTATCTTGTCAGCCTCATTCTGCTAGTTGGCGTCTTCGTAGTGGGGATCGCTGGGCTGGGTGTCCAGTTCGAGATGACTTCTGCTTCGCTAATGGCGACCCTAGTCCTCTTCATTCTCATGGTCATTTCCAATCAGGCTCTCGGGCTGATTGCCGCGGGAATCATAATGGTACACAAGCGAGGCGACCCCATCGCGTTTCTTGTAGCGTCAATGAACGAGTTCCTTGCTGGCGTGCTGTACCCGCTCGAGATGCTCGCCGCGTTCCCTTTGCTTCAGGCGATTTCGATGATGTTCCCCTACACTTACGCACTCGATGGCATGAGAAGGGCCTTGATCCTCGGAGCGTCGCTGGCAGATACCGGTGTGCTGACTGACATACTGGTCCTGTCCGGCTTCAGCGTGTTCTTGATGCCGATTGGTTTCGTCGTACTCAACTGGGGCTATAGGACGATACGCGAGAACGGATCAACGTCATCATACTAGGTGAGCGTGAATGAAACTCGAAGAGATCATCGAATTCCTCGGCGAGCGCGTCCCCCGCTTGGAGGTCGGCGTTCTCGAAAAGGTCAGGGCTTTCGTCATCAGGGACTTCAAGACATGGTGGACGTACAGACTGTGGGTGCTGCTGGACATAACCGGTGCGCTTACATCCGTCGCGACATACTATTTCGTGTCAAGGATCGTCACTCCCACCGCTCTGGTCAACGCAGGGTACACCGCAGACTTCCTCACTTTCACAGTCATCGGCATATCATTCCAGCACTATGTCTGGTCATCCGTTTCCGGTCTCTCAGAAGCGATAAGGGACGAGCAGTACGATGGCACCATGGAGACGATCCTATCGTCACGGACGAGCTTCAGGGTATTCCTTCTTGGCGAATCCGTGTTCAGGTTCTTGGTCGGGTCATACTTCCTGATCGCTTCGCTGGCAATGGGTCTCATCATAGGCGCCAAGTTCAACCTCACCTTGGGGTCCGCTCTTGCGGCCGCGATTCTGACGGTTCTCCTGATAGCCAGTCACATGGTCGTCGGAGTCTTGGGGGCAGGCGCGATTCTCAAACTGAAGCAGGGAGACCCCATAGTCTGGGCTTTCACTTGGTTGACCCAGCTGTTCTCAGGTGTACTCTATCCCTTGGGTCTGCTTCCAGGGTACCTGCAATGGATCGGCGCTGTGTTTCCCCTCACTTTCTCACTTGACGGGCTGAGGAGATGCCTGATGAACGGCGAGGACCTCACTTCGATCGCGATCCTCGGGGATGCAGCGAAACTCGTCGTGTTCATAGTCGTAATGCTGCCTGTTTCTCTTTGGGTCTTCAAAGTAGCTTACGATTCGACCAGACGAGAGGGCGCCTTAGGTCAGTACTAGAGCACGTTCGGGCTTCAGTCCCCCGAGAACCTGATCGCAGATATCCTCAATGAAGGGAAGAAGTGTCCCTTGCCGAAAGTCCGTCCTTCTCTTGACATCATGTCCGTGTTGCGGCAGAGGTCAAGGATGTGACCTCCTGCCATCAGGTTCTTCACCGGGTGCTTCTTCTCTCCGTTCTCGATCAGGAACCCTTCGTCTATCGTTGAAGAGAACTCTCCCGTGACCATACTGGGCGTGAAGTCTGCGCTGATCGCAAGGATTCCCTTCTTGGTTTCGGCTATCATCTCGTCCAGCGAACTCTCACCTGCCTTCACCACGACATTGGCTGGACCTGCACCGACGTACACGCCGTATCCTCCCCTCTGCGCATGGCCGTTCGTCTCGACTCCCTCTATTCCGGCTGAATAGGAGTTGTGTAAGAAGGATCTCAGATTCCCGGCGCCTACAATCGACATTCTCCTTGTGGGCACTCCCTCACCATCGTAAGTGGTACTGCTTGCTGCACCGGGCAGCGTACCGTCATCGTAGACCTCCAACCAGTCGGGCGCTATCTGCTTCCCCAGCAGACTGGATGCGAACGTCCTGGCCTTAACCGCTTGCTCACCCGATATGGCTGCCATCAAGCCGAAGAACACTGAACTCGCGGGCTCGGGTACGATGATCAGAGGCAATGAGGCGCTCTCCACCCTCTTCGACCCGAATTGCTCGACTGCCTTCTCGGCGGCCCTCTTTCCCACCCAGTTGAAGTCGACCTCGGCTGAGGAAACACCGTAGTCGAATTCGGAACTGCTACCAGTGTCCTCGCCCTGCCTGTAGGTCGCGGCGATGTTCCCGGACAAAATCGTCCGTTCATCCTCCACGGACACACCCGTGGATGTCATCAGGTAACTTCTTGTGCAACCTGCACTGACACCTCCCTCGTACATGGCGCCGAGGCGGACATCCTCCGCAGAATCCATCATCTCCTTGGCGAATCCTCCGACATCTTCCATGACAAGGTCAGCTACCTTCTGGTCGAAGAGACCTCTCACGTCTGGAGCCTTGGATGGCCCCGGTATCGCCTTGAAGAACGGGTCGGGTTGTGCCACTCTGGCGTAGGCCATGGCGGTGTTTGCGGTTCTCTCGACGTCAGACGGATCCAAGCTCTGAGAGTAGGCAGTCCCTAGTCCCTTGCCCTTGTACGCCCTAACACCGATCCCCACATCCACCGACGAACCCGTGTCCTTGATCCCTTTCCCCATTATTGTTATTCTAATCGAACGCGAGTATGAGGCGAATACCTCATAGAAGTCCAAGCCCCCTTGCGACAACGACCTCGTTGCTCTCTCTACCGGCGCAGTGAGGTCTATTCCTTGTACGTGGTCTGTCATTGCCTACCACCCACGACTATTCCATCGATCCTGAAGTGAGGTGCCCCTGCGTCGGTTGGAATTCCCTGACCCATCTTTCCGCACGTGCCAGGTGAATCCATCTTGAAGTCCTTGCCAACCGCAGTGATGTTCTTCAGGGCATCGAGCGTCAGCCCGTTGATTGAGACATCTCTGAGGTGATCCTGAAGTTCTCCTCTTTCTATCAGCCAACCCTGCTCCACCCTGCACGTGAACTGGCCTTTCTGAGTCTCAACATAGCCGGAGTTCATGCCTGTCAGGTATACGCCCCGCTTCACGTCCCCGAGCATTTCCTCGAAGGCCATGTCTCTTGGAGCTAAGTACGTGTTGGACATGCGAATGATCGGAGGGAACTGATGTGACCTTGCCCTAGCACTGCCCTGTGGCTGTGCTTTCATCTTCGCGGCTGACTCCAGTGAGTGCAGAAACCCGACCAGCGTGCCGTCTCTGACTATCGTGTGGGGTTCGGCCTTGACGCCCTCATGGTCATAGACGAAGTGGCCGTTCTTCGGCATCGTTGGATCGTCCATGATTGTCACGATGTCGCTCGCGACCTTTTGACCCATCTTGTCAGCGACAATGGACTGCCCTCCTAGCACACTGTCTGCCTCGCAGTTGTGACCGAAAGCCTCGTGCATGAAGAGACCACCCACTCTCTGATCCACCACGACAGTGTAGGTGCCAGTTGGAGGCGGACGAGCGCTCAGCAACTTCACTGCCTTCTCGGCTGCCTTTTTCGAGAACTGCTCGTCCTGAAGCTTGTTGACGACCTCGAAGCCAGCGACGCCACCTCCGTACTCTATGCCTGTCTGCATGTTGGAGCCTTCCTTGGAGATCACGCGACAATATGCATAGGTCCGTGGGGTCACTTCCTTTACGTATGTGCCGAAGGAATTGTGCACGACCGCGGTCGTGACAGCGTCCCTGTAAGTTGTGAATGTGTCCTTCACCCTGTCGCTGTAGATCCTTGCGACCTTGTCCAACTCGAGCAGCACTCTGACTTTCTCCTCGGGATCCACATCGTCTGGGTTCATC
>JBGOYZ010000073.1:0-4514 GCA_041479945.1 Thermoproteota archaeon
CTGAGGAGGATGGCTCTGCTCCGAAGGATTGTGGAGAGTTTGGGCATCGAAAAGGAGAGGCTTAGACTGGAGTGGATATCTGCGGCGGAGGCAGCGAAGTTCGTCAAGGTCGCCCACGAGATGGTGGAACAGATCAAAGCCCTAGGCCCACTGAAGCTTAGCGTGCAGGTGAAAGTGTAATGGAGAAGCCAAAGATAGCAATGTATTGGTGCTCAAGCTGCGGCGGATGCGAGGAAGCCACTGTTGACATTGCCGAGAAGATACTTGACCTCGCCAACCTCGTGGATATAGTTTTCTGGCCCGTGGCGCTTGACTTCAAGGAAGAGGACGTGGAGAAGCTACCGGACGGTTCGATCACGGCTAGCCTAATCAACGGAGGGGTGAGGCTGACTGAGAACGAGCATATGGTCAAGCTACTGAGGCAGAAGTCGAAAATAGTCGTAGCCTACGGCGCCTGCTCTGCATGGGGCGGGGTTCCAGGCCTCCTCAACTTGTACGCGGAAGAAGAGCTCTTCTCTCGTGTCTACGACGAGGTCCCGACTGTCCAGAACCCCGAGAAGGTGAGACCTCAGCGGAGCACGAAGATCGATGACGTGGAACTCAAACTCCCTGAGGTTCTGCCTAGGCTCCTCCCCATAGACCGCGTGGTAGCAGTCGACTACTATGTGCCCGGATGCCCGCCCACAGCCGAAGTGACTTGGAAAGCAGTTGAGACACTGCTATCAGGCAACCTCCCGGCCAGAGGCTCCGTGATAGGCGCATCCGGGAAAGCTCTCTGCGACGAGTGCCCACTAAACGAAACCAAGCCCGACAAGGTCCTAGTCCAGGACTTGAAGAGGCCCCACCAGGTGATCCCGGACCCGGAGAAATGCCTCCTCACCCAAGGCCTGCTCTGTCTCGGACCAGCTACGAGAGGCGGATGCCAGGCACTCTGCGTCAAGGCAAGGATGCCGTGCACTGGCTGCTTTGGCCCGCTCGATAGGGTGACCGACTACGGAGCGAAGGCCGCGTCATTCATCGCGAGTATAGTGGACTTCCAGGACGAGAAGTCGATAGAGAAGGTGATGGATCATCTACCGGATGCCGTTGGAACCTTCTACAGGTACACGCTAGCGTCGTCCAGTCTTGGAGGGAGAGCAAGGAGGAATAAAACATGAAAGAGGTAGTAATCAACCCGATAACCCGGCTGGAGGGCCACGGAAAGATAGTCGTCGTCTTAGATGATGAGGGAAACTGCAAGAGGGGCTATCTCCAGGTACCCGAGATTAGAGGATTCGAGAAGTTCGCCGAGGGCCGGCACGCTGAGGATATGCCCCAGATAACCTCTAGGATCTGCGGCGTCTGCCCATTCGCCCACCATATGTCATCTACAAAGGCCCTGGATGACCTCTTCAAGGTCGAGCCTCCGAGCGCGGCCAAGAAGATACGGGAGATGGCCTACAACATCTTCATGCTGGAGGACCACGCCCTTCACGTCTACGTCCTTGGGGGTCCCGACTTCATCGTTGGTCCGACAGCTCCGAAAGCGGAGAGGAACATCTTGGGAGTAGTCGCAAAGGTCGGGAAGGAGGTTGGGCTGAAAGTCATCACGATGAGAAAGAAACTGAGGAAGACCAACGAGATGATAGCCGGCAGGACGATCCATCCAGTGTTGGGACTACCTGGCGGCGTCTCGAGGCCTATAAGCTCGGAGGAGGCCCAAGAGATAAGAAAGCTCGCAGACGAGTCGTTAGAATTCGCCCTCTTCACTCTCAAGACCTTCAAAGACATCGTGCTGTCCAAGAAGGAGTACGTCGACCTAATCACCAGTGACGCCTACACCCATCAGACATACTACATGGGACTAGTTGACGAGAAGAACAAGGTCAACTTCTATGACGGGAAGATCAGAGTCGTAAGCCCCAGCGGAAAAGAGTTCGCTAGGTTCGACGTCCACGACTATTTGGAACAGGTGGCGGAGCATGTGGAACCGTGGACCTACGTCAAATTTCCCTTCCTAAAGAAAGTGGGATGGAAGGGATTCGTTGACGGAGAAGACAGCGGAATAATGAGCGTTGCGCCACTCGCTAGGCTAAACGCATCCGACGGCATGGCGACTCCGAAGGCTCAGGAAGCGTACGAAGAGATGTTCAAGACCTTCGGAGGGAAACCGGTCCACCACACGCTGGCGAACCACTGGGCCAGGACGGTCGAGATGGTTTACGCAGCCGAGAGACTGAAGGAACTCGCGAACGATCCGGAGATAACGGAACCGAACATAAGGAACCTTCCAACCGCGGTCCCCGACATCGGCATAGGTGTCGTTGAGGCTCCGAGGGGCACTCTGATACACCACTATGAAACCGATGACCGCGGCGTCATCAAGAAAGCGAACCTCCTAGTTGCGACGCAGCATAACTCGGCTAGAATCGCTCTCTCAGTGGACAAGGCCGCTCGCAGCCTCATAAGGGGAGGTAAGATAGATGACGGGATGCTGAACATGGTTGAGATGGCCTTCAGAGCATATGATCCCTGCCACGGCTGCGGAACCCACACACTTCCAGGATCCATGCCCTTCATGATCTACGTGTACCGCGAGAATGGGACGCTGATAGAAACTGTGAAGCGCAACCTTCCGTGACCAGGCAACTCCTATCCCATTCTGGAAGACGGAACCGTGCGTTCAAGCACAACAAGTTCGCGGCCATCGACAGTGTAATCGTAGCAACCGCCTGAACCGTGCCAACTCGGCCGATGAGACTAGCGACTAGACCCTTAATCACCGTCAACCACGATGCGGCGTCCACATTCGAACGGGATTTCCGTTCCGTAAGGCAAGGTTCAGAAGATGTCCGCGTACGGGAAGGCGATTACTTTGCAGCTGTCCGACGTATTTGAGACTGAAGCTCCACCAAACGCTGTGCTCACGATGTGAGTTTCGGACTCATGTTCACCTAGGGGAGCAGACGCTCGGAATGGTGGTGTCAGCCAACACGACTTTGAGAGGCGAGAGGTCTACGTCTTCTTGCTGGAGCGTGCCGCTCATCGCCTTGCTGATGAGTTCAAGCATCGCGTGGACCTCGCCCTCACTGATATGCAAGAGAACCAGAAAGAGCCTGTTCTCCAAGTCTCGCAGATCGGCTGTCGTATCACATATGCTGCTGCATCCGCTGTCCAGTCTCGTTCTCGCCAATGTCAGATCCTGCAGAAAACCGCTTGGAAGCTGCTTTCCCTGCGCTAGTACTCTCCCTGCCATGTAGGCTAAGGCGACCCATTTCCAGCCGAACCTGAAATACATGTCCTCCAATTCGACTCTATATCTATCAGCTTCAGCCTCTGAAGTCATTTGAGTCTAAATGTGAAGCTGCAGCAGTCTATGTAAATGCTACTCTGCCGTTGTTGAGGATCATGCCTTCGGCAACTCTCGCGTCCAATCACAAGTGGCGACTGGGGAAGAGGCGTCAACTCGCTCTGAGTTTCAAGTGAAACAGGTGTTGATAGCAGGTTGGGTGGTCCGGTGGCAAAGTTCTTGTGAACCTGCGTGTTTGGGCACGCGCTTGGAGGGAAGCCGAATGGAACCTGTTGCCCAAACGAGAAACACAGGACGCCTTCTAATCCTCTTTCTCGGAAACGCAATGCTTTCGGACGACAGGATTGGCTTGATGCTAGGAGAGATGCTGAAAGAGAAACTCGAATCCGAAGGACATAAAGTGGAGATCCTTGAGAAGACAGGGTTTTCTCTGGTGGACTACCTAGAGAACAGGGATGAGGCTGTGATAGTGGACAGCGTCATGACAGGGAGGCATCAGGTCGGACAGGTCGTCTCGCTGAACCTCGACGACTTCCAACAATACGCGCCATTCACCTCCCACTATGTAGGCATACCTGAAGCCCTGACATTGATGAGGCAACTCGACCTCAACCCACCTACGCGTCTTCGGATACTAGGGATCGAGGTGGAGGATCCTTACACGATATCCGAAAAGATCTCTGACAAGCTGGCAAGTAGGCTGAACGAACTTGCGCAAGAGATTCACAAGGTGATAGGCGACGAAACTGGCCGGATCGTAACGTTGTGATCAAGAACACGAGTGCTCTATTCATCAGACCGCTAAGGGATCGCTAGCTCCCGGCTGCACTTGTTGAGTCTACGCACCTTCCCCGATTCCATAACAACAATGTCTTCGATCCGCACTCCAAGCTTCCCTGGAACATAGATCCCCGGCTCAACACTGAACACCATATCGTTCGCGAGATTGAGCAAAACGGTTAGAGTGATCCAGAGTCCACTAGATAGTTATCAGCTCACGAGTGCACTTGTTCAGTCTCTGTGCTTTTCCTGCTTGAATGACGACTATGTCCTCAATACGAACTCCAAACTCTCCAGGGACGTAGATGCCCGGCTCAACGCTGAAAGCCATCCCTTCGTCAAGCTTCATCGAGTTGCCCGCCACTATGTATGGTTCTTCATGCACTTCTAACCCGATTCCGTGTCCCGTGCGGTGGACGAAGAATCGACCATAGCCGGCAGCCTC
>JBGOYZ010000074.1:0-4461 GCA_041479945.1 Thermoproteota archaeon
CGTTGAATGGGAGAACATAGCTCCCCGTCAGTTCAGCCACGCCCGTGACCCAGCCACCACCGATCCAGACATCTGGCCCTGATGGGGGTTGGATCTTGAATCTGTGATACATCGACGGGTCAAGACCGGTGGCCTTGAAGTAAACTGTCTCTAACGGGACGAACGAGGTATCTGGGATTGTGAAAGCCGCGTCGCTGTACGTGTCGACAGCCGGTGTCCTTGTCGCAGTAAAGCCGCATTCACCCTTCTTGGCTGCGCCAGTACCCGAATCGTCACTAGCTTGCATGATCCTGGCCTTCCACCCCGTTCCGGGTGGGTCTGTTGGAAGCAGCGTATAGCTTCCATCCAGCGGGTCAACTCCCTTGGACCATGATCCGACATAGAAATCCGAGCCACTTTGAGGATGAAGTTGGAGATTGTAGTACTTGGTCGGGTCGAGGCTCCAGGCCCGGATATACACTGTCTGGCCCAGCTCGAACGAGCTTTGTGGTGTCGCGTATGATGAAGAGCTGTACGTGTCTACATGATGATCATACCCGGCAGTGACGGCGATGTAGCCAATTCCGGAAGTAAGAAGAAGCATCGCAACCAAACCAATCAGTATTGGTTTCCTAAGTTGTATCATTCGTATGTCACTGAGCTAACAGACAACTCGGGGTCCTTAAAAGCTTTAAAACGAAAAACGCCCCAGAACCGCTGTTTTCTTAAGACTTTTGCGGGTTTTGGCGAGGCAACCGGAAACATCTAAGCCCCATGGATTTCGAAGGGCATTGGACCGCCCTCCATATGAACTGTCACAGAGAAGAATGATACCGCACATGAATCGAATGGAGTTGTCTGAGCTTACCGCTTGACGAGCTTCGTTCCCTCGGCGACTTCGACAATTGTCGAGAACAGACTCTCGAACGCCGACTTGGTCTCCTGGTTGTGGGCTGTCTTGTTCAGCAGGAACAGAGCGGACCCGTTCTTTGACGCGATGACGTCAGTTGCATGTCTGGCGAAAACGTAGGCCTGCTCGAAGGATGTGGAGAACACCAGGTCAGAGAGGTTGTCGAAAAGTATCCATGTCTCCAGCTCGGACTCCATGGCCTTGCCGGTCGCGTGGATTATCCGCGTGATGTCATTGAACGGTACGCTTGCAGCGTTCTGTGCGCCAGGCGTTGCCAGGATCACGACGTCGCAGTTCTCCACGCTCGCAGCAACGCGATGGATCGCACTGCCTCTCCTAGTGAACACGACACACCTCTCGGTGTTCGCTGATATCTCCTCGATCGCTTGGGTGATCAGAGCTTCGTACAGGAACCTCGGGTCGTACTCGATCAGCGTCTTCTCGTGCAGTAGCTTCCCATGGTCGAGGCCGAACGCACCCGCGAAGGCGTTCAATTGGTCCGGGTTGCTGCCCTCAAGCAGGACTAAATCCTTTACGCGGTCACGGCCCAAGTCCTTCGACAGCCTGCTCGCTAAGGACGCGAAGGTCCCCCAAGTTCCTTTGGCATCCCCGTTCATTATCGCGACGCGCCGGATGGTCTTCATCCATTTTGTGAAGGAGGTGGGATCGCTTGCGATGAGAGTCTGGGCGATCCACGAAATGAGAGGGTCGAACGCACCTCTTATCACGGATGTTCTGCGCTCCTCGGGAACATCCTCCAGATGCGAGGTCAATTTGTCGGTCGTGATCTCTCCATTTTGTGAGACGTCAAGGTACTTCACCAGATCCATGCTTCTCACCTTCTTGTAGAACTCGGCTACGATCGGGCCAGTGATATACCTTCTGATGGGAAGCAACGATCGCTTATAGATCCTGAGGGAGACCTGCCATTCTGGGAGACCACTGAGGGAACTGTCAGGCCCGACCAACTCTAGGAACTGCCCCTTCGAGAAAGCGTAGATGACGTCGGTCTTCATGAGGAAGGCTTGATGGTTTGCGACGACCTCTTTGAAGGCCTCAACCTTCTCCTGGTCGGACGAGACGGACGTGTACACGCTCTCAAGCACCTCAGTGAAGGGACCCGCTAGTCTGTCCGACCAGTCCTTGCTCTCAAGGTACTCCATGGTCTTATCCAGCGCCTGAATGTTGTCCAGTTGATCCAGCTTCTCAACGTTCAGTATGATCCTGAGCCTGTCGTATGTAACTAACTCACTGAGGCGAGTCTTGTCCAAGTACTCCAGCAGGTTGACGGTCTTGAGTCCCAGTTCGTCGGATGGAGCAACATCCAAGAACCTGTTGATGAAGTTCCTGTAGGCGTCAGAGAATTCGCCGCCCATTTGCGTGAGACTCACCTCCCTTGGCCGTTCCATCGTGAAGCCATACCATATCGAGACCAACGAGAGGAAATACAGAATGCCCCCGAAGTGGGGGATGTTGCTGAAGACCAACATGAGAGAGTTGGAGACTACCACGCCCACAACCTCAAAAAGCACGAAGCCAATCAGCATTAGTCCGTACTTGCGCGACAGCCAAGGTGCCTTGGCTTTCTTGGTGAGATTGTAGAAAGCCCACCCGATCAGCAGTGAGTAAGATGCAAGGTACAGGAAGGTGAGTATGCCCTCGATAGTGATAGCGGGGTGAGCGGTGATGACCCACCCGAAGTCGGTAAGCCTCGCATCCCTGGGCAAGAAAAGCGACGGAATCGTCACCAGCAGAGGAGCTATGAGAACTCGCCAGTCTCCTTCCTTGATCCCGGCTAGACTACAGGCAAAGTAGGCAAGGAATCCGATCGAGATGAAATACAGGTTCTCGCTCACCATCGCCAGCTTCAAGGCCAGGTCTTGGTCAGGGGAACTCATCATCAGGAAGCTCGCAACAAGATAGAACGAGGAGGTCAGACCGAAGACGGCAAACTGTTGGTGCGTGGGTGAGCTCTGGTTCTTCTTCAGGATGCTCCAAGAGAGCGCGATGGCTATGAGGGAGGAGATTACGTAGGGCAGTCCCCAAACCGAGAATATCCACGCCGACATCTTTCATGCACTCCTTAGGGCGTCGCATATGTCCTGCCTTTCTGAGACTACTATCTTGGGGGGTTTGACCTGCCCCATCGGATAGCCCTCTCTGCCCTTCTTCATCGAGTATCTGAGGAAGGCTCCCTTCTTAAGGAATTCCACCTCCACGAGATCCTCAGGCTTGCCCGCGCCGAACTCCGAGGCGTACCTTGCCAGGTCAGGATTCGTGGCTACCATGGCATCAATCATCTTTTTCGCAACTTCAGTCTCAGATATTCCCCAAGAATTCTCCATCAAAATCAGCAGTTTTTCACGCCCGCGCAGTGTCTTGGTAACAGCCCACTTGTCGGACAACGTCAAGCCGGCCCTGTGCATCACTTGGGTCATGACGGCCTCAGTTATGTGCAGTGGAAGTCCTCCCAAGTAGAGGGCTGCATTCTTCCTCCCCCAGAAGGAGAAAACCGGCATGCCGTCGTCCCTCTTGCCCGAGACACGGACTGTGTCTTGCACATCATACCGGGCGAACATTCCGCCAAAGGAAGTGATAATGAGGTCGTAGGTGTTTCCCACATTGAGTTCCTCCATCTTCTTGAGTTCACCCTGTTCGTTCCTGAAGTCGAAGTAGCAGCTTCTCAGGTTCGGCAACAGGTCCTGCTTCTGGTCCGGTGATCCGAACATGGGCAGCCCGAGCTCGCTTACCCCATAGATGCAGAACGGTTCAACGCCCAGCTCTACCCTCAGGTAGTCATAGTAGAGGCTTGTATCTACCCCTCCGATCATCAATCCCTTCAGGTTGAGAAAGTCTCTTGCCCTTCTCGAGGTCCCCGCGACTTTGGCCTTGGCCCACTTTTGGAGAATTACGAGCTTGGCTGGACCCATGTCCATCGAATCGTAGTACTCCTTGAAGAGGTGTTCCGGACTGGTGAAATACTCACACATGAGGTAGACGCTCGGAGCCACACCTCCCGCGAGGTTCACTTCGTGGCCCTTCTCAAGGTATTCCAACGCAGCGAAGAAGCGTCTCCTCACGTCGGGTATGCTGTCCATCACATCAACAGGTGGAACGTCGACAACGATCCCTTGAGAGGCCTTCCTGCCCCAACCCGAGAGATAGGGTGCAGAGGGAGTGAAGTTGAGCCCTTTGTCTCCTAGGCGAAATCTAGTGCTTCCCCAAGAATCACTGCATGAGAACAGGGTTGAAGTTATGACATCTTTCCTGTAGTTCTCCCAGAAGGCAGAGCCATGAATCATCCACTTGGGCTCGCCCACGGTCCCCGTGGTCTTGGTCACGAAGGAGAACTCTCCAATCACATAGTCCTGATAGGGCTCCGCTGCGGCCCGTCCGATTCTATCGTAGTAGTCCCAGCTCACCTCACCTGGCATTTGCCGCAAGTCTTTGATCCGCGCGCCGTGCAGGACGCTCGTTGCGCCGCTTCGGGGCTGTGACTGGCAATGCTCTCGAAGATGTCACTGATGTCGCGCCGCACCCGTTCGGCGAAAACGACCTTCATGCGCGGTGGC
>JBGOYZ010000075.1:0-4456 GCA_041479945.1 Thermoproteota archaeon
GTACAACATGCCCTACCTCTTCATCACGCACGACATAGCCGTCGCGAGGTACGTCAGCGACAGGCTGGGGGTCATGTACCTCGGCAGGATAGTCGAGCTCTCTGATACGGAAGAGGTCGTGTTCAAGCCCCTGCACCCCTATACCCAGGCCCTGCTCTCGGCGGTCCCCGTGCCCGACCCCACTCACAAACACGGCAGGATAACCATCAAGGGGGAGGTGCCGAGCGCGGTCAACATCCCCCTCGGGTGCAGGTTCAGGCCGAGGTGCCCAAAGGCGTTCAAAGACTGCGGCTTCCAGGGGGCGGATATGGCAGACTGGCTCCTGGAGGAGGAGAAGGTCAAGAGTCCTGATCACCCGATGGCAAAGCACGTGGACAAACTGCATCCGGAGGAGTTCGCCCTGATCCTGACGATCAAGCCTGGCGGGGACGCGAAGAGCGTCAAAGGGTTCCTGGAATCGAAGATGGCATCCCTTAAGGACAAGATGCCGATGTTCGAGGCAGTAAGATCTGTTGAGGAGGCGCCGGGAGACAAGGAGCTTGTCGTCAGATGCTCATCGGTTACCTTGTCCGGCGAGGAGCTGGCGTTCGAAGTCCTCGGCCGACTCACCAAGGTCGTCGATTTCAGAAACATAGAACATCCGATGCACGAAACGATACTTGACGCGAAGCAGGATGGCTCGAATGTGGTCTTGACAATAGGCACGGAAACACAGGTTTCCGACCATGCTGAGAATGCGAGATCTCGGGTTGACACCACGGTGAGCTTCTTGCACGATTTCGTAAATCACCACCGGCGGACAGGGTACCCCGAGTTCAAGGGAGCTTCCGAGATCAGGGGCGACCCGGAGGCGAAGAGGGTCGAGATCCGCTGCAGGCCCGTCAAGATGCCGGCCACAAGGGTTGCGCAGGAGGTCTCGAGAATGATGATCAACGACTATGAGAGCAACCCGAACTCGCCTTTCTTCAACTCGCTCTTGCCCGTCAAGACCAAGAGAGGAGTTGTCAGGATCAGAATCGCCGGATCAGAGGCGCGCCTGAACGAGCTAGCACCAGAGCTTACCGGCTATTTCAAGAAGAACACCGAGACCGGCCGGAGAGCCGCCCAGGGTGTTCGCTCATGCACCGTGAAAACGACAAAAGGACCCAGCGTCGTCGTTGTTGTAAGATTCATGCGGATCGACGACCCTCCACTGGTTGATGTCGGCTCGGGGCGTCTGGTCGCTTGCTACCTGTTCAAACCCGCAGCCCGATGACGGGGCTCGCTGCGGGATGGCAAACTCGTTCCGGAGGAATTCGGCATGGTTCAATGGGATGACCTGAGGAAGCATTGGTTCACGGTCACGCTGTGCGTGGCCTTCTCGTTGTTCTTTCTCATATCGGGGATCATATCCTCGATGACATACGCTTATGTAGTGAGCGTCCAGAGAGAGGACAAGCTCGAGAACCCATCGTACAGCGCGAGCCTTCTGAGCAACGGCTCAGTGAGGATCACATTCAACATAACGTTGGCGAATCCGTCGAGATACACCCTTCACTTGTCAACGGTTACCTGGAGCGTGATGGTCCAGAACTCATCTGCGGGTTCGAACAGGCTCATCCCGATCGATACTGCCTATGCCGGGCCGACGGCGTACCTCACCGTGCCCGCAAAGGACTACAGGGTCTTCAGCTACGACATTGTGGTCTTCGACCCGGAGACACTGGCGGACCTCAGGGGGTTCGTGATCTACAGTGCTCAGATCAACCACAGCTATACCCTCGGGACCATCCCGTACTACCACCAGTTCGAGGCCTCTGCGTCGATCGGCGAGTTCGGGCACGATTACCTCAGGGAATCATACCTGAACGACATAGTGACGATCGTGCTCAGTTACGACTCTGTGTCGGGGGTGCAGCCATAAGGCTCAGAGCGGAGGCTCCGAGGATCATCGCGCTTGCGCTTCTGAGCGCCTCGCCAATCGCCTTCATGGCCTTCGACTTCTTCTTCCCGAACCTGTCGACACCGTCCCTGAACAAGAACCTGATGTTGGTCTTCCTGATATCCATACTCACGGGCCTCCCGTCCGGCTATTTCTCGCGACGGGTGGACGCCGCGATGATCACGGTGCTCCTCTATGTATCGTTCGGGTACATTCTAGGGCTGACCTTCTATTCCGTCCCGTTCCTGTTCTACAACATCCATGTGCTCCTTCCGGGCTTCTACTACATGATATTCGTGAGGTACACGATCATCCTCTTGTTCATGTTCGTCCTCGGCGGTTTCATAGGGGCTGTGTTCGCAGGGATGCTCCGCGACTCGGTCAAAGGGGAAGAGACCAAGCTGACATTCCCGGTACTGGCGAAGAGATGAACCCCGAGCCTGCATGCATGCCTGGTTCGGCACTAGGTTATTCATGTTGATCCAATATCGTCAGCTGCAAAAAACCGATGGAGGCGTTGAATTGAGCAAGAGGAAGATCATCGAGATCGACGAGGACAAGTGCACTGGCTGCGGCGCGTGCGTCACCCAATGCGCTGAAGGGGCTTTGCAGATAATAGACGGCAAGGCCAAGGTCGTGAACGAGGTGTTCTGCGACGGACTCGGAGCATGTATCGGAGAATGTCCTACCGACGCTCTCAGGATAGTGGAGAGGGATGCTCCTGAGTTCGATGAGAAGGCTGTCGATAAACATCTACGCCAAGAGAAGACCAAGAAGAAGGGACCGATCGGCGTTGAGCCGTGCGGATGTCCTTCGCACAACCCGATGATACTGACTGCTACAGAGGCCAAGAGAACTCATTCAAAGCACGGAGGGCAGACGGAGGTCGAACTGCCTCCCGAGCTCACCAACTGGCCAGTCCAATGGAAGCTCGTGACCCCTTCGATGCCCTTCTTCAAAGGGAAGGACATACTGATTGCTGCGGACTGCGTTCCGTTCGCATACAGGGATTTCCACGGAAGGTTCCTCACAGGAAAACCAGTAATCATCGGTTGCCCCAAGCTTGACGACGCTCAGGGGTATCTGGACAAGCTCACCGACATATTCAAGGACGGGACGCCGAAAAGCGTTACCCTGGTCCATATGGAGGTCCCGTGCTGCCACGGGCTCCAAAGGATCGTCGATGAAGCTGTAAAGAGGTCTGGCAAGAGCATCCCCGTGAGGACAACCGTGGTGGGCATCAAAGGGCAGATAATCAAATCCGGTTGATCCCAAGAGATAGGCTATTCAACAAGAAAGCCATCTCCGCCGGAGATGACCCTGGAGATTTCGTGGACAAGAAGAGCACTCCGCCTACCTCCCGAAGTTCGAACTGAACTCGCCGCCAGGCTGGAAAGGCTGAGCATGTTCTTCCCCGAGATGAGGACCAAGATGAAGGTGGGCATCACCCGATTCTATGACGGCCTTGTGTTCCAGTCTGACGAAGGACGTGTTAAGTTGATGGTCGACGTCCATAGGACGAGGAAGGACGGCTGGAAATACCCCACCCACTGGACTCTGGCCCACGAGTTCATGCACCTCGCGCAGTTCAATTCTGAGGGTATTCCGAGTGGCGAGAGAGCGTGCGATGTCTACACCCTCTCACGGCTTCCGCCTGAGCTGATCGACGAAGCGCCCAGCTACCTCGTGGTGTCAAAGGGCACTCGTAAGATCTGGGACATCAGGCACGCCAAGATAGCGCACGAGCTTGCTAGGGAGGCACTGAAACAGCGAGACAATGGCCACAAACGTTACGCTCTATGGTGGGAGGACGAGTTCGAGGAGCGCGGCGAGCATCTCTGACGACCGCGTTTTTGACAGCCGTTTGAGATAATCACCATCCTTTCGATTGAGGGCACGGCCCATAAGAACGCGCAGAGTCCGAGGCGCGTCATACATCTGGATTCTCAGACTCTTGTACGGTCCGCATGCGCAGCAGGACTTCTTGGCTCCTGCGCAGATAGTTCGCACCCAGCACACCAAGAGAGGTGAACGCAACAGCAACGCCCACGAGCACATAGAACGCCGTGAAGAGCCGCGCCCCTTCAGTCGTAGGCGCCAGATCACCGTAGCCCACAGTAGTTATGGAACAGACAGAGAAGTAGAAGGAGTCGGCCCAGCTCCATCCTTCCAGGTTGTGGTAGACGACCGTTCCGATTGCAATGACTCCGACCAGTGCAGACAACGCGACGAACAGCTGAACCCTGAGGTTCGACCAATTGAACATGTTGGACTTCATGAAAAGAGAATCTGCGCCCGGGGATTAAAGGAATCACATTCCTCGACCAACCGACCCCCACAAATCCCGCCCCGTCGGAGTCATGCACTAGCGTGACGGAGGGGCGTCGGCAGTGGCGTTTACCTCATGTTCCTCCAGAAAAGCGGCTGGCGGGCGTGAAGGGATTCGAACCCTTGACCACTTGCTTAGGAGGCAAGTGCCATATCCTGTCTAGGCCACACGCCCTTTCTGGACCGCGCTGGTGAACACTAATCGCA
>JBGOYZ010000076.1:0-4255 GCA_041479945.1 Thermoproteota archaeon
CCCGAGTCGCCTTCAGTGACCGTGCCTTCGAACCTGATGCTGAGTGAGGTCACCCATAGAACGCCAGCAGTCGGCGACACGAGGTTGACCGTCGGCGCGTTCTTGTCTAGGAAGACAGTCACGGTCCTTTCGACTTCTTGATTGTCAGCGTTGTCCGTTGATCTGAAGCCGATCGTGTGCGTCCCGTGCGAGAACGCCGCAAGCGTGAAGGGATCCGTGTATGTGGACCATCCGCCCCCGTCGACTCTATACTCTACCTTCTTCACTCCGCTCTCGGTGTCGATGGCAGTCAGCTGCAATTGTGCTAGGGAGCTCACATAGGTAGTCGTCGCAGTGATGTATTTCGGGTTACCGATGATCAGGCTCGTCTGTGGCGGCGTGTTGTCCGGGATTACAGTGACTTGCGAGGTGTCTGAGATCAGACCGGCGGAGGAAACGGTAACGGTCCAGGTTCCTCCCCTTATGTCGTAGTAGTCAAACTGAGCAGTCGTACTGCCAGCTGGCACTGTGACTGTGGTGATCTGTGTGCTACTGTGAACCTGCCTGAATTGCCCTCCTGGCGAAATTGTTGCCAGGGTCACGACAACCGCTGAGGAAACTGTGGCCGTGTTGTCGAAAGCGTCGAGCACGGTCACCGTGAAGGAGGAGAACTGTCCTCCCGCGCCTATCGTAGTAGTGGTCGGTACTAGCGTCAACTTGCCAGGCGCGCCTCCCCTCACTGTGATCCCCGCGGAATCGCTCTCGTAAGTGGGATAGTAGACGGATGCCACGCCGAGGGTCGGAGTCCCAGCCTTGGTATCGTAGTAGTAGATCGTCTTGGCAGGTGATCCGAACAATATTACAGTCTGGGTAATTGTCGCGCCTCCGATGAAAGAGGCAAACTTCCCACCTGAACTCGTGGAGGTCAGGCTGACTGTAACCTGACCGCTGGTTATCGGGTTGTTGTCATAGTCTTTCCTCTCGATGATCAGCGAAATCCAACTGCCAGCGCTCATGGTCGTTGCTCCAGGCGTCAAGACGAGGTGCGGTGGGTAGTACACCACATCCAGCTTGGGCCAGTAGGCAGAGTCTGAGTACTCGCGCGTTCTGAACTGGGTCTGATGCTGGGAGGTACCTGCACTCGATTCAGTCTCATCTATGATTTCCCATCCGTAGTTAGACCAGACGTCGGCAGTGTTCCGATGAAGCATGACCTGGACCGCATCCTTGACATCCCAGCTCACCCACGCCGCGGATGTTCCAACAGTAGCTTCCGGTACAACGATGGGCTGACCGGGCCAAAGCGGCCTGTTGTTCCACGTGATGGTGCTCTCATCCCAAGGATCATCCAACAAATACAGTTGGTATGTCCTTGAGTCAGTTGGTGGGCTCCATGCATACGCGGAGAAGGTAGCTGAGATGATCTTTGACCCCGGCGGAATGTTACTCAGGTCGAACTCCAAGAACGATCTAGAGTTCTTCCAGCTGGCATCGTTAGAACTCCTCACCCACATGTTGGCGGAAGCCCCATAGTTCGTGTCAGGGGCCAACTGTGAAACGACTGCGTCTGCCACGATCGGAGGATGCACTGTGAGGCCGACACCTTTGACCAGCATTTGATCAAGTGGGAACAGAGTGGGAACAATCGCATATGAAAGAAGCATCATTAGGAAGGCAGCTCTAATACTCAACCTATTCGATCTCATTGAGAAGATTCACCGCGCAGAGCTGTTATAAGGTTTGAATGTAACCTCCTCGACTGACTTGAGCAAAATCAGGCATTCGGCCGTCTCCTCCTTTCTGCACACTTCGGCGTCTCACAGGTAGTTGAGTAATCCAGAGAGTGACTGAACTCTCAGATCTGGTTCAGGCCCGTTGTATTCTCCTTGGGTTCTCATCACCAGGATGGCGATCGCGCCTGCCTCGAGTGAAGCTCTCACGTCATGGCGGGTGTCGCCGATATAGGCCAGCTCCGCTGTTGGCACACCCAGTTCGTCTGCAGTCTCAACTATGAGATCTGGGGCCGGCTTGCTCCTCGGAACCTCATCGCCCCCAACAATGATGTCGAAAAATGCATCGACCTTGAAAGCTGACGCCATGGTTCTGATCCTCTCGGTCATGGTGGAACTGGCCAATGCCATGCTGTACCCTCGCCTCCTGAGTTCGCCGAGCACAGGAATTGAGTCCGGAAAGAGTTCGACGTTTTCAATGTAGAGTTGAGTGTCGAACGCCTCTCTTCTCCTTTCCGCGATCTTCGCCAACAGTCCTTTGTCACCGCTAGCCAGTATCCTCGCTATCTCGTTTCCGGTCATTCCCACAAGCTCCTTCACGTCAACTTTGGGCTCGACGCCCATGGAACGAGCCAGCTTCAGCCAAGTGTTCGCCATGTAGTCCACGGAGTCAGCTAACGTTCCGTCGAAGTCAAAGGCAAGTGCCC
Source organism: Thermoproteota archaeon (assembly GCA_041479945.1). Classification (GTDB taxonomy): domain Archaea; phylum Thermoproteota; class EX4484-205; order EX4484-205; family JAAOZO01; genus JBGOYZ01. The sequence goes on from JBGOYZ010000076.1 coordinate 2,417, forward strand.
TGGGTTTTCTCGGCAGTCCGCCGACTCCACTGCGTGATTCTGACGCGCTCATCGGCACTGGGGTGGCTCTCATCCGAACTCGGTGCTCCTCGGGCCGTTATATGTGGTTTGTGGCTCTGAACGCGGGGAGCGAACGGCTTAAAGCGACTCTTCATTCGAGAGGGGCATGCGCAAGAAGAACGTAGACCCGTACGAACTCTTCAGTGCTGTTTCCAGGGTGTTCGACGATCCGGGTCTGCTCTTGGTTTCAGTCGATTCAGCGGGCAAACCCAACGCAATGGCAATCGGATGGGGGGCGGTCGGACCAATATGGAACATGCCGACTTTCACAGCGATCGTCAGGCCTTCCAGGTACACGCATGGTCTCATCAAGAAGACAATGAACTTCACGGTCAACGTTCCGGGAAGAGGATTGGACAGAGCCGTTTCTTTGTGTGGCACCAAATCTGGCAGGGATGTTGACAAGTTCGCGAAGGCGCATCTCACCCCTGTCAAGGCTCGGTCCACGAAGTCACCGATAATCAAGGAATGTGTGGCTCACTTTGAGTGCGCAGTCGTGTGTCAGCTCGACATGACTAGGAAGTCCATAGAAGCCAGAATAAAACGGAACTACAAGTCCAGGAACTACCACACCCTCTTCATAGGAAGGATACTTCACGCGTATGCCGATCCCAACTACAAGTCCAAGCTCCCGAGATGACCCCTCCGCCGTTGATCTCTCACTTTAATAGCAGGAGGCCAGAATTCATCTAGATTGGTCCTTCAAGTCTTGGTGCTGGGTACCGCAGGGTCCGGGAAGACGCAGCTGTCGTACAACTACGCCTCATGGCTCAGACAGGAGGGAAACGACGCAAAGGTGGTGAATCTAGATCCGGGCGCAGAGGTAACCCCCTTTGATCCGGACTGGGACATCAGGAAGATCATCTCGGTCGATCGTCTAATGCGTAGCGAAAAGCTGGGCCCGAACGGCGCGATGATCAGGGCAGCGGAGCAGATGCTCACCGAGTCTCGGCAGATAGTTGAGGGCCTGAAGTCGCTCGGAGGAGAGTACGTTGTACTCGACACGCCCGGGCAAATCGAGCTGTTTGTGTTTCATTCCTCCGGTCCTAGGCTCGTGAGCGAGTTCAGCAGAATCGCGAGGACAGTCGGGGTTTTCCTGCTGGACCCCGTCTTGACGACTGATCCGGCGAACTTGGCAGCGGCCCTTGCGCAGTCGATTGTGGTCAGAGTCAGATTGAATATCCCGCTGGTCATCGTGGCGAGCAAGTCAGACATCAGTTCGAGGAAGGATATTGCCAGGATGCTGTCAGATGTCGACTATCTCGCGTCAAAGGTGGATCAAGAAAGCACAGGATCAGCATCGGAGGCCGCAGCCGTCTTGGTAGATGTCATTCGGAAGCTTCCTTGGTCTCAGAGAGCAGTGAGCGTGTCGTCAGTCACACGAGATGGCTTTGAGGATCTGCACGGCTTGCTCCACGAAGCGTTCTGTGCTTGCGGGGACCTGACCTAGAGTGGGCCAGCAGTCGGCACAGGTAACATTGTTACATAACACTTATATAGGTAACAGTGTTACTTAGCCTCATGAGTCACGAAAACGTTGGAACTGAGGGAATCAGCCCGAAGGATGTCGATTGTCCTCAGGAGCATGGACGCGAAGTTTCTGCAGAAGCGGAATGCTGCGAAGGCATGCACCATGGAATGGGTCACGAAATGCGTCACGGCGGGCCCGGCTACGGGTGTGTTGTCGTGCGCGGATTCCCGGAAAGGGGGTGGATCAAGTTCCTGGTCTTGAGAGTGCTGTACGAGAAGCCAACGCACGGCTATCAGTTGCTTGAGGAG
>JBGOYZ010000077.1:0-4003 GCA_041479945.1 Thermoproteota archaeon
ACCTCGGTCCAGAAGGATTCCACAAACCATCCAGACCGGAAGAGCGCCGGGGGGGCCGCGAATACGAAAAGCATGATCCCGTAGGTGAGGAAGTCATACAGAGAGCTGAACGGGCCGAAGAAAAGCGTGTACTTCTTCACGAAATCGATATCCCAGCGCTTGGGCCGCTGGGTGTACTCCTCATCAACATTGTCGGTCGGCAGCGTGAAGTTGGCCACGTCGTATAGGAGGTTCATGAATAGTATTTGCATGGGAAGCATGGGCAGAAAGGGGAGGAACACAGACGCGAAGGCCGCACTGAACATGTTTCCGAAGTTGGAACTGGTTCCCATCAGAATATACTTGATGGTGTTCCCGAATATCCTTCGACCTTCCTCAATGCCCTTCGACACGACAAGTAGGTTCTTCTCAAGAAGGACTATGTCCGCAGCGTCCTTCGATACATCAACCGCAGAGTCCACCGAGATACCCACATCCGCTTCATAGAGAGCGGGTGCGTCGTTTACGCCGTCCCCCATAAACCCGACGATGTGCCCGTTTCCCTTCAGGGCCTTGATGATCTCCAGCTTCTGCTCGGGCGTGATGCGCGCGAATATAGTCGCCTCTTCCACCGCGACTCTGATCTCGTTCGAGTTCATTGTCATCAGGTCTGCTCCGGTTACCACCCTCTTGACAGGCACATCTATGTCCTGGCAGACCTTGACAGAGACCAGCTCGTTGTCCCCGGTCAGGATCTTTGAGCTGACACCCATCTCTTTGAGTTTGTCTATCGCTTGCCTCGCGTCCTTCTTCGGGGGGTCTGTGAAAGTGAGGAAGCCCAAGAGGGTCAGATCCGTCTCTTCGTCAATAGAGTACGACGTCCTCTTCTCCACGCTGCGGTAGGCAATCGCCAAGACGCGGTAGCCTGCCTTAGAGTAATCTGAGACTCTCTCCTTGACCGACTCAAGAACAGGGGCGATTGGCTCGCTCTCCCCCCTCACTTCCCGGCGGCTGCATCGTACTAGAACCGACTCAGGCGCTCCTTTCGAAATGAGGATCATGTCGCCGTTTTTCTCCGCCACGACGGACATCATGCGTCGCTCGTAATCGAAGGGGACCACATCCAAGATAGCGTAGGGGTTCACGCAGTCCTTCTTCCCATTGTCTATGGCGTGCCGCCAGATCGCACTGTCCATCGGGTTTCCGATTATCCTCTCGCCAACCACCGCGGAATTGCAGAGCAGGGCGTAACACAACACCTTCGGTTCATCAATGTCGTCGAGGGACCGATAGCTGTCCAAGGCGACGTTGCCTTCCGTCATGGTTCCCGTCTTGTCGGTGCAGAGGACGTCCATGTTGCCGAAGTCCTCGATCGACACCAAACGCTTCACGACTACTCTGCTTGCTGCCATTTTCTTGGCTCCTTGTGACAGAGTGATTGTAACTATCGCCGGCATGAGCTCAGGCACCAGTCCGATCGCAATGGCCAAGGAGAACAGGAACGAATCAACGACCGGATGGCCTACAAGCCAATTCAGTCCGAAGATGCCCACTGCAAGGAAGAGGGTGAGTGTGACCAGTAGGTTGCCGTACTTCCTGATGCCTATCTGAAACTCGGTCTCCGGGTGCGGGCGGGCTAGACTCTTCGAAATCGAACCGAATTCGGTGTTCTTGCCTGTCGAGATCACAAGACCCTTGCCGGTTCCGTGAGCAACCACCGTACCCATGAACAAGTAGTTCGTCAGTTGCTGCGGGGTGGCGCCCTCCAAAATCAGCGGACTGGCGGATTTCTCTACAGGGAATGATTCTCCGGTGAGTGTGGACTCGTCCAAATGCATGTCCTTGACCTCCAAGATCCGCATGTCGGCCGGCACTATGTCTCCCGCATACAGCGACACTAAGTCACCAGGCACTACGAGTCGGGCATCCACATCCGATACCTTCCCGCTTCTCGTCACGACTGCCTTGACTGACACATTGCGCCGCAAGTCCTGGACGGTCTTCTCTGCCCTGTACTCGTTGAAGAACCCCAATGTGACGCTGAGCCCAATCATTGTGACTATCGCTATTGACTGGTTGACCTCAGCGAAGAAACCCGCGATGATGGCTGCGGCTGCCAGTATCACGAATATGGGGTTGTTGAATTGCCTGAGGAAGATCCTGATCCCACTGAACGCTTCCCGAGGCAGCTCATTGTACCCGTAGATGTCAAGCCGGTTCTGAGCTTCCTGTTCGGACAGCCCGTCCTTGCTTGTTCCCAGGGCCTTGCAGACTTCGGACTGGTCCATTGACCAGTAGTCCCTGCGTTTCATTGTCGCTCCCTGGTCCGACATTGTGTGTGCCTCGGAACGAGCACGTCTTTTCTGTGGCCGATATAGGCGTTGTGCCTCTTGATGGCGCACGCGACGGAATGATGACCGTTAAGTCCTATGCGGGTTCCTGGTGTATGTCCACTCTGACTATGTTGGGGTAGGCGTTTCTGATCGCCGTCTCGACCTGATAGGCGACCTCGTGCGCCTGTTTCACGCTGATGTCCGGGTCGAAGGAGATCCGGGTTTCGACGTGAAGCTTCTCCCCAATCCTGCGTATGCTTATCTCATTGATGCCCTTGACCTCTGGGAATCTTGCCACGAGATCCTCGACGAACCATTTCAACGCCGTGCCAGCTCCTGTTTGCTCCCTGTCGACCAAGTCGGACGCGGATTCCATGTGAATCACGATGTCTCCTATGCTCGGATTGGCTGCCCTGAGTTCCTTCTCAACTTGCTCGGAGATGGCGTGCGCCTGTTTGACTGTGAGGTTCGCGCTCACCTCTAGGTGAAAATCTACAAGGATCTTCCCGCCTGCTCTCTGAAGGTGTATGCTATGGACTCCCCTCGTACCGGGCACCTTCTCGGCAACCTCCTTCACCAGTCTCCAGAGCTCCTCCTTTCCGCCACCCAAAGCTTCGGTTCTGACGGCCACCCTCGCATTCGGTATGACGGCTTTGACAGCCCTCTCAACGCTGGAGACGACCCTGTGAAGGTCCACCGAACTCATCTTGCTGTCGAGCGAAACATCCATATCCACTTCGGATCTCTTTCCGCTCATGCGCACTACCACCCTGTCGCAGCTCTTGACGTGTTCAACCCGCTCAACGTTTCTCTTGATGATACGCTCAGTTTCTTCCTGCGAACGCTGGACTATTGGCAGCGGCAATTATGATGTCTCACCGACCTTCCGTTTGTGAATTCGAGGGACCAGTATCCTCTTTTTAAGCATTGGAGAACCAGCTTCAGCAATCAATGGGCCTTTCTCAGCCCACGCTGGGTGCGAGGTTCAGCACCAGGGCTACCATCAGGCCATTTTCCCCGAGACGTACGCCGCAGTTCGCTCGTCCTCAGGGCTTTCGAGGACGCTCGCAGTACTTCCCCTTTCCACTATTCCCCCTTCAAACAGAAACGCCGTCTCGCTGGCTAGCCGCTTGGCTTGATGCGGGTTGTGCGTTGCGATCAGCACTCCCGTGCCGTTGCCTGAGTTTGACTCTGCGATCGCTTTCTCTATGATAGACGCGTTCCTTGGGTCGGAACTCGCTGTTGGCTCGTCTAGCAGTAGCAGCTCGGGTCGAGTTGCCAATGCCCTCGCGACCGAAACCCTCTGGGCTTCGCCTCCCGAGAGCGTTCGTGCACGTCTGCGTCTGAGTTCCACGAGTTCCATTTGAGTCAGGACCTCCTCGACCCTTCCTCGGATCTCCTTGTCGCCGACTCCTCTCACGCTCAACCCAACCGATATGTTGTCCTCAACGCTCATGTTGAAGAGCGCCGGCCGCTGGAAGACAACCGACATCTTCCTTCTCAGCGCTCTCCTCTGACTCCCGCCACAATCTGTGTCCACTCCATCGAAGATTATCTTACCTTCGGTCGGTCGGATCAGTAGATCCGCTAGCTTGATGAGAGTCGTCTTGCCTGACCCGTTCGGCCCCATGACTGCGAGAATCCTCCCCTTGTCCAGCCTCAGATCAACGTACTTGACGACTGCTTTCGTC
>JBGOYZ010000078.1:0-4001 GCA_041479945.1 Thermoproteota archaeon
CAAAGCCGGTGTGTGGTTCGCTGACTTCCCGATAGTGGAAGGGATTGACTGCATAGGAACAGACGGAACCAGAGATGAACTGACGGTCCCCTTCTCTCAAGGGCTCATCATCAGGAACCCTCTGGCTGAGGCCTTGGACAACAAAAGCACGGGCCGCAGGCTGGAGTGGTCGTATCCCGGCTTTCTGACGATGCAATGGTTCTCATATTACAGCAAGGAGGCGGCAGGTCTCTACTGGGCAACGCATGATTCGCTTGGCTTCCGAAAAGACTTCCTGCTGGACATGGATGAAGGCAAGACGTTCACTCTCCGCGTCCGCAACTACCCTGAGAACATGGGGTCCATCGGCAGGCCCTACCGTGCTCCATACTCCTTCGTTATCACCACCTTCAAAGGAGGATGGCCAGAGGCCAGCCAAATCTACAGAGGCTGGGCTACGAGTCAACCTTGGTGCAGGCGAGGGAAGCTCAACCAGAGGACGGATATCCCAGATTGGATGAAGAATGTGTCACTGTGGGTATGGAACCGAGGAGCAGCGGCGAGGGTGATGCCTGGGGTCCTTGAGCTCAAAAGGAGGACCGGGGTGAACGTCGCCCTAGACTGGTACTGGTGGCACAACAACCCCTACGACATCCTCATGCCCGAGTACCTGCCGCCTCGGGAAGGGTCTGCAACCTTCTTGAAAGCGGTGCACAAGCTTCAATCGGACGGCATCAAGGTGATTGTCTACATCAACGGCAGGTTGTGGGACACAGAATCCGACAGCTGGCGTGAGGAGAATGCCCACTTGGCAGCGGTGAAGGATGAGAGTCTCAAACCGTATGGAGAAAGGTACAACGTCTTCGTTCCCGGTCATGTCATCGCTCCGATGTGTCCGACCACTGAACTCTGGAAGCGAAAGATGACCTCTATTGTGAACTCGCTTGTCAGTGACCTTTCTTTGGACGGTGTGTACTTGGATCAGATCAGCATCTACCCCGCGAACCTCTGCTTTGATCCGAGCCATGATCACCCTATTGGAGGGGGCAACTACTGGGTTGAGGGATATGCCGAACTGATGCGAAGAGCTAGAGAGGTGGCAAGGAAGACCAATCCCCAAGCATCCTTGACGAGTGAGTCCTGCGTCGAGCTCTATGTGGATTCGTTCGATGCGTTCCTGACGTTCGACTCGACTTGGGAGCGAACGGGCTTCATTGACAAGTACGGGCCCAACTGTGAACCGATCCCCCTATTCAACGCGGTCTATCATGACTACGCTCTGACATTCGGGAACTACACCTCGATGACCAACGTGCCGCCCTACGATGACCTCTGGCCCGAATCGGGCAGGCCTCCCGAATATGGCAAGTTTGTCTCGTACCGTGACAAATATCCGGATCAGTTCGCGTTTGAGCTGGCTAGGAACGTAGTCTGGGGCATACAGCCGATGGTCACAAATGTGTACCCCGAGATGCTCGGCAGGGACGAGTTCGAGGAAGACATGAGGTTCCTCGAAAGTCTGGCAAGGTTCCACGCGCAAGCCAAGGATTACCTGGTGCTTGGGAGGTGGCTGCCACCACCTCTCATAGAGTGTCCGACTGTGGAGGTGAAGATCGGCGTTGGGTCTATCTACACGCCCGTCAAGGACAGGAGAGAACGATCCAAGACTACTCCGGCTGTCTTGTCATCGGCTTGGGCCTCAAGTGACGGACGTTGTTGCGTGATGTTCGTGAACTTCAGCACCCACACCGTTGATGCCTTGGTCAGTGCTGACATGGACCGCTACGGCTTCGGAGCTCACGACAAGATCATCATGACAGACTATCCCGAGAGGAAGAGCAGGGTTGTCATGGAATCGCATCGACTGAAGACCAAGCTGAGCATACCACCTAGATCAACGGTAGCGTTTGAGTTCTCTTTCCGAGCCGACTAGAACAGCAGCGACGAGAGAGGGTTGCGGGCTGCACAGCGGAGCCGAGTTTCCGATATCCGCCTCTGATACGGTAGCCTTCGGAGTTCTGGCCTTCCCTGTGTGTCGTTCGGTCGCTCGCACGGGCTAACTTTTATCTGCCTTCCAGAAGGCGTAGGGGAAGGGAGGACGTGGTCAATGCCATCAGGGGAAGCCGCAGTCAAGGAACTGAGGGACAAGCTCGTCGGGTTGGACTTCGATGGTGCGAAGAAGGCAGCACAGGATGCGCTTGCCGCAGGGGTTCCGCCACAGAAGATCGTCTCAGATGGAATAGCCGAAGGAATGAACGTGGTAGGAAAGAAGTTCGAACTCTCTGAGTACTTCCTCTCGGAACTGATCGTCGCAGGCGAGATAGCGAAAGAAGTCACGCAGCTTCTGCAACCATATCTGAAGGGAATCGAGATCAAGAAGCGCGGCAAGGTTGTAGTCGGAACGGTCAGAGGAGATCTTCATGACATAGGGAAGAACATAGTCGCCATGATGCTGGAGACGGCGGGTTTCGAGGTGATTGACTTGGGGTCAGATGTGTCGGCGGAGGCATTTGTTGAAGCAACGAAGAAATACAGCCCGGACATCATAGGCATGTCCGCGCTGCTCACGGTCACGATGACCGAGATGGCAAATGTGGTCGAGCAGCTCAAGAAGAGCGGCTTGAGGGGCAAGGTCAAGATCATCGTGGGTGGAGCTCCGTTGACCGAGGAGTATGCGAAGAGCATAGGTGCCGACGCCTTCGGCAGGGATGCAGTTCAAGGGACCGAGATCTGCAAGTCCTGGGTAGCCAAGTAGACGCGGGGGTTCGAGGATGCCCCTGAAGTTCTCTAGAATGGAGACAGCTTCCCCGACCGAGCTGATCTTCGGATGTGCGAAAAGACCCCTAAGCTATGGGATTGGCTTGAAGGTCGGCTCGGGCCAAGTTGTGCCTGAACTCAAGTACTTCACGAAGAGCGCATCTCAAGGGAAAACTGGTGGCATCAAGGACGAGTTCGTTCAGATAACGTCAGAAGTCTTGCAGAGGGCTTCCGAGCTGGGGGTGCCATCGCTGCAGCTTGAGACTGAATTCACCTTCGTCGAGACCTCAAAGCCGGCCATGGTCGGAGAGATAACCTCGGCCCAGAAGGCATTGCTGGAGAAACACTGCAAGGATCACGGCGTCGCAGCAGCGCTGAGGACAACCATAGCGGACATGCGCGATCCGAGGCGGGAGGGGCTCGACGCAGACTCGCGTGGGAAAATGATGGAGTCGTTCGAGGCTGCGGCCTCGGGTGGCGCTGATGTTCTTTCAATAGAGTCTGAGGGGGGAAAAGATGTCTTCAACCACGCAGTGGTCAGGCAAGACCTCGCCGGAGTTGTGTTCGCTCTTGGGGTCTTGGCTCCAATCGACATGAGAAGGTTGTGGAGGGACATAGTCGGCATAGCCACTCGAACAGGGGTGATTCCGGGAGGGGACACGGCCTGCGCCTTCGGCAACACGGCACTGAGGCTGGCGGGTGGTGTCGGTCAGATGACAATTTCCCATGTCTTCGCAGCGGTCGTGAGGGCGATGTCTGCAAGCAGGTCGCTCGTGGCGTATGAGGAAGGAGCCAAGGGACCTGGCAAGGACTGCGGGTACGAGAATGTGATCCTGAAGGCGATAACAGGGTATCCGATGTCGATGGAAGGGAAGACAAGCGCCTCGGCCCACTCCAGTCTGGTGGGCAATGTCAGCTCCGCTGCCTGTGACCTTTGGTCCAACGAGCAAGTTCAGAACGACCGCATGTTCAGCGGAAGCGCACCACAAGCCTTTCTTGAGATGTTGCACTACGATACCAAGCTCATGAACCAAGCGCAGAAGGAGGGCAAGGCATTGATTCTCAGGGACCTCCTGGTGAACTCGGACAAGTTCTCCGACCCTCAAGCGTTTGTGCTAGCCCCGGACACTGCTTGGTGTATAGGCGAGGCCATAGTGTCGGAGTCTGGGAATGAGTATAGAAGGACAATCAAGGCAGGCGAGAAGGCGCTTGACCTGATCTTAGCCTCGGATGGGTTGACACTCTCTGAGTCTGAACAGAGGTTC
>JBGOYZ010000079.1:0-3987 GCA_041479945.1 Thermoproteota archaeon
CTCACGTTGAACCCCGTTCCTATCGAGACCTCTAGTACCTTGTTTGTGTCAACCACCTTCAGGTCCACCAGTATCGCCTTTCGTGGCCAACCGCCCATGAGGAATCTGCGCGCCCTGCTACCAAGATCATAGATGGTGGCCATGCGGTCATAGACCTCTTGATACTGCTTGTTCAGACCAGTGACCTCTGCGTAGTCAATGAACATGGGGATCCCATCTCGAATAGAGAACCTCTTTCTGGATTCAGTACCCACGAGTAGTCCACTGGCGATGTCTCCGGGGCCTTCCTGAGACACTAGCCTCAGCGACTCGTGAGTAGCCGGATCACATAGCAGGGGCACTGTAACTGACTTCATCCTAGTCCTTTGGTGCTGATGCGTCTCATGACTTATGGGCGTTTGATGGTGATGTGTACTTCAACCTGCAAGAAGCGTGAGGCACACACGAGATAGTGGCCTGTCCTTGTCAAGGAAGGGCACAGCGTTGGCCTCGTTCTGGATTCTGCATGCGAGGGTAGCGGCAAGACTCGGTTCCGCGTTTCGAGAAGCGATTCCCGTTTCGCGGGAGCGAAGACTAATAAGCCACAATCCAAAGAACCCAGCAAGTTACAGCGGTGCACGGTCATGACGGAACATCCCCTCGTCTTGCGCCAATCCCCAATCTAGTTTGACCCCGAAGTGAAAGGCGAAAGAGAATGTCATATGAATGGGCATCTATCGCTAAGGTGGAAGAACTCTATCAGCAACTTGAGACCGAATCCAGCGGTCTGTCGAGCCACGAGGCCGGCCTTCGGTTGCTAGAAGCTGGCCCGAACGTGTTGCCCAAGGGCAAGAAGGCAAGTATTGTTCCAAGGTTCCTTTCGCAATTCAAGAATATGTTCAACGTCCTGCTGCTCATGGCCTCACTACTATCGGTCTTTAGTGGCCTCGCCTATGCAGACCCTACCTCGATTCAGATGGGGCTGGCCATAGCGGCTGTAGTTTTCCTGAACGCCGTCTTCAGCCTCTTCCAAGAGTACAGGGCCGAGAAAGCCGTTCAGGCAATAACCAGACTCATTCCTACGAAGACCAAGGTCATCAGGGATGGACAGGTGAAGGAGGCCGATGTCGTGGATATTGTGCCAGGAGACATTCTCGCGCTGGAGGAAGGAGACAGGGTTCCCGCTGATCTGAGGCTCACGAGCGCATTCGAGGTTTCCGTTGACAACTCAACACTCACTGGAGAGTCTGAGCCTCAAAGACGGTTCGCTACAATGACCCCGGGGATGCCGATCAGCAATCCCTATGACCTGCAGAACATACTGTTCGCCGGAACCACTCTGGTGTCAGGGGTGGCCAGAGGGATTGTCGTCTACACAGCGAGGGAGACTCATTTCGGTAGAATAGTCTCTCTGTCCGGCGAACTCAAGGAGCCACTGAGCCCCCTTCAGATGGACGTAGACTACACTGCGAAGGTGGACCTCCTCCTAGCGATTCTTGTGGGCGCAATCTTCTTCTCTGCGGCCTTGCTTCTGGTCGGACTGAGCATCGTTGACAGTATTGTCTTCGCAATCGGCGTGATGATATGCTTGGTGCCTGAGGGCTTTCAACTGACTATTTCTCTCTCGTTGGCGCTCACAGCCGATGCAATGGCCAGACGGAATGTGGTGGTGAAACGGCTTTCCTCAGTCGAAACTATTGGTTCGATGACGGTCATGTGTGTTGACAAGACCGGCACAATCACCAGCGGTGAGATGATGGTGAGGAAGCTTTGGGCTGGAGGAAGGATCTTTGAGGTGACGGGAGACGGCTACAGTCCTGTGGGTCTCATCACTCTCGGCGACAAGAAGGTCGATCATTCAACTGACCCGCATGTCCTAAAGCTCTTGGAGGTGTCTGCCTTCTGCAACAACGCAAAGCTGAATGCACCTTCGGACAGAATCGGGAGATGGTCAGTCCTTGGTGATCCGACAGATGGGGCCTTCTTGGTCCTTGCGGGAAAAGGAGACTTCAACGTCAGCAAAGCCACGGCTGAGAACAGGAGGATCCACTTGATCCCCTTTGACTCTCATCGACGAATGATGACGAGCGTTCACAAGGACCCGGACGGAAGGATCGTGGCTTATACGAAGGGGGCCGGCCTCGAGGTCGTTGCTCGATGTAAGACGTTGTTTTACGATGGCAGATGTGTTCCTCTGGAAGAGAAGTGGAGGGAAGTCATATCGAAGCAGATAGATGACTTCGCCTTGGAAGGCTACAGGGTTTTGGCAATGGCCACAAAGTCGCTTCTTCATGATCCCACCGATTCGCCCGCGGAAACAGAGAGCGACATGACGTTCTTGGGCTTGGCTGCGCTTTTCGATCCTCCGAGGCCCAAAGTGGAGAATGCTGTGCGGCAGGCGAAGGGTGCCGGCGTAAGGGTCATTATGTTGACAGGAGATTACGAACTCACAGCGTATTCCATTGCGAAGCAAGTCGGCATCATCACTTCAGAGAACCAACGGGTGGTAACGGGGCGCGAACTAAGAGAGATGAACGACGAAGACCTCGCTGGAATCCTCGACAAAGGAGGTGCTGTCTTCGCAAGGATAGCCCCCGAACAGAAGCTCAGGATAGTGCAGATTCTCAAGTCCAAGGGCGAGACGGTGGCAGTCACCGGAGACGGCGTGAACGATTCTCCAGTCCTCATCGAGGCAAACGTCGGCGTTGCAATGGGCGCCGGTGGAACCGATGTGGCAAGGGAGTCAGCAGACATGGTCTTGTTGGACAATGACTTCACTTCGATAGTCGAGGGCGTCAAGCTCGGAAGGGCAACGTTCGACAACCTGAGGAAGTTTGTATACTACGTCTTCACACACAACTGGGCTGAGCTAGCCGCATTTGTCGTCTTCGTGCTGTTCCGGACTCCCCTGCCACTGCTTGTTGTTCAAGTTCTCGCGATAGATCTCGGAATGGACCTTCTTCCCTCCCTCTCTCTCATAATGGAGCCTCCTGAACCCGACGTCATGACAAAGCCGCCTAGGAAGAGTGGCACTAGACTGATCAATGTATCGACGCTGCTAAGAAGCCTCTATGTGGGACTGATCGTCTCAGCTGGCGCGATCTTCTGGGCATTCAACGTTTGGAGCGGTGGGGGGTGGGCCTTCGGGCAGAGGAACCTGCCTGATGCGGCTACATATGCTCGGGGAACCACCGTCGTTATGGTTGGGATAATGATCGGTCAGCTGGGGAATCTCCTTGTCGCCAGGACAAGCTCAGAATCCGCGTTCAGGTCAAGCCCATTCAAGAACAAGTGGCTCTTCATAGGGATTCTTGCCGAATTCGGTATCATGGTGGCAATAGTATACTTGCCGTTTCTTCAGCCGTTGTTTGGAACAGCTCCTTTGCTTCCGGTGGATTGGCTATTCCTGTCCACATTGGCTCCGGCGGTTCTTTTCTTGGAGGAGCTGAGAAAGTGGCTAGTGCGCAGACTGACCTCAGGTTCAGCAAAAGGTAATTAACTCACGGAACTCCCGCGGAATCGGAACGAACATGGGACAGAGAACCAGAGCCTTTTGGGTCCACAGCAATCCTATTGCAGATGACCCACAGAAGCACGTCGAACAACTGGCCGAACTGGGTGCCGAAGAGTTGTTTGTCCTCTCGATTGATGGAAGCGGCGCTCTCTACCCGAGCAAGTCATTCATCACATCTCCGCCCGGCAAGAAGAAGGACATGCTGGCCCCGCTCTTCAAGGAAGCCAAGAGGAAGGGTATGAAGATCCACGCGTGGGACGTGTGCTTCAACAAGCCCAACCAAGAGCTAGTGAAGCAGAAGAAAGAGTGGTTCGTCGTCAGCAGGAACGGAGTCAGTTGTGTTGACAAGCCACCCTACGTGCCTGACTATCTGTGGTTGTGTCCCAGCCAAGAGGAAGTTAGGTCGTTTCTCCTCTCTGGAATCCAAGAACTCGCAGAGAGATACGATCTGGACGGCATACACTTAGACTACATACGTCTGCCTGACATATTCC
>JBGOYZ010000080.1:0-3968 GCA_041479945.1 Thermoproteota archaeon
ATTCCCATTTCCATGTATCTGTTCGCATACCAAGTCTCAGGCAGTTACCTAGTGTCCGTGTCGGCGGCTGCCATATCTGCTTTTTGGCCCTCCAACTACGAGATGATCTGGTGGGGAGGTTATCCAAACTTGCTTGCCTTGGTTGTCATGCCACTGATGCTGGCGGCCACGTTGAAGGCAAAATCCAACAAGACGTGGACATACGTGGCGCTTTCCTTGGGCATCACTTTGATCCTCAGTCATCATCTCACTGCCCTTGTGTGCGCTGGAGTACTTTGGATCACAACAATACTCGACGGTATAGCCAATAGAACAGTGGACGACAGTCTATTGAGGGTGTCCGCCGTGTACACATTGTGTGCAGCATTGTACTGGACGGCGATAGTGCCGAGCTATGCAATCGCGGGAGTGATCTTTCAACCAATCGAACCATTGATGTCAGCGCTGCTGTTTGTCTTCAAGGATACGCTTGTACTGCTGCTAGCTTTGACTGTCTCGGCCATTGGCGCATTCGCCCTTCTCAGGAGGAGGAAACGGCCTGACTTCTTGATGGCGGTGTCTTGGGTTGTCGCGCCTGTGATATTGTTGGTGGCGTTCGGAGTACTTGGAGTGAAGACTGACGTGACAAGGCTCGCGATATTTCTCGTCTTCCCGATGTCAGTCCTGATCGGGATGGCTCTTGGTATGGCGAGGGAAGCAGTTGACTGGCGGAGCTTGAAGGGAGGCGGGGATCCTGAGGTCGAGGTCACCATTACAGTCGAGAAGGCAGTGGCTGTGCTGCTCTCGGTCATACTGCTTGGCAGTGTCGTTTCCTTGGGAGTTGCCGCCAATGGGAGCTCGTTCGATTACAACATCTTTGCCCGTGGGGGCTACGCAGAGCAGGATCTGCTGAGCGCGTTGGACTGGATAAATGCAAACACGCCGTCGAACGCAGTGATCGCCAGTGAGCACTCGATAGGTAGGTGGATTGAGGGCTACTCGTCTCGCAGGGCCCTGTACGTCGTGCCTTCCTCACAAGCTCTCCTCAGGAACGAATATGATCGCGCGGTCGGAGCCGACACTGTCCTGAACTCGAACTACAGGATGGCCAACGAGTACATCAAAGTGGACGAGTGTGAACCCATCTCGAGTTCTCTCGCGCCGTCCATTTCTGTGTTCTCAGGCTCTGAGTACAGGCCGGTGATGTATGTTGACGACTCCTTTGTGAGGGTCAACTTCACGAGGGATGCGAAAAGCTTGGTTGAAGCTCCCTTCGGGGCTTGGCTCTATCGATCGACATGGTTGGAGCGCAGTAGCACTGCGGCAGCGCTTGGAGTCGAGTTCATGACGTACAGTCTTCGGATCAACAAGACACTTGAGTTGGCCTCCGGAGATCGTACAGCGTATGTAACCTACCACATTGTGCCCAAGGAAGGGGTCACGCTCAATAGCGTCTCATTGTCCGTTTGGCTTTCTTGGGGGGCAGTGCTGAAGGATTATCACATCAACGAGCGAGGAGTCAACATAGTGACGGAATACTCTGAACTCGACGTGATCTTCGAACAGGAGCCGGCGCACCTTGAGTTCGGTCAAGATCCCACATTCGGTCAGTTTCGTTTACTGGCAACCTTCGATGTCAACGAGACCGATTACTCATTGACAGTTGGGTTCACAGCGCCAAATAGCCCGGGTTCGTGGGTGAAGGGTGTAGAGACTATGTCGGCCAAGGAGGCGATCTCGAAGTTCAACATTACGAATCTCGTCTTGAGCAGAGATAGTCCGCTTGTGTCAGCTCTCGCCGCGACACATGAGAGGCCAAGCGGCGAGATCGTGTATGTGGATGATGCCTTTGTCAGAGTGCACTTCACAAAGGCGGGCTATGATTGGGCTGAAGCCCCATGCGATGGCGTGGTTCTTGATGAGAAAGACATCGATCAGGATGGCTATCGCGCTTCACATGCGACGTTCGAAACCGTAGCCCTATTGATAAACAGGACGTTGACCGTTAGGGGCAACGTGGTTGAACTTCAATACATAGTCACGGCCAAGCCCGGTTCCGAAGTGCACTCTATCGAGCTCCCGTTGTGGATCGCGTGGGAGCGATGGGTCACAGATGCGGTAGTCAGCGGGCAACAGGTGCTTCTGGTCTCTGATGCAGGTTCAGTCCAAATCACGGCATCGGGTTCGAATGTAGTTAGCTCATACGGGCTCGATCAGGAGTTCGGAGTCCCACGGGTCCTGATCTTGGGAGAGGCCCTCAACGGCTCGGTGTCAATTTGCGTGAGGATTGAGAGTGTTAACGATGGCACGTCGCTGAACGCAGAGATCGAAAGGGCCGCGCGGCCTCAGATGCAGGGGGCGGATAAGATCAGAATTGCGACACATTCACCCTCTCTGTATCGCGTGGTGTTCCAGGCTGGCAACATCGTCGTTCTGTCGATTGAAAAGTCAGGAAGGGAATGAATTGAAGCTCTCGTTCAGAATAGCACAGGACCGGGTACTTCGAAAGCGGGTTATGATCTACTTGGCTGCATTCCTCATTCCACTTGTCGTTCGAATCATACCAGAATTGCAGAGTCCAGTGCCAATAGGATTCGACACGCCCTACTACCTAGCCTCCGCGAAGCAGATGGCAGGGACTGTCGGGATCTACCCTCTGTATACTAGGGTGCTCAGCGTCATGTATGAGTTGGGGGTTGATCTTCTCGTGTTCATGAAGGTGTTTCCCGCCTTAGTGTACGCGGGCACTGTGCTCGTCGCCTGTGCATACGCCGACGCTAGACTGGGGTGGGATCGGTGGAAGACGCTGACGCTCGCTGTCGTGATGACTTTCTCAGCCCCTATGCTGCGCATGTCGTGGGACCTGCAGAGACAGAGTCTAGCGACGTTGCTCCTACTCCTAGCCATCTATTTCGATCTCTACATCGATCCAAAGAGGAGAGGGACGGGCCTTGCCGTTCTCGTCAATTGCATCATAGGCCTGCTTCACCAGATCACACTCGCTGTTGCCACTGTCATCCCACTATGGTCAGCCCTGAGGGAAGCGAGGCATAGGAGATTCCCGGATGCAGTTCGACTGCTCATCATTTCAGCCACGCCGATTGTCCTGTATGAGTTGGGGACCTTGACTGCGGGAAACCTCTTCATTCCGACAAGTGCATTCGAGAATGCGTTGGCGGTGTTCGGCCCCTATCCGAGCCTCATCTACCAGCAGGTCGGGATTTTCCTCACGTTCTTTTGGGCGGCAGCGCCTCTTGCCGCATTGGGCCATTTTCGTAATCCCAACCTTGACCCTTGGCTTGTGCTTACTGGCGCCACCGGTTTCTCAAGGGTCTTGTTGCCTTGGTTTGCCATGAAGCTCACAGACAGGTGGATGCTCTACATGACCATCCCTCTGCTGTTCTATGTCGCAGAGGCCATTTCGAGATCAAGCGCGACGAAGGGCCTTCTTTCCCTTGGCGGGTTGGGAATGGGTTGTGCTGTCATTCTGCTTTCCGCTCAGGGCATAGGCATGATTGGCTTCGTGCCTTTCCAAGCCGCCTTCTCAGGAGGTCAGTATCCAAACCTGATGCCGAAATACATGGCTTATTCCACCGCTGAGCCGGAGCATGTTGCAGCTGTCCTGCGACTCACGGATTTCGTGAACTCTGTCGGAGAAAATGTTGCGATAGCCACCCAATCCTCCATGTTCGGCTACTGGGTAAAGTATGAGTCGAAGGTACCCGTGATGACATTCAACGATGAACAGGAAATCGACAAGGAAATTGATCAGGCAAGACGGTCCGGGTACTCCAGCCTTTTCATAATATGGTTCAAGGGCCATCTTCCGGATACCGTTGTGCTGAGTGAGTCTGACTTGGCTCTGTACAGAGTCGACCTGAGTTAGGTATCGACCGTATGGAATTGGGACCCGAGCAGGATAGGCCTCTGAACAAGAACCTGAAGATCGTGGCGTGCATTCCCGCCTTCAATGAGGAGAAGACGATAGC
>JBGOYZ010000081.1:0-3954 GCA_041479945.1 Thermoproteota archaeon
CTATCAGCAGGATGATAGAAAGGGACGAAAGAAACGGATTCCTTGTCGAGAACGACGACGGGTATGCCCTGACCGCACTTGGGAGGATAATGGTAAACGTACTCGGCACGGAGACACCGACGAGGGATGAGACCCAAAAGGCCGAGGCGAAGAGGCCCGCAGGGATGGACCGAATGGAAAAGCAGCGTGCTCCACGAAGGAAAGGATGAGCGTCCGTAGAACAACACGGACTCGGATAGGGGATCTCATCCACGCAAACCTGCAATGAAGCTCACCTCGGCTTTCTCCAGGTTGATCCCTTGTCACGTATCTCACGGTAGCAAACCACCAGAGAAGTAGGAAACCCGACGCTACTGCGGAGCTGCGCACCCTTTCGCGCCTCCAGCAGTCGGAATTGCCGGAAGACCCGGGTACCGAAGCTGTCGTGCTTAGCCGGGCCCCAAGAAGACCTTCAGCACGACTTCTCCAAACTCGGTGAGCTTGTAGGATCCTTCGTTTTTCTCTACTAGGGAATACTCCTCAGCCCGCGTTATCTGGCGGCTGAGTGTCGAGGGATGCCTCTTCAACACAACCTGAAGCTCATTCAGCGTCGCATCCGGGTGCTCTCTCAACTCCTTCAAGAGGGAAACAAACCGAGAGAGGGGGAAGACCGGAACGAAGATATTGATGCTACCGCTCGGTCCGGGTGCTATGCATTGCAGCTTCTTTCGCCTCTCGGAATCCAAGGTGGACGCGTAGACCGCGGTGGCGGTGTAGATCTCAAGGGCGAGAAGGGGCAAGGCGTCGGCCAGATCTATCAGCAACTGATCGGCCCCCCTTTGCTTGAGTGTAAGTGCTATCTCGCTGACAGCTTCCGCAAAGCTCGACAGATGAATTTGCCGGTCCTCGAATTCAAGGTCAATCCCGCGTTCTCTCAGCAGGTTGACCATCAGCTCCGGCTTGGTCGTGCCTCTTACCGATCTGGGAGTTTCTACGGCCGTCGCAAAACACGTGGCAGAGTCAATAAGCAGGGGCGAAGATCACACCAAGATCATCTTCAGTGGTCTGATCCTGAAGGTCACACTGGCTGCATTCTCAGCTGCGGCCATCATCCTTCTGTCAGAACCCCTTTCCGGTCTGCTGTTCAAGTCCGGATCGTACGCGGGCGCTATTTGGCTGGTCGGGGTTGACATTGCACTGCTCGTGTCAAACACGATAGTAACCAATTCTCTACTGGGCTTGAGCAACATCCTAGCTATGGCCACGCTGGGTGTGGTCTCGGCCTTCGTCAGGCAATCAGTGGCGATAGCCCTCTTGACCACCGGATATGGCCTGCAAGGTTACGTTCTCGGATGGGTATCCGGAGACGTCGTCTACGCCGTCGTGGGGATCCTCATTCTGCTCGTCGCCAGAGACTTGAAGGTGCACAGCATCGCTTCGGTGTCTCGGACACTCCGCGTTCTGCTGAGGTTTTCCTGGCCGCTGTACCTCAGTGGCATCGCCTCCTTCGTATACTCAACACTCGACCGCATGATTCTGTTAGCGTATCTTCCGCTGGCCGAAGCTGGAGTATATCAGGTGGCGTACACGGGGTTCAGCATGTTGGCGACGGTCCCCGCAGCGATCTCAACCGTCTTACTTCCTTTCTACGCGCGTTTAAGGGGAATGAACGATTCTGAGAATGTGAAAAAAGGGGCGAAATATGCATCGCGCTACATCTCACTTGTGTACTCTCCGATAGGCCTAGGTGCGGCCGCAGTTGCTAGGCCAGCTCTGTCTCTACTTGCGGGCAGGCGTTATGCTGTTGGAGATCTGCCATTGAGCACGCTGAGTCTGTTCAGCGTCCTGACTTGTTCCGGTGCCGTTCTCGGAGGTATTCTCCTGTCCTACGACATGACCTTGTCTGTTCTCCTGATCAACCTCGCGTCAGTCGCAACTGGCATTACGATATCGGTTGTTCTTGTGCCTGAGTTTGGAATACTGGGCACGGCGTTGACCCAAGGAGCTAGTATGATCACGTCGTTTCTCCTCACTTTGATCTTGCTGAGGCGAAAGAAGGGAATAGAGCTTGAGACGGGTTCGATACTGAAGAGCTTTCTCTCCGCTATGATCATGGCCGCCACGGTCGCTGTCGTCGAACTTCTGTGGTTTGATGAACGCCTGCTACTGCTCTACATTGGGGTCGGGATTCTGACGTACGCGGTTCTTGTGAGGATGTTCAAACTGACGAGACCAGAGGATTTCGATTTGGCTCACCAGATCCTAGGTGGAAGGGTGTCAAGGATTGTCGATACAATCGAGAGCCTGTTGACGTGAGTTCCCACTCACTTCGGGCAAGCCCAGCAGAGCTTTCAGAAGCTGGTTGGCTCAGTAGTCGCTAGGCGTTACCCACCGCCGGTTCGTCGCCAAGACAATACCCGACGGACCGAAGAAGCACAATATCGCGTTAGAGATATCTTCATAAGCAGGTCGGAAACGACCGCCGCCATGCCCGAGCCATCCATTCACGTCTCGGCAGTGTTTGCCCTACTGACATACATGGGCTTTGGTCTCCCAACCTCTGTCGCATTGGCGGCGATGGCGGTACTCCCAGATCTTGATGTGCTCGTGAGGACACATCGATCTGTAACCCATTCGCTCGTGGTATATTCCCCGATAGCCCTCGCGGCCATGCTGTCCTACTCGGTTGAGCCGGGTCTCTCGATCATTCTGTTCGGAGTCTGGATCTCGCTTTCCTCTCACGTGCTGCTCGACGTGATTGGAGGCTATTGTCCAGCGCTTTGGCCCATTCTCAAGGAAGACCTCATGGTTTCGACAGGGCTGAAGTTGGAGTTTGGACACTCGTTTGCCCTCGAGCCATTCGCCAAGATCAGCAGGAGGCCGATGAGCATGTCCCCGTTTGAGCAATTCGACGCGTCTGTCGTGACAGGGGAGGGGCTTCTGATATCCGCAATGCTCATAATACTGTCGCTTCCAAGACTGCCACCCCTGTAGGGGGAGTCTGCTCTATCGCCATCGAAACACTCCAAAATCAGGAAATGACTGTGCAAATATGCTACAGAATACCTTCAGCCGAGGCTAGACCTTCTTCTTGACCGGGTACCGGATCAGCGTCTTCTGTACTTTGGCAGTCGGTCTCGTGAGATACTCCTCCTCGTGAACCCCGGCTATCTCATAGCCATTCTCCTCGATGAACTGCCGCAGCTTCTCGATTGTCTTGTTCTCGGTCTTGTATGATCCAACGTGCGTTATCTGAGCCACAGTCCCGTACTCCCAAGTCTGAAGTTCGACGGGGATCTCCGGTATCTTCTGCGGGATGTCGATCGTGTCCTCCGGCACAGGCAGTGCCCAGATGCCAGTCCACTCGGCCTTCGAAACTCTGTCGGAGTCGGGCCACCGTGCTCTCGGTGCTCTCACTTTGAAGTCTCTTCCTGCCTTCTTCCTTTCTGACTTCAGCATGTACACCGAGCCGTACAGCGCGGGCATGACTCTGTCGCCCATCTTGTTTGGATCTCCCTTCGTTGTCACCGTGGCGACTTTCTGGGGGCCCATCTCCAACAATTGCGGTTTGGGCGCTTTCCGCTGTCTTGTGGCCTTCGTCGCAGTCCCCGTTGGCACTGCTGTTTCGCAGGCGACCCAATGGTCCAGCTTAAAAGAGTGTTTGAAGGGCAGCTGCGGCCCGTACTGTCAGTAAGGCCCTCAGAGTAGCGGTCTGCGCAACTGGTGATTATCTTAAAAGGGGGCAAATCGGTAGCAGCACCATCACCATGAGTGACGTTTTCGACGAACTACTGGGGCTGGAAACCGAGTCGAGGAACCCGAGAACCAAGACTATCGATAGAATGTCGGTGGAGGATGTCCTGCGGCTCATCAACTCCGAGGACAAGAACGTTCCCCTCGCTGTCGAGAAGGAGATCCCGAACATAGCGAAGGCTGTGAAGTTCGCGATAGAGTCCTTCAAATCAGGGGGGAGGC
>JBGOYZ010000082.1:0-3891 GCA_041479945.1 Thermoproteota archaeon
ACTATCACGACCGGAGCTTCAGAGAGGAACCAAGCGAATCTTCCGCCCCTCGAAAGCTGTTTCCGTTTCCGCGGGTCAGTGACCACTATGAAGTGCCACGGTTGTCGGCCCATGGCAGATGGTGCCAGTCGAGCAGCCTCTAGGATCCTTCCCAGTTTTTCTTCCGGCACTTCATCGGGCAGGTAGGACCTCACAGAACGTCTCTTCTGAATAGCCTCAAACACTTCCATTTCCTAGAACCTCTTCTCACCAAGATCCCATCCGGCCTCAACCTCGTAATATCGTTTTGCTGAACCGCAATGGCACAGTCACTTTGACTCCCCGAGAGGATCACAGCTTGCCAGCCCAGTTCGCAACTCTTATTACTCGATATGAGAAATCCAACCGCATGAGGTATGAGATCAAGTACAGGCCGTCGTACAGTCTCCTAGTTGTCAGCATGGACCCGGGTGAAACCATCGTTGCCGAAGCCGGTGCCATGACCTACATGACCCCGACGATCGAGATGAGGACGAGGGGAAGAGGACAGAGCGTATGGGACACCCTGAAGGTTGGACTGCTCGGCGGTCAGTCGTTCTTCGTTAACGACTACGTCGCTACCTCCGGACCAGGTGAAATCGGGCTGGTTGCGGCACCCGTTGGAGATATCGAGAAGTTGCCAATGGACGGGACAATGGGGTACATCATCCAGAAGTCGTCGTACATTGCATCGAGTCCCGGGATCAACTTGGACATTCAGTGGCAGGGTTTCACGAAAGGGATATTCGGCCAAGGTTTATTCATGATCAAGACATCTGGAACCGGCGACCTCTTCATCAACACGTTCGGCGCCATAGACAAGCACAGCCTTTTGCCAGGTGAAAAGCTGATAGTCGACAACTTCCACTTGGTGGGCTTCACAGATACGTGCTCATATGAGGTCAAACAGCTGGGAGGACTGAAGGAATTGGTGCTCAGCGGCGAAGGGCTCGTTGTCGAGGTAACGGGTCCAGGAGAGGTGTACCTTCAGACGAAGAACTTGGCCGAGTTCGCGGACTGGCTGTGGTACGTGATGGAGCCCAAGGTCAGAGCGGTCAGGGGTTCAAGGTAGAAGGCTGACAGGCCCACTCGACGGATGCTCTCGGCTGACCTTTGCGGAACTATGGCCTAATGGAAAGGGATATCTCTGTGCGGGGCTGTGGAGTCTGCGAAGCTGCGTATGGGCACAATCAACATTTCATTGCCGGATGAGATGATAGAAGAGCTCGATGGAGTGGTCAAAGAACAACACTATGCCAGTCGTTCGGAGATCGTGCGGGATGCCCTGAGGACTCTATTCAGCGAAGTCGAATGGACATCAAGGCAGGCAGGAACCGCCTTGGCTGTGGTAACGATGACGTTCAACGTAGAGAGGAGAGGCGTATTTGAGGAAATCAATCGACTACAACATGAGTACGAGGACATTATTGCCACAGTCCTGCACAATCACATGAGTGAGGCGTGCCTTGAGGTCATCCTAACAAGAGGAGACATCTCCAGAATAAGAGAGCTTGCTGAGAGGCTCAAGGCGATTAGGGGCATAGAAGTGGTCAGAGTCACCGTCGCTTAGGCGTCGACGAACTCCAATCCGATATTGGCAATCTTTGCCAACAACACTATTATCCGGCACGCTCAGGGGTCTCAAGAGAGGACGAAGGCATTTTGAAAGCTGAAGAGGCTGCCAATCAGACCCCACCTTTGAGACTTCTACTCATCGCAGGCGTCGGCCTGATGATTTTGATCAGTTGGTCACAGGTTCTGCGTCACTTCGTTTCTCTCGACATCGCCGGGCTTCTGGCAGCTCTTCTTGGGGGTCTGCCCCTTTTCAGGAATGCCTACCTTGATCTCAGAGCCGGGTCGATAACATCTGATGGGGCCATGACCATCGGCATGATCGCAGCTTTGTCGATTGGCGAGTTCACATCAGCAGCTGTCATAGCGTTCTTTATGCTGATAGCTGAGTCTCTAGATGAGTTCACCATCAGCAAGAGCAGATCAGCGATACGCGAGTTGGTACAGACGTCGCCTAAGAAAGCTGTCGTAAGGAAAAACAATGTTGAAGAGGAGGTCGACATCAGCGAGGTGAAGCTGGATGATATCGTCGTCATAAAATCTGGAGAGAGGGTGCCAGTAGACGGGATCGTGGTAGCTGGGCAAGCCTCTGTAAACCAGGCTCCAATCACCGGGGAATCCATGCCAGTAGAGAAAGGGGTCGGCGACGAAGTCTTCACAGGCACTATCAATGAGTTGGGGCTGATTCAGGTCAAGACAACAAAGATCGGTGCTGACACAATCTTGGCAAGGATTGTGGAGCTGGTCGAGGAGGCAGAACACTCGAAGGCACCGATCCAAAAAGTGGCTGATCGCTTTGCAGCCTACTTCGTACCCCTTGTCTTGGGTGTTGCTCTCATGACCTTCATGATCACCGGGAGCATCAACTCTTCAATCGCGGTTGTTGTCGTTGCCTGCCCGTGTGCGATAGCGTTGGCAACACCTCTGGCTGTGGTGGCAAGTGTGGGCAAGGCAGCGAAGAAGGGGATCATCATCAAGGGCGGTATCTACTTGGAGGAGCTGGGGCAGGTGGACACGGTTGTAATGGACAAGACTGGAACCCTTACCATAGGAGAGCCCAGAGTAACAGGCATCAAAGGTTTCGATGCCCATGACGAGAAGGAAATACTCACTTTGGCGGCCATCGCCGAGGAACACTCCGAGCACCCCATGGCCAGATCCATCCTAGATGCCGCAGAGAAGTACGGGATCAAGATACCAGAGCACCAAGAATGCCAAGTGATACGAGGTAAGGGCATCATCGCCACGTGCGACGGCCAAACCTTGCTCATAGGCAACAGAGAGCTGCTCAGGGAGAGGGCTGTCGACATCCCGCCGGACATAGAGAATTACGTGACTCATGAAGAAGAGAATGCGAAAACAGCGATGCTGGTGGCGCACGACGACGAAGTCTGCGGGGTCATCTCTGTATCAGATGAACTGAGGGAGGGTGCCATTCAGGCGATGAACGAGTTGAAGAACAGAGGTGTGAATCTGGTCATGCTCACTGGAGACAATCCCCGGACTGCCTCAGCCATAGCGAAACGGATCGGCATTGACGAAGTCTTCGCTGAGATGCTCCCCCAAGGAAAGGTGGATGTAGTAAGAAAGCTCGTGGAAGCAGGAAGGAAAGTGGTGATGGTGGGGGACGGCATCAACGATGCTCCAGCCTTGGCCCAAGCCTCTGTGGGCATTGCCATGGGAGTCGCAGGGACCGACGCGGCCATAGAAGCAGCAAATGTGGCTCTGATGACCGACGATCTGACGAAGATTCTGGAGGCCATCAACATTGGAGATCGGGCCTTCAAAGTGATCAAGCAGAACATCGCGGCGAGCATCGTTTTCAACATCACCGGGATTGCACTGGCCTCGATGGGCTTCTTGAGTCCGGCGATGGCTGCTGTGGCTCACGCGCTTCCCGATGTCGTCCTGTTCTTGAACTCCTCTCGACTAATCCGTGGGTAGCTAGGGGTTCAGAATCTGATCCAACTCAAGCCCGGGATCAACGCGTCCTCAAAGGTATCCGACGCCCATGCGGGATGAGGGCGAACCCAGTAGATGGCCCATGACAGAGGCAGTATCACCCCTTACGCTTGGTGTGTCAACGCCGCGCGCGAAAGCGTTAAATGATACCGGGTACCCCCAAGATGGCGAGAAATACAATGGCAGAATCAGAAGGACCAAAACCAGAAGCTCCTAGGATCCCCTCGAACGTCATCTTCATCGGAAAGAAGAGCCCGTTAGTATATGCGACAGCAGCATTCATGCAGATCACCAGCGGGAATGATGCAATACTGAGAGCAAGAGGAAGAGCCATATCGA
>JBGOYZ010000083.1:0-3779 GCA_041479945.1 Thermoproteota archaeon
ACAGGAGTGTTTGCAGGTGAGGAGTTCCCGCTCGTTGGAACTGGTCCGTTCACGGGAACGAAGGACATACGACAGGAATGGGTTGCAGGAAACCAGATCACCCTCGTGAAGAACAAAGACTACCACTGGAAATACACAAAGGCCGGAGCTCCTGAAATCAAGTTCGACAAGCTCGTCATGTACTTCTACGATGAGACCACTGCGATGACATACGCCCTTGAAAACAATCGGCTCGATATCGCAGCTTTCCCACCAACGGCATACAAGAACATCAAGAGCGAAGTCGCTTCAGGCAGTCTAAGAACGTCACAACATTCGAAGGACGCAAAATAACTCAGTATTGGACAGAGATCGGCATAAACGCGAACCTCGCCGGGCCGAACCCGTCGAGGCTTGACCACAATATCCGGTCTGCGATGGCGATGGCCACGAACAAATCATACATTGTCTCTCAGTACTACCTCGGCCTGGCAGACGAAGGCACCACGATGATCCCGCCGGTCAACACATACTGGCACT
This sequence comes from Thermoproteota archaeon, assembly GCA_041479945.1. Lineage (GTDB taxonomy): Archaea > Thermoproteota > EX4484-205 > EX4484-205 > JAAOZO01 > JBGOYZ01. Next base: position 520 of record JBGOYZ010000083.1, read on the forward strand.
ACGAGCCGAACGCGACCGAGAAGATCCCGTTCGATCTCGTAGCTGCAAGGAATTTGCTGGAGGCCAATGGATACAGGGACATCGACGCTGACGGCATCAGGGAGTGCACGGCAGGAAGCTATGCCGTGACCGAGAACCTGGTCCCCGAGAAGAAGAAGCTCGTTTACGATATGATCATCCGGAGAGAATATCCCGAGGAGAAAGACATCGCGATGTATCTGCAAGATGTCTGGGGTCAGATCGGCATCCAGCTCAACTACAGGATAGTCGACGAGGCGCAGCTGAACACCGAGGCGTACGGCTACGCATATGATACATTCATATGGTATTGGAGCGCGGATATCGACCCGAACTATCAGCTGTTCGTCCAAACGAAGGCTGCATGGGGTGGCTGGAACGACAACCATTGGACAAACGCCACTTATGAAACGAACTACCTTAAGAGCGTGACGGAGCTGAACAAGACCCAGAGGAAGGAGTATGTCGACAACTGCCAGAGAGCCGCCTACCTCGACGAGCACTACATAATCCTGGCTTACCCATATCAGACATACGCCTGGAGAGACGACACCTTCAGCGGATGGGGCGACTGGGCAGCTGACCCTGGCAGAAGCATGGACAACTTCTGGATGGGCAACCCGCTCTTCTTCGACCTCGTTCCGCTCCATGTAGAGGACCAGTCTCCGATCAATTGGATGCTGGTTGCAGCTGGTGCAGGCGTTGCAGCGGCAGTGGTTGTCCTCCTTGTTCTCCTTAGGATGAGGGGGAAGAAGAAGGAGTCGCTGGCGGGCGATAGCCCGCTAGGGGACTAAGCTGAAAAACCTTGGCCCGGAAACGGGCCGACACCTTTAACCTCAAGAACCAGAGTGCGCGTGCTAGTGATGATAGCACGCATATAAGGGACGGTAGATAGGTCAACGATCCAGGCAGACTCGGACCCGAGGATGAGTAATAACCACTGGCAAGGAGGGGGACAATCGGATGGACATGCGGTCGTACATGGCGAGGAAGACCATTTACCTCGTCATTACTCTGTTTGCAATCATAGTGTTCAACTTCTTCTTGTTCAGGATCCTCCCCGGCGGTCCTGAGGCGGTCCTTGTACCGAAGGGCGGCGCAGGCAGCGCAGTCATCAAGCAACTCATCAGGGAGAAGTTCCATCTGAATGATCCGTTGCCAGAGCAACTCCTGATTTACATCCAACAGATCTTCACTCTGGATTTCGGTCTGAGCGCTTCTAGATGGAAAGGTGAACCCATCTCTGCAGGTCTGCCAACGCCGGTTATCAACACCGTCTTGCTTGTCGGAATCGGAACCGCGATGGCAATCTGGCTTGGCGTATCCCTAGGTCGATTCGCAGCTTGGAGGAGAGGCAAGCCCGCCGACACCATTGGGATGGCGTTCGCCCTGACATTCTACTCGATGCCAACTTTCCTCTTCGCCCTCGTGATGCTGATGTTGTTCGCCGGCGAATTGAGATGGTTCCCGTTGGCGCACGCTTATGGAGAGATACCCTTTGTGCGCAATCCGCCGACTTATGAGAACATGTCTATCTTTGAGAAGATCGCGAGTAGGCTCTATCACCTTGTCCTCCCAGTGATTGCATTCACGATCGAAGTGATGGCCGAATATGCCTTGATCATGAGGAACTCGCTTACGGATGTCCTGACCGAGGACTACATAGTGACAGCGAGGGCAAAGGGCCTTTCCAACAAGGCCATCCTGCGAGACCATGCTATGAAGAACGCGATGTTGCCCGTCGTCACGGTCGCCGCAATCAGCATCGGATGGGTATTGGGCGGAGACATAATGGTAGAACTTGTATTCTCATATGAAGGTCTCGGACTGCTCACTTGGGATGCGGTCAATCTCAGGGATTTCCCACTCCTTCAGGCGATATTCCTCATCATGGCGATAGTCGTACTTGTTGCGAATTTCCTGGCTGACATGATATACATGTATTTGGACCCGAGAGTCAGTGTCTAGAGGCGAACTTCATGATTGGCAATCTCATTCTGCGGAAAGGATTCAACCCAGGTTCGAATGCGAACAGCCATTCGAGTTCTGCTAGTGCGGTCAGGATAGCTTTGCTTGTCGTCGTGATGATGACCCTCGTGCCGTCGCTGGGTGTCTTCTCCGTCTCGCCCGGGGTTGAGAGCTCACACGCGGGCGTTTGCTCCGTAATGGCCGCCCCAGTTGCGAATGCCGGCATAGATCATACCGAATGGTATGGCAACATGACGAAACTCAACGCAACTAACACCACATCAAACCTCTACCGGCTTTCCGCCTTGACCTTCAATTGGACGATTGAGGACAACGGAACGCACCACATCCTCAGCCAAGGCAACCCGCTGAGTCAGTATCTCTTTTCGACCACAGGCATCTTCACAGTCAATCTCACTGTGACTGATCCGATCAACGGGAATTCGAGCGACCAAGTCGTGATAACTGTGGTTCCGAGGGTTGAACTGGGGTCGAACAGGAGGTTGGACATGGGCACTGATTCGTTGAGCATCACCTTCAATGGATCAGATTCCGAACCGCATGATCTTATAGTCAGCTATCAATGGAATATCACCAAGGGCGACAGGTCGTACGCGTCGGGGACCGATGCCATCTTACAATACACTTTCCTCAAGTCTGGGAACTATACTGTCACCCTGACCGTCACCGATTCTCGCGGACTCTCGAACACACAATCCGTTTACATCAATGTCGTTCCAAAGCCGAGCTTCATAATGAAGCATTGGGCGTTCACGTTCATAGGAATCCCAATCATCCTCATTGCCGCATATATCATCATAGCCAGACTGCGAAAGGGTGCAGGCCTAATCACGAAGACTGACATGGAGAAGGCTAGACTGCAGTGGAAGACCTTCAAGAAGGACTGGAGGATCTTCAAAGCGAACAGGCTGGGTTTTGCCGGCCTCCTGATACTGATCATGTTCGTGATGATGGCATTCCTCGCACCTGTCCTGTCGACTGTTCCAAACCCCGACAAACACGAGGAGCCGAGAGTGGAGAACCCACTCGACCCGACAGGGACTCCCCTGCAGGACAATCCTTTGCCCCCGTCTCTGAAGAAGTCAATATACACGAACTGGACGCACCCACTCGGGACAGACCACAAGGGTCAGGACATCTACAGCATGACTATGTATGGAGCGAGGGCGTCCCTCATAGTTGGTCTCGTGGCAACAGCCATCTCGGTCATCCTGGGTACGCTCATCGGCCTGGGCGCGGGATACTTCGGGAAG
>JBGOYZ010000084.1:0-3723 GCA_041479945.1 Thermoproteota archaeon
GGTCTGAGAGGAAGTTGTGCCCTGCCAGAAGGGAAGTGTCCCCCCGGATAGAATCGGGTATGCTACAACTGACACCGCAATTATCGTTAGTGCAGAAAGCCCGATCGCGGAGAGCATCATTAACCTCCGTGAGAAACGTGGCCTCCTAGGGAAGACATGCCGGGTCTGTTTGCGGGTTGATTGGAGAGGCTGCGAGCTCACTGCCTTCGACTCGACTGCCTCCTCTACCGCCGGTGTACCCTCATGCGTGGGAATGGTCCCGTGACCGGGCTGCTCAATCACAGCAGCGCTTGGACGCAAAAAATGCGGAGGAGTTGTATGTCTCCATAGTTGTTCCTCGACGGTAAGCTTTCTGCCGCAAACGTCACAGAACTTGGCGCTAGCCTCCAATTCCCTGCCGCAATTACTACATAACAAGGCTTCTTCAAAATGGAAGGAACCGGTAGATAGGGTTTTTGAGCTTGTCATGGCCAAGAAGGTTCGCGCACTTGAAGAATCGGGGCAATATTCATTTGTCAGGGTCCAACGGGCTGCCTTCACGGAAAGAGTCTCTTGGCTTCAGTTCCGTCAGGCGCGTAGTGCTCTCAAAGACTTTCTTGATCGTTGCGCTCGTGATGCTTGTCGCGATCGGTTCGATATCGGTCTACTTCCTTTACCCAATTCCGGCGACCAACATTCCGCGCGTGGGAGAGAATAGAGCCGCGATCGTTGATGCCCTTTCAGTTCAGCGCCCCAACCCCGAATTCGAAAACAAGGCTGTCAGCTACCTGACTTCAGCAGGATTATCCGTTGACGTCTACAACGCGTCGGATTTCACCGTGGACTTCATGAAGTCCTTTCCAGCCGGATATGTGTTGGTGATGTTCAGAGTCCACAGTGGCACTAGCAGACATGGCGTCTTCTACTTCACCAGCGAAACCTATGATGAATCAAAGTATGAACCTGAACAGTTTCGGGATGAGCTCAGACCTGGAAAGGACTATGAAGGAGACCCAGCCGTGTTCGCATTCGGCTCCAAGTTCGTGGATACCTACGTTCAAGGCCGCTTCCAGAACACGATCGTCGTTGGCATGGGATGCTTTGGTGCAGGCACCTCATATGGGACAGGGGAGGAAGTCACCATTGGGGGCACGCAGGCGGAAAAAGGACCAAACCTTGCTGACGCTTTCTATCGGCAGGGAGCCACGGCCGTAATCGGATGGGATTCTCTGGTGACTTTGGAGTTCAGCGACCGCGTGACACTGGACCTAATCAAGGCGTTGGCCGGCGAGCGACTCACGGTGAGGGAGGCCACGGAGAAAGCGAACCTACAGAGCGGGACCGACCCGGTGTACAAGAGCAGTCTAGCCTTCTATCCGGAACAGAACGGTGACAAGACGCTCACGGTCGAATCACAGCACCCTCAACCAGCGGCTTGGACGGCGTCGGCAACCTCTCAAGTTCGAACCCACCAACGAGTATCCCTCAACGTGTGCTGTGACACTATTTCCCAAAATTGGTCAGGCTTTGTTAGTCGAGTCAAGATCGGTACCTACCTGGGAACGTCTGGGACTAACGGCTGAAGCGAGCCCTTCCAAGCCAGACTGCGTATGACTGAGGCTTCACGTCTCGACCTAAACACGGACGAACTTACGCCCTGGGCGGGGGCGGTCTCACAGCCTTCTCGTAAGCTTCTTCGGATGAACCGATGTTGACGGCCTTGAGCTACATCTCTGTAGGACACTTTATATGACAGACCCGTCTACATCGTCGCGATGGAAGTTGTCGGTTGTCAGTCTTCGGGTCCCGAAACACCTCAAAGACAGAATGGAGAGAGTACAGGAAGATTGGGCAAGTTACCTCCGCCGCATGATCGAGCGCAGGGTCAAGGAGCAAGAGATGCTTGAGGCCTCGAAGAGAATCGATGAGATACGCTTGAAGACGACCAAGGGCGCGTACAATGCGGCCCGGTCAGTAAGACGGGACAGAGACCGAATATGAGACTTGTCGTTGACGCCAGCGTCGCAGCCAAGTGGTTCAACATAGAGGAACTGTCAGACAGTGCCGTGAAGGTCAAGGACGCGCACGTCAGAGGAGACGTAGAACTAGTCGCTCCAATCCATATCATATACGAAGTTGGCAACTCGATCTGGAGAAACCCACAGCTCACAGATGAGCACGCAAGGGATGGCGTTGTCTCCATCCTGAGGTTGGGCATAGAACTGATTCAACCGACTCCAGAAAGAGTCAGCCGCGCGATGGAGATCGCGAGACTGAGGCACACGACTTTCTACGACGCTATTTACCTGCAAGCAGCTGAGGAATGGAAAGTGCCTATACTGACCGCCGATGAGAATCAAGCCTCGGCGGGCAGAGGTATCACCAAGGCGATTGACCTTCGCGGATTCAAACTATGATTTCGATTATTCGATGCCTAGATTACCTCAGGCGAAGGAATAATGCACACGGTGAGGTTCGTTCTTGCTGTCGTCTCAGGGTCAACTTCGAAGCGGTTTGTGGATCTTCTCAAGCCAGATGCGATTGATGCCCTTTACCTTGTCGAGCTCCTTGTCCTCGCTGATGATCGAGGTTATCCCGGCTTTATCCATGGTTGCCAGATGGATTGCGTCGGAAGGTTTGATGTCATACTCGATGAGATACCTCTCGGTTGCTTTGAGATCTTCTTCAGCAATCGGTATGATCTCGGTGTATGGCAGCAGAGCCCGCCTCAGGAAGTTCATGGTGACCGCGTACGGGACTCTATATCGGCTTCTTGAAATGTAGAGCGCCTCGTCCAAGACCAGCAGGTTGGCGAAGAGACGATCCCTGAGAAGATCCTTGAAGAATTTGTCTATTGTCGGTCGCTCGTTCCCGGTCATAGTATTCAGGTAAATTACGAGGTTAGCGTCTAGGAACAGCTTCTTCTTGCAACTCTTCGAACTCCTTTTCTAGATGCATCTGCCGTAGTTCTCCCAGCCGAGGCCCTCTGATCCCCATGCTCTTCAACTTCGCCACGTGCTTCTCTGTTTGCCGCTCGAGTTCCTGAACAGACGGCCTCCCTCTGAGAAGTCCGGATTCTTCCGGCTCAATCATGATGAGGCTTCCCTCCTTCAACGCGTACCTGTCACGGAACACCTTAGGAACAAGGATCTGGCCCTTCGGACCCATCTTGAGTTTCAATTCAGCCAAAGCAATTCTGGCAAAACTCAGGTTACACAAATTTATGCCTTGTTAACACCCGGGCAACCTTCAAGTGAGTCGCGAGCCTGAGGAGAAGCGCGTCGACGTGGCATTTCGGACACGATTGTCTAGATACAGATGATGGTATTCTCTCCGATGATGAATCGTGATCCGCGAGGGAGGCTGTTCTCGGAGTCGCTGATCTGCGTGTTGCTGCCGATGAGGCTATCGACGATCCGTCTCTTGCATTCGATCTTGCAGTTCCCGACTATGATCGTGTTCTCCACCTCTGCTCCTCGAACTATTGTGTTGTCGCCGATTGATGTGTACGGCCCTACGTACGCGTCGGGCCCTATCTCGCAGCCCTTACCGATGATGAGGGGACCTCGAAGCGTCGTTCCTGCGCGGACCACTGTGCCCTCTCCAATGCACACAATGCCGGAGGACTTGACATCTCGCTCCAGTCTTCCTTTGTTGTAGGAGGACAGTTCGGAGAGGACGAGCTGGTTTGCCTCTAGAATATCCTCCGGCAGGCCAGTATCTTTCCACCAGCCCTTTACGAGA
>JBGOYZ010000085.1:0-3709 GCA_041479945.1 Thermoproteota archaeon
AGTCGGTCAGTACGTCGATGTTACCGACTCGTATCACATCTATGGTTCGTACTTCCCGGACTTCAAGGACAGATTCCTGAAAGCGGTGGCCGAGAGGGAGTTCCACTCCACGAGTCCGGGGAAATCGCGCACGATCAGGAGTGATGATCCAAGGGTACAAAGAGAGATACAAGCGGCCAACGCGGAACTCGCAGCAGAAAGACACTGACCGTGGATCCTCTCTCAGCGTTGTTGGCGGCGTCGGGTGTCAGGAAGCTCTGGTTTTCTCAGGGCTTCTAGAAGGGACATTGCTGCTACTCCCGGGCAGAGCGCTGCCAGATCAAGGACCGAGTCTCTCACTGCCATCGATGGAGACGAGCGGTTCTTTTCCCGCTGCAAAACCGATCATTTTGCCCAATCGTTATATCTGCTGGTGCGGCTCCCTTGCCGGTGCATCAGTTGACTGAACTTGCCATCAATGGAGGCAAACCAGTGAGAAAGAAGCCGTTTCCGTCTTGGCCGATCTTCGGCAAAGCTGAGGAGAAGGCGTTGATTGAGGTGCTCAGGAGCGGGAAATGGGGCATAGGCGGGGAGAAGAACGTCGAGTTCTCGCAAGCGTACGCCAAGTGGCTTGGCGTGAGGAGGGTCGTTACATGCACGAATGGTACGGCGGCCATCGAGATAGCCCTCAGGGCAGTCGGGGTAAAGCCTGCAGATGAGGTAATAGTGCCTTCATACACGTTCGTCGCAACTGCCAGCTCCGTTCTCTCGATCGGGGCGGTGCCAGTGTTCGCAGACATCGAGCCGGAGACCTACATGATGGACCCGGACTCTGTAGAAGCCGTCATCACGCCAAAAACCAAGGCGATAATTCCAGTTTACATAGGCGGTGGCCCAGCTGACCTGGACAGGATCTTGAAGATAGCTAGGGATCGTGACCTTCGCGTGGTTGAGGACGCGGCACAGGCTCATGGCGCAGAATGGAACGGTAAGCGCATCGGCGGTGATGGGGACATAGCCATATGGTCGTTCCAGTCCAGCAAGAACCTGACGGCTGGAGAGGGTGGAGCAATGTCGACCAACAACGAGGAGATCGGAGAGGATGCTTGGTCCATCATGAACTGCGGCAGGAGGAAGGACAGGCAGTGGTACGAGCACTTCATCTTGGGCAGCAACTTCAGGATGACGGAGTTTCAGGCAGCGATTCTCCTGAAGCAACTAGCCAAGGTAGAAGGACAGATGAAGATAAGGGACAAGAACGCAACGTATCTGGCCAAGAGGCTCAAGGAGGTGGAGGGCATAGCTCCTCTGGAAGCCTACCCGCAGACGACGAGACACGCCCATCACCTGTTCATCATGAGATACGATCAGAACGCGTTCGGCGGAGTGCCGAAGGAGAAGTTCGTCAAAACCGTGAACAAGGAGGGTATACCTCTGGCACCAGGTTACACCATTCCCCTTCACGAGTTGCCTGCGATAAGGAACTACAGTCTCCCCTATGTGAATCTCGACTACAGCACGACTAAGCTTCCGGTCACAGAGCACGCGTGCAAGGAAGAGGGAATGTGGTTCCATCAGAGCGTCTTACTTGGCACGAGGAGAGACATGGACGACATAGTAGATGCGTTGCTGAAGGTCAAGAAGCACTCCAACGAACCGGCGTGATCTCACCGAACGGACGCAAGCGGACGTATTCTCCCGAAAACGTTATTTGAGGGACCTCAGCTAGTGCCAGCTGATGGATGTCTACGAGGCCGCTGTAAACAGAAGGACAATCAGGCGGTTCAAGCAGGACAGGATTCCGACCGAGGTCTTGGAGAAAATGGTCAACGCAGCTAGACTCGCCCCTTCCGGAGCAAACCTCCAGCCCTGCGAGTATGTAGTTGTCACTGATCCTATCAAGGTAGATCGGATGTTCCCATGCTTGAAGTGGGCCACCTACATAGCTCCTTCCGCAGATCCGCCTGAGGGCGAGAGACCTACCGCATACATTATTGTTCTCCTGAATAGAACGATAAGGGAGACGGGAGGCACACATGATGCCGCAGCTGCGATCGAGAACATGCTCCTCGTCGCTTACGAAGAGGGGATAGGCTCCTGCTGGTTGGGCTCTGCGGACAGAGAAAAGGTCAGGATGATCTTGTCCATTCCTGCCAACTGCGAGATAGACTCGGTCGTTGCCCTAGGCTACCCAAACGAGCGACCGATTGCGGAAGAAGCACAAGGTTCAATCAGATACTGGAAGGACGAGAAGGGTGTCCTCCATGTTCCCAAGAGGAGACTCAAGGACGTAAGCCATCTCAACCGCTACGAGGGGCATGCGTAGGTCAGACCTTATCGGTCGCATCACTACGTGTTCTGCCGTGAGAGTTCCTGTGTCCTCAGGTCCTGTAGAACGCCACGAGAGCAACTCTTAAAGGACACCCAAACTGGGGTGTGAGCCGCACCTTGAAGCCTTCGCACGCGGTCGGGATCGAAGAACTGCTGCAGAACCTGAACACAGGTCAGAAAGGCCTTACCACTGGAGAAGCTCAGGAGAGGTTGAAGAAGTACGGGTACAATGAGCTAGTGGAGAGAAAAGGAACTACTCCTCTTCAGATGTTCCTAGACCAGTTCAAGGACTTGTTCGTCGTCATGCTCTTGATAGCTCTTGTGATTTCGGTGGGGATAGGCGAGTACTTGGATGCCATCGCCATTGCTGCGATCCTTGCGCTCAATGCGACAGTGGGGTTCATTCAGGAGTATCGTTCTGAGAAAGCAATAGATGCGATGAAAAAACTTTCAGCCCCTCGGGCCCGGGCCCTAAGGGACGGACGAGAAGTGATTGTTCCTGCAAGAGAGGTGGTTCCGGGAGATGTGATTGACCTTGAGGCCGGCGACCGGGTTCCCGCAGACGCGCGCCTGATGGACGTGGTCGAGCTCAGAACCGAGGAAGCGGTCCTGACGGGTGAGTCCACTCCCGTTAACAAGACAACCGAGACGCTTGGTGAGAAAGTTCCGATATCAGAGAGAAAGAACACAGTGTTCTCAGGAACTCACGTGACCTACGGCAGGGCAAGGGCTGTGGTCTCGGTGACGGGAATGGACACAGAATTCGGGAAGATCGCAGAGATGGTGCAGGCAGTCCAAGAGGAGAGAACACCTCTAGAGAGAAAGCTTGATTCCTTCTCAGCGAAGTTGGGTAAAGTGGTTCTGGCAATAGTCGTAGTCGCCTTCGCCTTTGAGATGATACGGGAAGGGTTGCATCTGGAGGGCGCGTTGGGGATGTTCATGACGGCAGTGGCTCTGGCCGTTGCCGCGGTTCCGGAGGGCTTGCCTGCTGTCGTGACCATCTCACTGGCACTCGGGGTTAGGGAGTTGGCCAAGCGAAATGCCATCACGAGGAGACTCAGCTCTGCAGAGACCTTGGGTGCAGTGACTGTGATCTGTTCGGACAAGACAGGCACGCTCACCAAGGGAGAGATGACTGCGCGCAGGGCCTATGTTGGGAAGAGGTTCGTGGAGATAACGGGAGTCGGATATGAATTTGAGGGCAGCTTCCTCGCTGACGGGAAACTCGTGGATCCAAATGAGGACAACGACTTGGGCCTTCTCTTGAGGGCCGCAACATTGTGCACGAACGCTCAGGTTGATGGGACAAGCGTGATTGGCGACACGACTGAGGGTGCACTTGTCGTAGCTGCCGCGAAGGCAGGCCTGGCCAAGGAAAGCCTGGCGGAGAAACACCCCC
>JBGOYZ010000086.1:0-3669 GCA_041479945.1 Thermoproteota archaeon
CCGATGGGCGTTGGCGACCGATTGCTGGTCGTGCTGAGTCAGTTCCGACAGGCCGGGAAACAGATGGGTCATGAGGTACGAGAGGTGGAGAAACTCGGCCTGTACTACGTAGCCCTCAACCCCCGCCTGTCCAATGCCCGTCAGCTACGTGAGTTTGCCGTGCGATGTGCGGAGAGAGTGCTTCCCGGCGATGATCGACTCAAGTACGACAGCCTCTTCCGCCCCGGAGATCTGGAGAACAAGTTGTTCTGGACGCAGGCCCTTCAGTCCGCCGGCGCCCTTGTAGACTCGTTCCTCCTGGTCGAGGACTGACGGCCGTCCGTTTGTCACACTGCGGTCTTTTGCCATACGAACAACCGAAGAAGACTTACGTTGCCCAGGAGGAAAAGTAGACGAATAAGGTTTAGTGGGTTTGCATCCGGCTCACAAGTAGTTCGACTTGAGGAACTCGCCTCAGCCGTTCGCATCTTGTTCGAACGACGCTTCGGAAAGACATTAGGCACGGATGACGATTAGGGCAGCGATGCCCAAGTGCAGGACTTGTGGGGAGGACTTCACGATTCCAGCCGGCGCATCGCTGTCCACATCGCTTTCGAGAGACCTGCTCCTCGCGACGAGGTTTCGGCTAGGGCGCCTAGTCGGGATGGAAAACGGTTGGCTAATCGTAGGCATTATTGCAGCTCTGTTCGCGCTCAGCTTCGCGCTGGAGTTCGAGGACGTCTTGGCGCGCGCCGTGTCCTTCGCCGTGTTCTTCGCTATCGTATTCATTCTTGCGTCCTTGCTCCTCAAGAAGGCACGATATTCGAGAACCCGAACTCACAACTGTCCGAAATGTTCGGACATTATCATAGCGAAGCAAATGCAGCGCCCTGAGGAATTCATGCCGCACAAGGTCACTCAGAGGAAAGAGAAATGAGCTTAGCTCGGTGCAGTAATCCTCAGATTGATGAATGGCCAGACAACTCGATTCACACGCGGCTCAACGCAGGAAAAGACCATAGGTAGGAGAGGCCATTCCAACCCGAGGAGATTGGCTTGGTGGGCTTTCTGCAGGTGTTGGAAGGGGCGGCGTATGTGGGCTTCATCGCGGGCGCGATTTTCGCGGTTCTTGAGCTGCGAACCATGTCGAAGGACAGGAAGACCGAGCTTATAATGCGAACAAACGAATTCATGTGCACACGTGAATGGACAGAGGCGGCTGCCAAGTTCATGAAGGCTCGTTTCCAGACTCCAGAGGAGGCGGAGGAACAATGTTCACTGCCAGTTCTTCTGATGATTGCCGATTACTGTGAGGGAATTGGAACTTTGGCGCAAAGAGGACTCGTACCTAAGGATGTTGTGATCGACATCCTCCCAATTGAGTATGTTTGGGACAAGATCAAGGTATGGGCGCGTGCTCCAGCAGACCTCGACGACCCCGTGAGAGAAAAGTACGGTTTGCCCTATCCATCCTTCGAATGGCTAGCCAACGAAGACCGAAAGAGGCGACTAGCGGCAGAACAGAAAGGCAAAGGAAGTTGAATCTCACTTCGAAGTGGATCCCTTCTCCACAATCTTCCAGTACGAATCCTTCCTATGGATCTTCCCACCCTTGAACTCAAAGAGATCTGTACCACGAACCTCCAGTCGCACGCCAGTTGTGGTCGTTCCAGTGAGAGTCCACTCCGAACATCCCCGGTCTCCCGCAACCCAGTGGCGATCCTTCCCATAATGCACATCAGGCAAGCCCTTGAATCGACTCTCACAGGCGTCTCGAACCTCCTTCTTCCCTACCGTGCGCCTGCCCCAAGAATCTGGACCGCGCGGCATGTCCATCACGCAATCCTCTGCGAAAAAACCCATGATTGCGTCGAGATCGTGTCGGTTGAACGCCTCAAGGAACTCCTTCAGAAACTCGACTGTTGTCATTCGCCTTCCAACTCCTCCCTCGGAACATCTCCAGGGTAAGTCGGTAGATTCGTCTCCTGCGTAATAGGAATTTGCCATTGCGGGAGGGCAAAACGTCGGAGTTCGAATCATCCCGACTTTGAGCTCAAGGGTCCACGGGGAAAGTGGATGAAAGGGTTTCTATCTCGGTGCAGAAACTCCCTTGGTTGAGAACCAGCTATACGTCTCGTTTCACATCTGGCTCTCTGCACATGAGGTTCTGCACGCGCGATCCAGCATTGGGGCAAATCCCCGTGCATAGGGGGTCCTGCTATGGCCCCAAGCGCATCCTCGACGAGATCATCGCCCGGTCCAGACAGGGGCGGTCCATGCAGTCACGCCCTCCACTCCTGAGAGATCCGACGCAGTGGTCACTCTCAAGTAGAAGTAGTGGGCGCTGGTCGATGTCAGCGTGGTCGTCCATTGGACTTTTGCGCCATCGAACTTCATTTTCGCCACGACCGCTCCGCCGTCGGAAACTATCTCGACAAGCTTGATTGCGTCAGCTGCACCATCTGGATCCGAGATCCGAACCGAGACTTCGTATTTGCCCGTGGGCGACAGAACAGATCCCATGACCGCTCCGTTGAGCGTGTAGTAGATCTGCAGGTTCTTGTCGAGCGTCGCGTAGCCCCGAGAGGCACTCATGGCAGCGTACAGGTTCCCCGGTGTGAGGCTCTCCGCAAGGAGCACGGTCCTCATCTCGTTGCCCGCGATCCAGTTGGAATAGTGCGTGTCCGAGTTGGCGGAGGGCATCAAGTGCCAACCAGCATCCAACGCCATGATATAGCTGTCCTCGTAGACCACATCGTTGTAAGCCTCGATTAAGCCCATGCCAATGTCCCTTGTCGGAGTGTAGTTGGCGTAGTCCATGAAGTTGTCACTGACATAGAGCGGGTGGTTGAATTGGCCGATCGCGCCTGGGGTCTGAGCAAGCCAGTCGTAGAAGTTGGACAGTCTGTCGAATTTGTATCCTTCGGGCTCCGCAGGAGGAACATCCGCGTTGTAGACGTTGATCTCCCCGCAATGCCCGAGCAGATACGCCTCGTAACCCGCCATCGCCACGAACTTCTTGGACGTGTAGAAGTCGGCAGCGGCTAGCTCATCTTTCCACTCCACCGAATTCATGACCCATGCCTCGTAGTCGTGCCAGATCGCCCAATGGTCGGTGACGGCCATGAAGTCAGCACCAGCAGCTATGGCCGCCTTGTAGGCGTCCCATGGAGTGCTGTCTTCGTAGGCATCAGAGTACCCAGTATGTGTGTGTAGGTCGCCGAAATACAGCTTGTAGGTCGTGGTTCTTTCCCTAGCGGGATTCCCCGTGGAAGAGGCAAGGCCGCTGAACATTGGAACGGCCATGACGACCACAAGCAGTAGACACGTTGTCTTCAAGATGGTTCGACTTATCGTCATATGCTCAACTTTCCCCCCGCCAGTAATGGTTCTTTTGATATTTCAAGGCTCGACTGTACGAATGAATGGTGAAACCCGGACGTCGTCTCATTGCCAATCGGGCCATCTGTGTCGTACTTGGTGTTTGCCCCGTCAATCTATTCCATAGCATCGGTCTATGCTCGGCACAAGAAAGGATAACCGAAACAGAGTTGAAGAAAAGGGTTTAGCTCAGTGCAAAAATCGCAAAATTGGGATTCGGCCAGTGTCAGAAGTTCAAATCCAGCTCCCTGCACGTTTCAGGAGGCGACTCTCAGCGTGAGGCTTTCGCTCCAACAAGCGCACCAGAAG
>JBGOYZ010000087.1:0-3604 GCA_041479945.1 Thermoproteota archaeon
GAACTTGGGAGGCATAACCTCAGCGGAGATCGCGGCCGCATTCGGAGCCGACATGGTCGTCCTGAATACGTACGATACAATTAACCCAAATCTCACAGGCCTGCCCCAGGCCACGTCTCAACGTGACAAGCCCACCCTGACTCAAGTCAGAGATCTGGCCGGCGTTCCGATTGGCCTGAACCTAGAGCCCGTCGATCCATCCGCTGTTGTTCAGGAGAAACTGGGCGTACCTGAAGGAAGGAAAGCCTCTGCGCAGAACGCCCTCAGGGCAGTGGAACAGGGTGCATCTTTCATTTGTCTGACCGGGAACCCGCGAACAGGAGTGACAAATGCCACCATCAAAGGATCATTGGCCGAGCTGAGGAAGGCTGTTGGTGACAAGCTGATCTTGATGGGAGGCAAGATGCATTCAGCGGGCGTAACAATCGAGGCGGGTGCCCATATCGTATCAGAAAGCGACATCGCCGGGTTCGCCGAAGCAGGATGTGATGTAGCAATGTTCCCTGCTCCGGGGTCTGTTCCGGGAATAGACGAGGCCGTCCTGAGAAACTGGGTGAACAACGCCCACGAAAACGGAATGCTTGCCATGTCGTGTCTGGACCTTGCCATCGAGGGTTCGGACCTGGACACAATAAGGAGAATAGCTCTGTGCTCAAAGATGGCAGGGGCGGACCTTAGTCACATCGGAGACGCGGGATTCAATCTGTTTCCGGACAATGTGATGGCCTATTGTATCGCCCTAAAGGGCAAGTATCACACCTACAGAAGGATGGCAGCATCGCCGGCCCGATGATCGCGTTCGCGTTGAGCCTGTGGGAGTTAGGGACTTCTTCCGTCTAGGCAGACGCGTGTGTGATGGATTCCCGGAGTTCGGAGATTGCGGCGGTGATGTCCCGGGTGCGGTATATGGCAGTCCCTGCAACCAGTATGCTTGCACCGGCGCGTACGGCCTGTGGGGCGGTCTGGGGATCTATGCCGCCATCGACCTCGATGTCCAGTTCCAGTCCGGCACTCTGAAACCTCCTTCTTGCCTCTTCGATTTTCGGCAGCACAATGGGCAGGAATGGCTGACCTCCGAACCCCGGGCTGACGGTCATTGCCAGCATGTAGTCCAAGTGACTGAGGGGACACTCTATCGCATCCAGGGGAGTAGATGGGTTGAGTGCGACTCCTGCCTTCGCACCGGTTCCTCTGATCCTCTCAAGAGTTCTGTCTAGGCGCCTGGTCACCTCAGGATGTACGGACATCATGGCGATACCTGCTCCCTCCAGCTCGCGTATGAACCACGCGGGATCCTCTACCATCAGATGAACATCAACTGGAAGACGCGTGACCTCCTTGATGGCCTTCACTATCGCGGGTCCCACAGTCATGTTAGGCACAAAGCGCCCGTCCATGACATCGACGTGTATGATGTCTGCCCCTCCTTGCTCGACCTTCTTGATCTCTTCGCCCAGTCTTGTGAAGTCGGCCGAAAGTATTGATGCAGCTATCTTCACGGGCTTCGGACTCAAGCCAATCTCGCCAGTTCCTTGAAGGTTGGCCGCAACGACTGATATAACTTAGTGTACATCTGGTAGCGTCGGTCATATAACTCGACGTTCTCAGGCACGGGCTCTACCAGTCCGCTCGTCCTGACGGCCTTGTCGCACGCCTCCTCGACGCTTCCGTAAGTTCCAACCCCGACGCCAGCGATGAGAGCAGAGCCGAACGCTGGTCCTTCCTCAGCTTCCATCATGTATAGTTCGACTCCATAGATGTCGGACTGGATCTGGCGCCAGAGTTCACTCCTGGCTCCGCCACCGGATGCCCTCACCTGCATTATTGGCACCCCCATGCTCTTCATGATCTCAAGTGAATCCCTCATTCCGAATGCGACCCCCTCCATGATGGCCCTGACGAGGTGTCCCTTGCCAGTTCTGAGGCTGAGTCCGAAGAAGACTCCCCGAGCGTCAGGGTCTTTGTGAGGCGTTCTCTCTCCGCTGAGATAGGGCAAGAAAAGCAGTCCCTCGCTTCCGGGGGGGACCTTTGAAGCCTCTGACGTAAGAAGATCGTATGGATCGATCGAGCGTTCTTTTGCCGCCTGAACCTCCTGTGAGCTGAGCTTATCCCTGAACCACCGCATCGATCCCCCAGCTGATAGCATAACCCCCATCACGTGCCACTTGCCCGGCACAGCATGGCAGAATGTGTGCAGTCTGCCTTCTGGGTCAACCTTCACTTCGTCGGTGTGAGCGAATACAACCCCTGATGTCCCGATAGTTGCCGAGATTACTCCGGGTCTCACGATCCCGTTTCCAACAGCTCCGGCCGCTTGGTCCCCTCCTCCACCCACAACGGGCGTGCCCGCTCTCAGCCCGGTCTCATCAGAAGCCCCTCGACTGACTTCGCCTGTCACGATCGTGGACTCATGGACATCCGGGAGCATCGCGGATGGTATATCCAACTCTCCTGCGACTTCGTCTGACCATCTCCTTTTCCTCACATCAAAGAGTGAGGTCCCTGATGCGTCGGACACCTCTGTGGCATATCCGCCAGTCAGCTTGAACCGGATGAAGTCCTTGGGCAACAGCATCTTCCTAGCACGTGAGTAGATGCCCGGTTCGTTCTGCCTCACCCATATCAGTTTCGGTGCTGTGAAGCCTGCCAACACTGGATTGCAGGTGAGTCTGATGGTCTCGCGCTCGCCCCCGAGCTTCTCAGTAATCCATGCGCACTGCTCAGTCGTTCTCTGGTCGTTCCAAAGGATGGGATTCCTGAGGACCTTCCCCTCACCGTCTAGGAGAACGAGCCCGTGCATTTGGCCAGTCAGACCGACACCCTCTATCTCACCGGGGTCGACCTCCGCTGATGCCATGGCCGTTCGAATTGCCTTTGCGCTCGCCTTCCACCAATCGCCCGCGTCCTGCTCTGACCAGCCGGGACTCGGCACGATGAGCGGATACTCCTCAGTCGCTCTCGAGACTACTTTGCCCGCTTCATCAATCACCACGGCCTTGGCTCCTGTCGTTCCCAGATCAAGACCCAAGAGGCGCGTCATGCTTCTTGCCCTCTGTGGATTCGCGTCCCTGCCTCGACCTCTTTGCCTTGGCTGGCCAGCAAGCGATCCAAGTTCTCCCTTGTGACTGTCGTGGTGGCTCCTACGCCCATCGTACAGATAGCTCCCGTCGCTTGACCCACAATCAGCAAGTGCTTCATGTTCTCCAGATCGAGACCAGCTGCTATCTTTCCCAGAAGGTTGCCTCTTATCATCTCTGAAATGATACCAGCACAAAAGGCATCCCCTGCCCCGGTTGGGTCGACAGCATCAACTCTGAACGGAGCCTGTTCCATCAAAACACCGCGGGAGTCCTGCAGCGTGGCGCCTTTCGTTCCAAGAGTGACGAAGACGATCTTTGCACCCATAGCGACCAGTCCGTTCTTCGCCTCACTCAGTGTCTTTGTCTCAGTGATGTTCATCGCCTCTGCGTCGTTGCAGTGAAAGATGTCAGTCCACTTCAGAGGTCCGCGGATGAAGTCCCAGCCCTTCCCGTAGGGCGCGGCTAGGTCCACGAAGGTGATGCTTCCGAGCCGCTTCCCCTCCTTCAACACTTCGGCGAGCCTC
>JBGOYZ010000088.1:0-3422 GCA_041479945.1 Thermoproteota archaeon
CTCGATGGATAACAGTTCGTTCGAGAATCCCCTCATCGATAATAAGTCTATGCTTTCAAGGCCAGTATGCTTGGATGAGCGCTCTCAGCCGTAGATGCTATCTATGAGCGCATGGTCAGAATCTCTGAGTTTGTCGAAGAACTCGACGTCCGTTATCGCGCCAGTGATGTCGAGGTTATCGTTCAGAACGATCTTCGGGACTCCCATCACAGTATGTCTCGTTGCGAGGTCTGGGAACATCTGTGAATCTATGATCTCGGCGGTGACCCTCAGAGACTCGATCGCTCCTCTGTACGCATGTCTTGCGACGGTCGGGCAGAACTGGCACGTCGTCAGTATGAAGATCTTGATATTGGCCCTCCTTCTGACAGTGGCCAGGGCACTTCTTGCCTTCGGCGACAGCGGCGTGCTTGCGCTTGAAAGCTCCACGATGGCGTCGATCAATGACGGTAGCTCGTAGCCTGCAGGAACGCCATAGTATCTGATCCGCGCGAATTCGCCTTTCACGAGAACGAGGCAAGGCCAGTGCTCGATGTGCAGCTCCCTCATCCTCGGATTCTTGCCGTCGTCCGCTGGTTGAATGTCGACCTTGATTCTGGTCGAAATCCCCGAAAGCGCATTCGCAAGCTCGATCAGCTCCTTTCCTGTCCCAGAACCTTCGTCGAAGAACAGAAGCAGCGTGATGTCTTCCTTCATACCCTGCGCGAATTTGCGCTCCAGTGATGCCCTGTCCGCTTCGGAAAGCATCATTTCCCCACCTCTCCTCAGGATCTTGCGGTCGGTCTACATCGACTCGAGGACTATATCTCCGTACGCCTGAATGAAGAAATCCTTGGCTTCTTGGAGTCCCTGCCTGCCATCTGGCGTTAGCTTGTACATCTTCACATTGCCTTCCTTGTAGGTTTCCACGAGCCTCTTTCTCTCCATCTCCTTCAAAGTCGGATAAAGTGTCCCTGGATTTGGTATCTCTGCCTTTCTTTTCGCGATCTCCTTGGCTATTTCTAGGCCATACATCTTCTTCTTAGAGAGGAGATGAAGGATAAGGAAGGTCAGCATCCCCCTCATATCGCAACAGCCTGGAGCCCTACAGCATTCCACGACTATCTGAGGGTCCTTCGTCTTCGCTGGCATGTCGGTGAGATATGGTTTCGCTGATACTTAATCTATTGTGCGTTCAATATTGTGTGCCCAATACATCTATATACTCCGAGAGCAATATCTCTATTGGACATACAATAGTGATGTCCGAAAGGAGAGATGAAGAAAATGACAGCACAATATGCAAAAGCAATGCAATCCCGGAACACTGGGTCTTACATGAAATACCGATGCCCAAAAGGCAATTGCCTTCCGAAGGAAGTATTCGAAGGAAGCAAGAAGTATTAGAGGGACCAAAGCTCTGAGGAATGTGAGAGAATGGCTAGAAAGACAAAGCGGTCAAGCAAGGCGAAGCCCAACTCTGCCGGCTCCAAGCCGAGCGAGGAAGACGTTCGCAAAGCGGTTAGAGAGAGATACGGTGCACTAGCGTTGACTCCATCATCTTGCTGCGGGTCGAAGACCGAGACGATGTGTAGCTGTGGCGATATCTACCCCAAGGCGGAGATTATATCGCTGCCAAGCGAGGCTGTGGCAGTCAGTGCTGGGTGCGGCAATCCGACAGCGATAGCGAACCTGAAGCCGGGAATGACCGTAGTTGACCTCGGCAGCGGAGGTGGCATAGATTGTTTCCTGTCAGCAAAGAAGGTCGGTTCGAAGGGCAGAGTCTACGGGATCGACGCGACCCCTGAGATGATTCATCGCGCCCGAAGAACGGCCGGAGAGAACGGCTATGACAACGTCGAGTTCAGGCTCGGCGAGATTGAGCACATGCCTCTAGATGACAATGTGGCAGATGTCGTGATCAGCAATTGTGTGATCAACCTCTCTCCCGACAAGGAGCAGGTTTTCAGGGAAGCTTTCAGGGTCCTCAAGCCCGGCGGAAAGTTGGCTGTATCTGACATCGTTCTTCTCAAGGACCTCCCGGCGGAGGTGGCCAAGGACTTGCGTGCTTGGTCCGAATGCGTATCAGGTGCAGTGTCTGAAAAGGAGTACATTGGCTCAATGAGGAAAGCGGGCTTTGGCGACATCAAGGTGCAGGAGCGGGCAATCTACACTCACGAGCAGCTTTCGGACTACCTCAAGGATACAGACTTGGACCGGATGCCGAAGGTCGCAGGTATGGATCTCTCCAATCTCGTGGCGAGCTACAAAATCAGCGCTGCGAAGCCCAAGAAGTAGCCGCGAGACAGGGTGTTGCAGCTTCCGACAGCCTGATTGCCATAATCGGGGCACGAGTGTTGTTGAAAGTTTATATAGTGTTTCAGAGATAGTTGCTCCCGCGACGACTGCCAGACAATCCCACGTGTCGAAGGAAGCGCATACCTTCGTACCGGATCACTTACGGTGTTTCGGGCGAATCAATAGGACGAAGAAGGACTGATGACATGAAATTCACGACATCGTCTGCGGTTCTTCTTTCGATCCTGATGGCTGCCATGTTCCTTGTTCCATCTGTAAGCATCCAAAGGGTCAACCATGCGGGTGCCTCGCAGTCCGGGGTGGACTATTGGGGTCTGTCGGAGACCTTTTCGAACGTGTCGACGGGTACCCACGCCCCTGCAACCTTCAACGGCGTCACACTAATCCAACAGACAAGTACCGATTCCGTGGTTCTGGACGGTTGGCTTTGGGAGATGACAAAGACCAGCATGGCGGGCACGGTCGCGAATTTCTCGCCGTCGGGTCCTTCGACCCGCACGAATGACTGGAACATTTCAGCGGAGATAACTAGGCCCAAGGAGGCCAGCTCTTACACGTCTCTGAACATCGGGACCGCCGCTGGCAACCAGTCTCTGCTGATATATCTCACCAACGAGAGTGGGCTGATACTCGCGGGTGTGAACCTTACGACTGGGTCCCAGTTCAGTGAGTCTATCAAGACCTATGATGCATCCAGCCTCGCCTGGACCAAAGCGGCAGATGACATCCTCCCGTCGTATCCACACGACTTCGAAACCTACGGCCTCAAGCCCGACCACTACATCGTATCTTTTGCGCACAAGGTCTCAGCGTCCGAGGTTGAGTTAGTCGTGCGGAACTCGGCAAATGGCACAGTGTTCGTAGGGAATCTCTCTATCCCTACTCTCGAGGGAGTGGACAGCCCCCAGCTGAGATTCGACATAGACTACGCAGTCGGGAAGCTACCCCCTCCCGCAACCCCCTATGATATCGCCGGAGGCTGGATAATCGATAATCTCATGTTCAAATCCGCATTGTCCAGATACCCGACCGTCGAGCCTGTCTACGAGTGTGTGTCGATACAAGACCCACTCTGGCTGGAGATCAGGGACATCGGCGGGAGCCTAATCACGGATGCTGATGTC
>JBGOYZ010000089.1:0-3408 GCA_041479945.1 Thermoproteota archaeon
AGATCTGATCGAGATAAGGAGGACTTTCGCCCGATAGGTATTTTTGTCGGGCTCCGATTCGGGTAGGTCCAAACATGAAAATCGTCATGAAATTCGGCGGGATCAGTATCGCAGACGGCGACAAGCTGAGAAAAGTAGGGACCATCGTGAGGAAGTATCACAAAGATGGCCACAAGCTAGTCATCGTCACGTCCGCCATGCACAGCATGACGGATTCCCTACTAGAGACTGCGAAAAAGGCGAGCAGAGGGGACAAGAAGGCAGTTCACGAATTCAAAGATACCGTACATGCGAGGCACAAGAAGGCGGCTGAGGCTGCGATATTGGACGAACACGTCCTGACCAGAACGATGACAGCCATAAATGCCCGGATCGACGAGCTGAACAACATACTGCTTGGCGTCGCGCACATCGGTGAGCTAACGCCCCGATCCGAGGATTTCGTGATCGGATATGGGGAGAAGCTGTCCGCTCCATTGCTTCAGGGAGTCCTAGAAGATCTCGGGATTAAGTCGAAGGTACTCACCGGGAGCGAAGCGGGAATTGTCACTGATGATCGATTCGGCGATGCCGCACCTCTGATGAGCATCACAACTCACCAGGTGAAACAGATACTGGATCCTCTCCTAGAGGAGGGGATGGTCCCAGTGATCTGCGGGTTCATAGCATCGACCCAAGAAGGGATCCAGACAACCCTGGGCAGGGGAGGCTCTGACTACACCGCATCAATATTGGGCGCTGGAATAAAGGCAGACGAGATATGGGTCTGGAAGGACGTCGACGGACTTATGACGGCCAATCCGAAGATCGTCAAATCTGCGAAGATGATTCACGCCATCTCTTTCGCTGAGGCGATGGAGCTTGCACACTTTGGCGCAGAGGTGGTCCATCCGAAGGCATTGGAATGCGCTGCGAAATACAGAATACCGTTCAGGGTGAAGAGCATCAACGATCCAGAGGGCAAGGGGACGATCATAGAGAGCGAGGTCAAGGTGAAGTCTGGGGACATCGTGAAAGCAATCACTAACATCGACGATGTGAGCCTCATTACCGTAAGTGGCGCGAGCATGGTAGGGACACCAAGGCTTGCAGCAAAGGTGTTGCAGATCTTGACGGATGAGGACATAGACGTGCTCATGATCTCACAGAGTTCGTCAGAGGAGAGCATAACGCTTGCGATACCGAAGGCGAGCGGCGCGAAGGCTCAGAATGCGCTGGAGCTGTCCCTTCTGGGCTCCAAAGAGGTGAGAGAAGTCGCGATAGAAGATGGCCTTAGCATCGTCGCCGTCGTTGGGGCAGGCATGAGGGGGACCCCTGGAGTCGCCGCACGAGTATTCGGCACGATGGCCGCACACGAGGTGAATATCCGAGCTATCGCTCAAGGCTCATCCGAACTGAACATATCATTCATAGTCAAGAAGGTGGACGCAAAGAAGGCCGTAGAGGCGTTGCACACAGACTTCAAACTAGGAGGGTGAACATGCCTAAGACTCAGGAAAGCGTCCCGCTCAGGAGCGATTCCATGAGGAAGGGACTCTCCAGGGCGCCAGCGAGAGGACTCCTTAGGGCCCTGGGAATGAGCGACGGTGATTTGGAGAAGCCAATGATCGCGATTGCCAACTCGTTCAACACAATCGTGCCAGGACACATGCATCTGAACAGACTCGTGAAGGAAGTGAAGAAGGGAGTTGAGGAGGCCGGCGGCGTCTCCTACGAGTTCGGTGTCCCCGGTATCTGCGACGGCATAGCGATGGGACTTGACGGAATGAGGTACTCCCTGCCCTCAAGAGAGATCATCGCTGACGGAATCGAATCGATGGTCGAGGCTCATGTGGCGGACGGATGGGTCGGGGTGACCAACTGCGACAAGATCACGCCGGGGATGCTGATGGCCTGCGGGCGAATCAACATACCTTCCGTGATGCTCACTGGAGGGCCTATGGTCCCAGGAGTGTACAAGGACAGGAAACTCGACGTGATCTCTATCTTCGAGGCAGTTGGAGAACTCAAGGCTGGGAAGATTACCGAGAATGACTTCGAGGAAATCGAGAGAAGGGCATGTCCTGGACCCGGATCGTGTTCAGGATTGTTCACAGCCAATACGATGGCTTGCCTGACCGAAGCGCTTGGACTGAGCATTTCCGGATGCGCATCCTCACACGCCATATCGCAAGAGAAGCTCGACATAGCGCGGAGGACAGGTGCGCTTGCAGTCGATCTGGTCCGCAAGGGATACAAACCACGCGACCTCGTGACCAGGGAGAGTTTCGAGAACGCCCTCAGAGTGGACAATGCGATCGGGGGATCCACGAACACATGCTTACATCTAATGGCAATAGCAAAGGAATTCGGCGTTCAGATTGAACTCGACCTGTTCGACAGGATATCCAGGGATACGAAGCACATAGTGGCGCTGAAACCCGGCGGTGAGCATTTCATGATTGACCTGGACAGGGCGGGAGGAATTCCGGCAGTGCTTTCCAGGCTTTCTCCCATGCTCAAGGACACGCGTACCGTCGAAGGAAGGACCATCTTGGATATCGCCCGCTCATCCTCGGTGAAGGACGAGGACGTCGTGAGGGATCTCAAGAACGCATATCACGAAGAAGGTGGCATAGCGATCCTATGGGGCAACTTGGCCGAGGAGGGATGCGTTGTCAAACAGTCCGCCGTCGTGGCGTCAATGAGGAAGTTCGAGGGACCCGCCAAGGTCTTCGACTCTGAGAAGGATGCGACAGACTCCATGCTCGCGGGGAAGATCAAGGCCGGCGATGCTGTGGTCGTCCGCTACCAAGGACCTAAGGGAGCCCCAGGCATGCCGGAGATGCTCGGTCTGACAGCGATCCTCGCAGGCATGGGATTGATCGAATCCGTTGCGCTGGTGACAGACGGCAGATTCTCAGGAGGAACAAGAGGACTGTCAATCGGCCACGTCTCTCCTGAGGCCTATGTCGGCGGAGCGCTCGGAGCGATCCGAGACAAAGACATAGTCAGAATCGATTTGGACAATAGGGAGATCGAGGTCCTGATATCTCAGAAGGAGATAAGGTCGAGGATCAAGGACAGACATCTTCCCAATATCAAGGTGACTGGATTCCTCAAGCGGTACAGGGACATGGTCAGCTCTGCCAGCCAAGGTGCCGTCCTGGAATCTCAGGGCTGAGCAGACAGGAAGGCATTCGCCTCGGAAAGATACTTGACCTGCAAGATAGTTGACCTGAATAGGCTCGAGTGATAGGTGCCGGCCGTGACCGAGATTACGGATTTCGTGTTCGAGATACTGCCCGGCCTCATCGGCTTGGTGGTCGTATCCTACGTATTCATGACTATGTACGCCTTGAAGGCACGATTTTTCGAAGTAATGCGCAGTTGGTTCGTTCTCCTATTCGCGGTGTCCTTGATGGCACT
>JBGOYZ010000090.1:0-3403 GCA_041479945.1 Thermoproteota archaeon
AACAGACAGACCACATGATCTGCGTCAAAGGTATGCTCAAGCTGGCGCTCTATGATTCTCGGAAGTCATCGGGTACGTACAAGCGAGTAGAGGAGATCTGTTTCGGAGATCGGAAACCCCTCCTCGTGAAGATTCCACCCCTCGTATATCACGGGTTCAAGGCGGTCGGAGCAGAAACGGCTTACGCGATAAACGTACCAACCGAATTGTACAACTACAAGGAGCCTGATGAGTTCAGGCTTCCGCCCGACACGAAACAGATCCCATACGACTGGGGCCTTGCACCTGGTTTGAAGCATGGATAAGATTCTGGTCACCGGTGGAGCAGGCTTCATCGGAAGCAGCTTCGTTCGTCACCTACTCAACAACACCGACTGCGCGGTAATCAATCTGGATAAACTCACGTATGCGGGGACCCTGAGCAACATCGAAGACCTGCGTCGCCAGAAACGCCACAAATTCGTCAGGGGTGATATCAGGAATCGTAAGCTTGTAGGGTCGCTCGTGAAGAAAGCGGATGCCGTGGTGAACTTCGCAGCCGAGTCTCATGTGGACCGGAGTATCAAGACGCCAAGCGTCTTCGTTGAGTCGAACGTTCTCGGGGTGCAGGTTCTGCTTGAGGCGTGCCGGAGGTTTGGTGTTAGGTTTGAGCAGATCAGCACGGACGAAGTGTACGGTAGCCGTGTCGAAGGATCCTTCGTGGAGACCGACGTGCTCAACCCTTCCAGTCCGTACTCAGCGAGCAAGGCAGCGGCTGACCTATTAGTGAACGCATACCACATCACGTACGGGCTCGAGGTCACCGTAACGCGGAGTACCAATAACTACGGTCCCAATCAACATCCAGAGAAACTCATCCCTAGACTGATTACCAACGCACTACGTGGAAAGCCTCTCCCGATCTATGGCTCGGGCGAGAATATTCGTGACTGGATCTTCGTAGAGGACAACTGTGGAGCCATTCTCACAGTTCTGGAGAAGGGGGAAAAAGGTGAGACCTACAACATCGGTGGAGGAAACGAGAGGAAGAACGTCGAGATCGCCAAGGAGATTCTTCGTTGTCTATCGCTTCCGGAGGCGATGATAGAGTTCGTCGGCGACCGTCCTGGCCACGACTTCAGATACTCCTTGAATTGTGACAAGGCCCATCGTTTGGGCTGGAAGGCTCACGTGGACTTCGGGGAGGGGCTCCAGAAGACAATCGACTGGTACACTACTAATCAATGGTGGTGGCGTCGACTAGTCGCCCAACAGACAGGCAAGCGCCATTCCCTCGGATGAGAAAGGGGCGCCCGATTGAGGGCGGAGCCGCGGAAAGCGGGAGGTTGAGCGTTGACCATAACTGGGCGAGCGCAAGCTCCCGACTTCAGTCGAGGAGAGAGTCAAGAATCAATGGTCGACGACCCCGATGAGAAAGCCCGCGTGGAAGTCTGTAACTTTATATTAGCGTCCTCCTACCGTCGGGTAGGGAATGTAAAGAATGGAAGTAGGAGTTTCCACGGTCAGCGAGAAGGGCCAGGTCACAATACCCATAGACGCCAGAAGGCGCCTCAAGGTCGCCGCTGGTGACAAGGTCCTCTTCAAGATAGAGGGCGACAAGGTTCTCCTGCTACGAATCGGAGACCGAAGGCTCTCGGAGACTCTAGACACGCAGAAACCTTGGCCCATAAGCGGTCTCGAGTATCAAAAACGGCTGAGGGCTGAGTGGCCCTGAGATTCATAGTTGACCATAGCAGGGCGAGTGCAAGCTCCTATCTTTAGACATGGAGTAAGCTAGCAATCGGCGAGTCTAATTCCTGCATGGAACACTGTATGGTATGCAGGACATGGGCCATTAACACGCTGGAGCACAAGTCTACCTGCTCAACTACCACCTCGTCTGGTGTCCGAAACGACGAAGAGCCATACTTGTCGGAAAGATCAAGCATCGTCTCGAACAAATCATCCGTGAAACCGCGAAGGAGACGCATGTGGAAATGCTCGTTAACGGAATGCCCACCCAAGCGAAGAGGATCAGAGTGGAAGCATGAATCCCCACGACTTCAGTCCCGGAGAGAGTCAATAGTCGCTAGGATCAGGCGTGGCGAGCGCTGAATGTGTATTGGTAGTCACACATACTTTCAACCGCCTGTAGGATTTCCTCTCCGAATTGTTGGCTCCATTTGGGTCGTAGTCGCTGGAACTGTGACCGCATTACCGCCTGTAGGACTGTAATAGAGTCTGCAATCGCGGCCCAAGAAACCCTGTATCCATTCAGCCCTTTCCTACCCATACGCTTCCCACACGGGACTTGGTCTTCTCCGAATCTGGCTCTTCGTCCAAAGGAGGCGATGACAAGTCGGTGGCTACTGTTCTACTCGAATATGAGAACTACCGAGCCATGGATCCGCAAGTCCTAGACGAGCGATGCTCGAATCTGCCAGGTCAGGTAATGGTGGTAACGCGTCTCGAGGAAAGGGGCTGCTATCGCCTGGTCGTACGAAGGGGCCGGAATTCCTTATTATGCGGTCTACTCCAGTAGACCGTGGGTGCCCCAGTTGCAGTCGGTTTCGGTATCTGCCAAGCTGACTAGGAGAGAGGCTGAGTTGCTCGATAGACTAACGAGAGAATACGGCTTCATCAGCAAGAGTGAAGCGATACGCAGTGCCGTGCGGCTCTATCTGAATCTGCTCGAACTCAGGTCGAAAGACAGGCTGAGGATGCTTCAGATTGTCAATGAGCTGATCGCGCCCAGCTCGAAAACCTCGAGCGATTTGGTCGAGGAAGGACATCGCGAAGAGGACGAGATTTGAGGCTCTACCTGGAGCCGAGTGTACTGGTCAAGCTCTTCAAGAAGGAACCTGACAGCACAAGAATGGTCGACCTGCTTGGAACCATTGACGAGCAGCGAGACTGGTTCGCATGCACCTCGAGATGGTCACTTCTTGAAGTTGCAAGAGCACTCAAGAAAGATGGAAAACCCAAAGAGCTTGTCGAGCTAAACTTGAGGGAACTGAAACGACACAGGATCTCATTCATAGCGGTCACGGAGAAGATCCTGTCAGACTCCGAGAATCTGATCGCCTCACATGGCATCTATGCTTCTGATGCTGTTCACGTGGCAACATACTCCTCCGTTGCCCGGGTGAAGCGGTTGGATGCGATCCTCTCTGATGATAGACATCTCAAGAGGCTCGGTCAGATCGTGAATGTTCTCACTTTAAGTGAGGTATCATCTGATAGAAATGAGGCGAGCGCAAAGAGTAACAGACCCCTACACCACAAGTCCTAGCACGTGGTGCCAAGTGTTCTCTCGAGATGAGGACTCATGGCAGTCACAAAGACTGAACTTCACAAGGTAATCACCAAGCTCGACGATGTGAAGATCGAGCTTCTGCGCCTGCGAGCAGACCTCTTGCCGGAG
>JBGOYZ010000091.1:0-3288 GCA_041479945.1 Thermoproteota archaeon
ACCGCACCCGGGACATCACCGCCGCAATCTCCGAACTCCGGGAATCGATTGCCCGCGTATCCACCTAAACGGAAGAGGAACCCAGATCACATGGGCTCAACGTGATGGTGATCATCGGGCCGGCGATGCTGCCATCCTCCTGTAGGTGTGATACTTGCCCTTTAGGGCGACACAATAGGCCATCACATTGTCCGGAAACAGATTGAACCCCGCGTCTCCGATGTGACTGAGGTCCGCCCCTGCCATCTTTGAGTACAGCGCTATTCTCCTTATTGTGTCCAGGTCCGAGCCCTCGATGGCAAGGTCTAAACACGACATGGCAAGCATTCCGTTGTCATGCGCGTCGTTCACCCAATTCTTCAAGACGGCCCCGTCGATTCCAGGCACAGATCCTGGCGCCGGGAACATAGCTACATCACACCCCGCTTCAGCGAACCCGGCGATGTCACTTCGCGAGACGATGTGGGCACCGGCCTCGATCGTCACGCCTGCTGAGTGCATCTTGCCTCCCATCAAGATCAGCTTGTCACCAACAGCCTTCCTCAGCTCGGCCAATGATCGTTTGATGGTGGCATTTGTCACTCCTGTTCGCGGGTTCCCGGTCAGACATATGAAAGACGCACCCTGTTCGATTGCCCTGAGTGCGTTCTGCGGAGAGGCTTTCCTTCCTTCAGGTAGACTCAGTTGCTCCTGGACGACCGTCGATGTGTCGACAGGCTCCAAGTTGAGGCCAATCGGAACGCCGGCCAAATCTCTGACCAGAGTCAGAGGGGGCTTGCCACGTTGAGACTCGACACTAGGCAGGCCTGTGAGATTGGGGGTAATCGTATCGTAGGT
This sequence comes from Thermoproteota archaeon, assembly GCA_041479945.1. GTDB lineage: Archaea > Thermoproteota > EX4484-205 > EX4484-205 > JAAOZO01 > JBGOYZ01. The sequence continues at coordinate 838 of JBGOYZ010000091.1, forward strand.
GTTCAGGACGACCAAATCGGCTCCGAATGCGACCGCGATCTCCGCTGAGGTTATGCCTCCCAAGTTCCTCTGCTCCGGTCCCACTTCGGCCATCACTCCCCTGCCCTCGGCGAGAGAGATGGACTCGAGCAGTTCGCGGCCAGTCATCTTCTCGAAGTCTGACCCAAACGCCTCGATGAGCTTCTTGACCATCAGAGCACAGCGAGTCGGCATCAAGTATAAGAAGCTGCAGGGTTGAGTGACTAAAACCCAGTCTGCTATCTCCTCACGCCCATGGATCTCCTGATCCTCGCGGACCTTGAGCTTAGGCGCAGCAACACCTTCTGAATGCGACCAGCATTCACTCTCATCTCACCTGCTGTCAATCCTTGACCAGCGTATTCCTTCTTGAGTCCTGACAAAGCGCGAATCAGTTGAACGCGCTGGGCGTACAGCTCCCCGAGCCGCACAAGACTGTCTCGCTTTTCATCGCTCCTCATGCCGAGTCCATGCCAGAATCCAAGAAGCGAGACACCATCAAACGCCGCCCCGTGCAACCCAAGGTGTGCTGCCACCGTGGGGGCAACGTCCACTGTTTCAGCGAAGGGAAGTCTAGCAGGAGGTACCGATTGGCCGAAGAAAACCAACGGAACTCTCGTCTCATGGTTCTCCAGTCCACCGTGATACCCTAGCAGCCTAGGTCTCAGATGTGGAAAGGAGGAGAAGCCCGACACAAGCGACACGATCACACCTTGCGAGTCTCCATCGCCAGTGTTCAAAGCCCTGAGCTCACAATCCTCCAAGACAACGTCGACTCCTTTCACTTGTGCGACTGACCGAACGACTTCCTTCTGCTGAGTCTCCGTGCGAGGAAAGATCTGCACGAATCTGCCGAATGACCTGAACGGTATCTCTTCATCAACGTCAACGATCGCAGCCTCAATGCGACTGGAGAGATCTCTGGCAACTGAGACCATCCCGTGATCGCTCGTCAAAACGTACAGCGTCTTGTCCGATCCACCTGATCTCTCGATTGACCTGACCAGCTGACCAAGCGCATCGTCAACCTCCTTGATAGTTCTGTCCACTTTGCGGCTGCTTGGCCCGTTCAGATGACCCGCATCGTCGACCGCGAAGAACACGACGTACAGAACCTGAGGACGCTTGGTCTCGATTATCGTCTTGGCAAACTGAGCCACATCCGCGATGTTGTGCGATGGAACGTTCACGTAGAAGTCAGCTCCCCTTGTGAAGAGCGTGAACTCCTCAACTGACCCAACCACAGCTCCTCGGTCCTTCGACAATTCAGCTATTGACTTGCCCTCATAGCTGGTGAACCAACTCTCACGCAGTTGCCCAGAGCTGCGGTCAACACTCAGGCCGCTAGTGACGCCGTGGTTCTTTGGGTACAACCCCGTTGTCAGCGTCGTGTGTGACGGGGGCGTTAGACTTGGGAACACTGTCCTGCAGTCGTCAACAACTACGCCCTGGCTCATCATGCGGCCAATCGTTCTCGTCTTCGTTCTGGTCAGGTAGTCCGGACGACACCCATCAAGGATGAAGACCACGGCCCTGCGTTCCAAGTGCTCAAGTGAACCACTGCGTTACCTATTTGTCTTTCCGCTCGCAAGCCAGTTGTCTCCCCGTGTGTTGTTCCAGAGGAAAGGAGAGTTAACCGATATATACACTGACGTGCTACATTAGATTGTGAGACAGCTAAAGGTCATTGCCATCGCGGGTAGCTTGAGACGGGAATCATACAACCGCAAGCTTCTGCAGATCGCGAAGAAGCTCGCATTCGAACTCGGTGCGTCTGTCGAAGAAGTCGACCTCAAGCAGCTCGCACTGCCCATTTATGACGGCGACATCGAAGCACAGGGACTTCCGGCCTCTGTTCAGCAACTCAAGGCGACCGTCGAGAAGGCCGATGTCCTGCTGATCGCGACACCGGAGTACAACTACTCGGTCACAGGGGCCCTGAAGAACGCGATCGATTGGCTCTCGAGGGGGAAGAACTCTCTGGACGGCAAAGTGGCAGCCCTCTTCGGGGCTTCCACGAGCATTCTAGGCACCGTCCGCAGTCAGACTCACCTGCGCGTCATTCTGGAGAGATTGAACGTCATAGTCGTCCCGCAACCACAGATCTTTGTCAGGTCCGCGGACCAAGCCTTTGCTTCCGACGGGTCGCTCAAAGACGAAATGGCAACGCAGCTCCTGAGGGACCTGATCAGAAATGCCCTTGAGCTGGCTGGTAAGCTCAAGGAGTAGATTCGTTCATTCCGCGGGATCAGTGTTAAGAACTCAGGCCACTTCTTCACTAGCGAGACGCAATGCTCAGGGATCTTAGGGGGCAGACCAAGATAAGGGGTCGGGAAGAGCTGGTGGAGCAACTTTCAACTTTCAAGCTCAATCCCAAATTCTCGATGGGAGTGTGGTACTTCTTCCCAGCGGGAGGTAGATTCCACGAGAGAT
>JBGOYZ010000092.1:0-3275 GCA_041479945.1 Thermoproteota archaeon
AAGCCTCCTCAACCGCACGTATCTAGCAATGCTCCTTGGTCGGGGTCTGGATGCAGCCATAGTCGACCCGAACGACATCGAACTCATGAAGGTTGTCAAGGCATCTGAAGTCCTTCTTAACCAAAGACTATATGCCCATTCTTTCTTGAAGGTCTAGTTGAGGGTGTTGATACTCTTGAATGAAGTTCGTCCTCATTTGGATGCTCTGGAACTATCCTGGTCGAATCTAGAAGGAGATACGCTCGAGTCCTTGTCAAGGAACTCAGGCGCCCGCCTCGTCAAGGGCAGGAAAGCACTGAGTCTCCGCCTGATCGACAGAGACTGCGTAGTAGATTTCGAATCGAGGAGCATCAGATGGTCGAGTCATGATGCTCCAGAACTGGGAAAGCATTTGCAGATACTCGTATTGCACTATCTTGCGGGGGCTGGCAAGGCCCAGATCGCCAACAGGCTCGTGACCTACAGGGACTTCGAGGGCGGGGCGATATACTACCCCGCATTCAAGGCGAGGTCAATTGATAGGATTGTGCGCGAGTTCGGTTCGAAGCCTGACACCTTGCAGCATCTTGGAGATGCCGTGAAAGCCGAGCGAGAGGAGTTGGCCACTGTTGGAATGAGAGCCTACTTCTTCCCAAAGCTTCCCATAGTCATTGCGCTTTGGATTGGAGACGAAGAGGTGCCCGCGTCCGCGAATATACTCTTCGACGCAAACGCCGGCAACATTCTGCCGACCGAGGATCTGTCCGTGGCAGCAGGGGTTTTGGTCGGAAGGCTGGTTGAGATATCGAGGAGGTAAGCGAGAGCCACCAGAGAACCTGTTACTGAGTGCTCCGTTCAAATCGTCGCCAAAATGACAATAATGCGCCAAGAGCGAGAGGCGAAAATGGTGGAAATTCTTATCAATGGGACTTGCTTACACCCTCAAGAACCGGCTTTGTAATGGATCTAGCTACGCGCACCATTACAGCGGTATGGCGGAACAAATATAGGGCACGTCCTTGTCCTTTCAGATAGCAAACTGGTCAGCGGGGGTCACAACGTGGTGAAGAGAGTAGTAGTAATAGGAGGGGGCATTGCAGGAATACAAGCCTCGCTGGACCTTGCTGACATGGGCTATCAAGTGCACTTGGTCGAGAAGACGCCGTCGATAGGGGGACGAATGGCGCAACTGGACAAGACCTTCCCCACGAACGATTGCTCGATGTGCATTCTCTCACCCAAAATGATCATGTGCGCCGGCCACGAGAACGTGAAGCTCCATACCTATTCGGAAGTCGACCATGTAAGAGGCGACTTCCCCCACTTCAAAGTAGTCATCAGGGAGAAGGCTAGACGAGTGAATATTGACCGGTGCACTGGGTGCGGCGATTGCGTGGTGAAGTGCCCAGTGAAGATACCAAACGAGTTCGAGGAGAACATCTCCAAGAGGAAAGCGATCTATCTTCCCTTCCCCCAAGCAGTTCCGAGGAAGGTGACGATCGACGGCGAGAATTGTAGAATGGTCACCTCTGGCAAGTGCGGAGTGTGCAAGAAGGTGTGTCAAGCAGGCGCGATCGAATACGACCAGAAGGACAAGCTCGTCCGTTTAGACGCCTCCGCCGTGGTCGTCGCAACCGGATTCGACCTCGCCGACGTCACTGTCCTCAAGCAGTATGGTCTGGGCACGTGTAAGGACGTAGTCACATCGCTTCAGCTCGAGAGGATTCTGTCGGCCTCAGGTCCGACCAGCGGCCATCTGGTGAGGGCATCCGACGGCAAGGAGCCCAAGAAGCTCGCGTTCATTCAATGCGTGGGTTCGAGAGACGAGAAGATGTACAAGTACTGCAGCAGCGTGTGCTGTATGTACGCGACGAAGGAGTCCATACTCGTCCGGGAGCACGTCCCTGACATCAGCAGCACGATATTCTACATGGACATGAGGGCGACCGGAAAGGGTTTCCAGTAGTTCGTCCAGAGGGCCGAGAAGAACTACGGGGTCAGGTACGTGAGATCTAGGCCTGCGAATGTCCAGCCGGCGAATGGCGGTAAAGGAGTACTCGTCACCTACGAGACCAGAGGTCTCGCGGGGGAGCAGGTCACAGAGGAGTTCGACATGCTGGCACTATGCCCTGCGCTAGTTCCGTCCAAAGGCGCGCCCGAGCTGGCGAAGCTGCTGGGGATCGAGCTCGATGAGGATAAGTTCCTAAAGGCGCCGAGCCTAAGACATCCAGTCGACTCGACCAAGAAGGGCATACTGATTTGCGGCTTCGCAGGAGCGCCCATGGACATACCCGATTCCGTGGCCCAGGCGTCAGGAGTGGCGGCCAGGGTCGCTGAGCTCCTGGAAGGAGGTGCTTGAGCGATGGCCAGGATAGGTGTATTCGTATGTCACTGCGGCCACAACATTGCTGCCACGGTCAACGTCGAGGAAGTGGTCGAGTTCGCAAAGACCCTTCCCGACGTGGTGGCGGCCGAGCACAACCTGTACTCTTGCTCAGAGGAAGGCCTAGGCTCCATCAAGAAGAGCATCGAGAAGAACAACTTGGACAGGGTGGTTGTGGCCGCGTGTACTCCCAGGACTCACGAGCCGCTATTCCGGAAGACCGTGGAGCTTGCGGGCATCAACAAATACCTCTTCGAGTTCGTCAACATAAGGGAACACGTCTCATGGATCCACGCCAAGGAGCCGCAATCGGCCACTGAGAAGGCAAAGATGCTCGTGGCGATGGGCGTGGCCAAGGCCGCTCTGCTCGAGCCCCAGAAAGAAGGTGAATCGAGCGTGATACCGACGGCCGTTGTCATCGGAGGCGGCCTAGCAGGCCTCACGGCTGCTGCGTCGCTCGTGGCCCAGAACATCGATACACATCTGATCGAAAGAGAGGCCAGACTCGGCGGCAACCTTGCTGACATCGAGATCGTGGCTCCTGAGTTCAGGAAGAGCAAGGAGCTTCTGGATGAAATGATAAAGGAGCTCAAGGCTTCTCCGAAAGCTCATTTGCATCTTTCCTCCGAGGTCACTGAGGTCAAGGGATTTGTCGGCAACTTCGAGGTGACGATCGACAAGGCGGAAAAGATACCAGCGGGCGCAATCATAGTCGCGACTGGCGCGAAGGAATGGGTACCGAAGGACGAGTACGGATACGGGACAGTCCCTGGTGTGATAACCCAGATGGACCTAGAGAAGAGGCTAGCCAAGGGGGAGAAGCCGAAGCAGGTCGTTTTCATCCAATGCGTCGGAAGCCGCCAACCGGGAAGAGAGTATTGCTCCCGCGTTTGCTGCAACACATCGCTCAAGA
>JBGOYZ010000093.1:0-3134 GCA_041479945.1 Thermoproteota archaeon
AACTGCTTCAACGAAATAGCGGCACCAGTTGGAATGCCGATCAGAGCTCCAAGCAGAGTGGCGGTCCCGGATACAGCAATGGAGAGAAAAGTGATCTGTAAGACCGTGGGATCGCCGGCCAGGATTAGTTGCACTGCCTTGACCAAGCCTGCTACGATCACATCCCAGCCGGACATTGCTCTCCCCCTCTATCCCCCCGGATTGGCCTGGACCCAACTGGGCGGGTTCATGCCATTCGCCTTGAGCTGAGCCACCCAGTACTGAATCTCGGTCGTCTCCAGCGGAAGGCCTATCGTCTCCGGTTTCCCGAACACTGGAGTGAACAGCTGCTGACCACCCACAGTGTAGTCGGCAATTAGCCTTTGCCCCTCGTCAGAGATCATGAACAGAAAGAAGTCCTCTGCAAGGTTCGAGTCTATGTTCGGATACTTCGTCGCGTTGAGGAGTATCAAGCCGTAGGGATTGAGCAAGTCGTCTTGCCCCTGATACAGGATCTCCAGATTCAGGGTGTCTCCCATTGTGGTCTTCAGCTTAAGCCAAGTGCCCCTGTCGCTTACCGTATAGGCCTGCTTTTCGTTCGTGATCCGAAGGGTGGGCGCCATCCCTCCACCTCCTTCGAAGTACCAGCTCTTGCCCTTCGGTGAAATCCCGGCCCTTGACCACATCCTCAGTTCAAAGGAATTGGTGCCGGACCCATCTCCTCGAGACACAAAGGTAGCCTGACCATTGGTCCCGGCTGTCGCGATCTTCTGAAACGCGTCTGCGGTACTCGTGGCGCCCGCAATTCCAGCCGGATCGCTGCTGGGTCCTACTATGATGAAATCGTTGTACATGACCGTGATTCGATGCGTGCCGTTTCCGGACCGTACGAAAGCGTCCTCCCTGGCCCTGTCGTGAACCAACAGTATGTCAGCGTCTCCTCTAGAGGCAACTGCCAAGGCCTGACCGGTGCCAAGATACAGCCAAGTCATATTCGCGCGGAACCTCAGGTCGAAGTAGGGTTTGAGGTAGTCGAGCAGGCCGGTGTCCACCGTGCTGGTGGTCGTGGCGATCACGAGCAAGGCCCGCGGCCTTGTCGAGTACACGACGAGCGCGCCAGCCACGACGATGATGCACGCTGCTGCAATCCAGATCATCTCGCTGAGCTTCATCGTTATACCCTCTGGGGTACAACGGTCTCTGCACCTTTTTAAGTCTGCGCTTAGGGGGAATCGATCCGACGAGAATGAAACAGTTGTCACCTGCGCTTGAGGTCTGGCTTGAGGCGGAAGGACAACACGTGCTCGGCAGCAAGGAAGCTGACATTCTTGAAGGAGTCCAAAGGTTTGGCTCGCTCGTGGCTACGGCGCGTGCGCTCGGTATCTCATACGCGCACGCATGGGAATCCATCAATCGACTGAGCGAGGCGCTTGGCACTCCTATCATCGAGGCGAGGAAGGGAGGAGTGAGTGGAGGCGGGGCGAAGCTGACAGCATACGGGCAGGAAGCCCTTGACACATATAGGAAATTCGAGCAAAAGGCGGTGACCACGCTATCCATCGCTGGGAAGAAAGGACGAGCGCACACTACCTTTGCTCCCCGACTAGTCCTTCCGGACTTCGTGGTCATAGGAAGCGACTGCACCGGAGTTCGAATTCTGTTGGACATCATGCTCAGAAGTCGCAAGTTCAGTTACGAGTATGTGACCGTTGGTTCGTCCGCGGGTCTTGCTGCCATCATGCTCGGAGAGGCCGACGTCGCAGGGGTTCACCTGCTCGACGAGGAGACGCATGAGTTCAACGTGCCGTTTCTGAAGAGATACTGGCTCGATCACAAGGCAGTGCTGATCAGGGGGTACGAGAGGAGCCAGGGCCTCATAGTTGCCAAAGGCAATCCCAAGCATATCATGACCGTAGATGGCCTTGTTGGTGGGCGGAGCCGGTTCATCAACAGAACCCTGGGCTCTGGAACCAGGACGCTCTTCGACATGCTCTTGAGTGATGTGGCGAGACGAAGAGGAAAGACATTTGGTGAGGTATCAGCCTCGGTCAAAGGATACGACACTGAAGTGAGAACGCATGAGGAGGTTGCGAGGGCTGTGGCGGAAGGAAAGGCGGACGCCGGGTTTGGCATCCTGCCGGCAGCTAGCAAGCAGGACATAGGTTTCGTCGAGCTCATGAAGGAGAGGTTCGACTTCGTGATGGACGAGACGAGGCTCCGCAGGCCACTCGTGAAGCTGTTCGTCAAGGTCCTATCGTCCAAGGAGTTTTCGCGTGAGCTGAAGCTGAAAGCACCGGGACTGACCACCACAGCGGATACGGGAAAGACAATCTACAAACCGCGACGGTGATTCTTTGTCTCAGATCCCGCCCGTCAGCTTCATTGCCAGCTCCGTCACCTGTTTCCCCCTCTCTCTGCAGAGCCTGGATTGCTTCGCATTGGGTGCTCCCACAATCGCAACCCCGTAGTGCTGACCGTCAGCGTTGCCCGAGATCACCATCCCGTGGACCAGCATGGCCTGAACTATGGAAAGCAGTGTGGTCTCAGCTCCACAGGCTACTCCTCCAGAAGACGTGAAAACAGCTCCGACTTTCCCTCGCAGGCTACCGTGAATCGCTGCGCTCCTGTCCAGCAACCGTTTGAGGTCGGCCGCCATACCTCCATAGTATGTAGGGGATCCGAGGACAATGGCGTCGGCCCATTTCAAGTCCTGAAGAGTTGTGGCTTTAGCGGACTTGAGTCTGACCTTCACCCCTTTGACCTCTTTCGCTCCGGACGCTATCGCGAGAGCGATTGCCCTAGTGTTGCCGCTCCTCGAGTAGTATGATACGAGCACCTTGACCATTCGCATCTCCGCAAGTCTCAAGCGATATAACCTTGCGTCGTTGACCGAGGTCGATGAGATCTGCGACATGCTGTTGCATCTCGTTCACAGTGGTCATGATCCTCTTGTCGACCATGCCAGTCGGGCGAACCGACTTCATTAGAGATCCAATGATGCTCGGGTTCAACTGCAACTTGGCATACGATTACGGACAGCTCGGATTCAGCTGGAAGGTGGAGGGAAAGGCAGTGGACCTGATGAGGTTCATGAGCCTGAACGGTTCGTCATGGGTAAGGTTCGGCATCACGACGAATGCGACCGGCAGTTCGAG
>JBGOYZ010000094.1:0-3117 GCA_041479945.1 Thermoproteota archaeon
AAGAGGTTCCTGCGTGCCAGAAAGGTCGAACTGGCGGGACTATGACAGCATAGGTTTCAATCTGTCGAGATAGTACAAGTAGTCTTCATATGGTACGTCAGGCGGAACCGCGTGGTCGACGCTTGGGATCAGCATGTTGTTGTCAAGCAGGCCTTTCAGCCTCCTCAGCTCCTCATCGATCGCCTTCCTCCCCTGAGCCAGTTTCCTCTTGTCAATGTTCCCAATGAGCACGAGCTTCTTCCCGTACTTCTCATTTACTTCTTCGGCATGGACGTTTGACGCAACTTCGAGCGGGTACATGCCATTGACCCCTCCTCTGACCCAAAGAGGCAACAGCAGGCTCACATCGCCATCGCTGTCGACGAAGATGCTCTTTACGCCTTTTGATCTGAAGAACTCGGTGACCTTCTGGTAGGCGGGGAGCATCAGCTTCTCAAACGACCTGGGCGATATCAGAGGCCCGTTCTTGTACGACATGTCCTCCCAAATCGTGATGTAGTCTGGAGTTATCTCGTCCAATACCTTGCCGGTCGCGTTGATCACGAAGTCTGTCCAGAAGTCGATCATCTCCTTGATGAATGCCTCCTGTGTGACAAAAGCAATCAATGTCTTCTTCATCCCGAGCCACTGCCTCGGTTGACCGAAGAAGCCTGGCACACTCAGTTGGAGCAGAAAGTCCCTGCTGCTGTAGTAGTCGAAGAGTTCCTCGTCCCCCCACTCCTTTGGCAGTCGTGACTGGCTGCTTGGGTCGTATCTTCTCTTGATAGCGTCGAAATCCTCCTCGTTCCTAACTGGATGCTCCACGAAGTCAGGTATGCTTTCGCCGGTCTTCAGCATTCGCGAGACAATCCCGTTGCCGTCCCGCCAGAGCTTGTACCTACTGTCTTCAGACTTGGTTCTCGTGACGAACCTCGGAATCGGTCCCAGGTCTAGAGGCAGCGTTTCTTTCTTGTCAAACCCGAAGAACTCATCCGGCCCGATCCTGAATGCTCGGTCGGGCATTCCCTGCTTGGTCCATTGTCTCAGGGTCTCGCCCCAGTAGCCTAGGAATTCTGTGAATGGAAGCCTGTCAGCTCTTTCGAACTCAAAAGCTCTTACGAACCTTGTTCTGGAATCCAAGGTTGCTAGTCCGCTAGGCGTGGCACGGGGATATTAACCCATAGAAGCTTGTCGGGGAAAGCTCGAGCGACTTACTTGACCAGCAGCAGGCCGTAGTATCTGGGAGTTTCCCTGTGCGTCTTCACCACTTGGATCGGCATACCTGCTTTCCTGACCGTGGCGTAGACATCGATCCCGCACGATTCCATCGACGGTCTGGCTTCCCTAGGGTGGACACAGCGTTCAAGGTTGCACTTCGCACATATCTCACATGGTCCAGCTGCAATCGCGAAGGCAGCGTAGTGACCTGAAAGGAATACCTCCCTTTCCAGCTTTACCATCGTCTTGTGCGTGTCCGGTCCGGACGACTCGAATCTCACTAGGATCGCCTGCGAGTACTCGCTGAGCACCCTCCTCGTCTTCTCAGGCGTGGGCGAGTACGGAGGGCAAGTCAGACATTGACCGAATCCTCCGCAGCCGAACTGGCACTTTAGTCTGACCCAGTCCCTAACGACCACGCCTCTGGTGCTTATCAGCTTCGCATCTGCAGCTCCAAGCTCAACTGCACGCTCGCATATTTCCCCTGCTCTCATCGGCACAGTTGCATTCACACGACTCTTCGGCATGTCACCAGGGGTGACGGGCAAGATATTAGCTGTTTCTCTGAATGTGATGACCGCCGATTCCGAGGATCGCTAGACTTCAGCAAGTGAGTTGCCTAAGTCTTATTATGACACACTGACCTGGGCTAGTAAGAACTCTTGAAGGAAGCCAAGGTGGCGTTCATAGGTTGCGGCGGGATCGCGTCGGCTCACGCTCAGAGACTATCCAAGATCGAAGGCGTAAGAATTGTGGGGGGCACTGATGTGGACAAGAACAGGCAGGTCGCTTTCTCGGGATTGACGGGTGCATCGTTCTACCCCGATGTCCACGGCATGCTTGAGGCTGCGCAGCCAGATGCAGTCTACGTGTGCACTCCCCCTTTCGCGAGGGGACTTGAGGTCGAGGTGATTGAGAAGGGCATCCCAGTGTTCCTTGAGAAGCCCGTCGCGCTGACAATGCAGAAGGCTGGCGAGATTCGTTCAGCTCTCGGGAAGCACAACTTGATCCACAGCGTCGGCTACATGTGGCGCTATCTGGACATCACCGACCGCGCGATCGACGAACTCAAGAAAGCAGGCCCGGCAGGCATGGCAATTGGCCAGTGGATAGACCCGTTCTGGTTCCCGCTCGAGCATTGGTGGCTGCACAAAGACATGGGCGGCGGTCAGGTGTTGGAGCAGACGACGCACGTGTTCGACCTAGCAAGGTACCTCATTGGAGACGTCACCAGAGTGAGCGCAGAGATCGACAACATCATAGTCAAGCGCGATCGCCCGAACATGACGGCCGAGGACTTCTCTGCAGTGACGATGCGGTTCAAATCAGGCGCCATAGGCGTAGTGTACAGCAGTTGTGCCAGCCAGAATACGTTTTCGGGAACGGCACTCAGGATAATCGCAAGAGGTGTCGTCCTTGAGCACACGGGTCACGGCAAGACCTTGCGAGTGATGAGGAAAGACCACGTCGAGGAGATCAGGTCTCAGATGGACCCGCTGCTGGAAGAAGACAAGGTCTTCATTGGAGCAGTCAGGACCGGAGATATGTCGGCCGTGAGGTCATCATTCGACGACGCTTGCAGGACGCTGGAAGTCACTGTTGCCGCCAACAGGGCAGCCACTGACAGAGCTGTCGTCACCCTGCAGACAGGAGACTAGCACGGAATGCTCGGCCCACCAGAACATGGCGCCCGACAGCCAGGGTTGTGGCACTAGACTCTCCTGATGACTCTGAGCGAGATGCTGCCCACTGTCGCCCTCAGATCCACTAGCGCGGCGGGACTCGCCGCCTCGAAACCCGTGGTCGTGTAGTCGAAAGAGTAGCTGGTCTTAGAACCCAACGCTCCCTCCGGCATGATGGCGGAAGCCGAGCCCAACGTAGCATCCCCGACCGCGTGCACACCCTGCGTGCCAAAGATGG
>JBGOYZ010000095.1:0-3081 GCA_041479945.1 Thermoproteota archaeon
ATCGATGACCGCTTCGGTCGCAGGCAGCTGCCCGAATGCCGAGGTCAAGAACATCGGGCCCTGAGATGTGTGGCCCAACAGGATGAAGCCCGCCACAATCATTGCGAACGCTTTGCGCACGCTGGCGCGCCGACCGCCCAAGAGGCTCCTGGGTTTCATCTGTCCTCACCTGTCGCGTTCGTTCTCATCCGCTACTCCACGCCTTCAAAGGTGGATCCTCGCACACACAACAGCTCGTGATTGCACGATTGTCAGACATGTTCCCCCGTCACCCGAGCGGTGCGAACGGGTTGTGACACCCTGCCTGACAATCTAGCCGAGACCATCCCGTCAAACCCTTGGCTAACTGCTTTGATTCCTCTGCAACGCATTAAAGCCTTTCAGATGAGTCGAGCACTAGGACTTCAAGCGCCTGGATCGACGGCGTTCGCCCTTTTCGAGTCTCGACTGTCTGTTCGAGATTGCCCTCCCTCTGAGTCTCATATGAGGCCCGGCCTGGCAATCGACCTAGAGAATCTGACTGAGCACTCAGTGAAGACCGTGATCACCATGCGGTCGCGGGCATCCATTAAGACCTCAGAAGTAGATTTGACGGGACTTGAAAGGAGGGCAGTATCCGCTCCTGATGTCTAGCATCCAAGACGGAAGATCTCAATGTGCTGACAGCTTCTAAGAGAATCCCAGATCGCGGCCGTTCAAGATTCCCAAGACAGCGCACACCCAAAGCCATCCGACATTGACGAGAGGGTCAATCGATGTGCCATGAGTGACCCATTTCACGCCATGGTCTTCGGTCTTCGCCGAGGGCAATTCTCTATTCAGGTAGTCATAGGACAGTCTTGCTCCCTCGAGAAGCCTTTTGAAGACAGCAGACTCACTGTCAACCAGCGGCCTGAGCATGGCAACTTGGGAGATGGCATCGCCCGTCAGCCCCAGCCATTCGTCGTCCCTGCCGCACAGACCCATGCCCCCGTCCTCAAACTGGCAGCTGTCAAATGCCCAACTTGCCCCTCTCAAACAGCGATCTAGGAAGCGAGGATCCGACGCATGTCTGTGAAGGCGCACCAAGAAGTCAATGCATGACATGGTTGAGACCACCCACGAGGCCTCATCCCCGTATGCGTCTGTGCTCTCGAAGCCAGTGTAGTGAGCCGGTCCAATCACCCATGAACCGAGATCATCCCTCCAAGTTCCACAATGCCAGTAGCCATCTTCCGCGACTGCGTTTGGTCTCCATGGTTGGATGAAGTACTCGGCGAAGCTCTTCGCGTCATTCAGAATGGATGCATCGCCCGTCAGTTCGTAGGCCCACACGAGCCCGGACCCGAACATGCTCAGATCATTTGTCCACCCGACATCCTTCGCATAGGGGAATCCGTAGCCGCACGGGAAGTGAGTGAACGACACGCCGTCGGCGGTCGTGATCATGACCTTTCTCTTCCTAGCCCAGTCCAAGACCTGCTTGGCGCGCTCCACAAGGTCATCATCGTGACCGCTGTACTGTTGATGGAGCCCGATCATCTCCAGAGCATTGCCCATGGCCCAAGTGGGATGATCCTCGCGGATTATCCGCGCCATGTATCTGACGTGCTCATCTGCCACTTGATGGTACCTGCGGTTGCCAGTGATCTTCGCCTCACGGTACAGGACTTCTACGAGGAATCTGAGATAGCGCACGTCAACCTTGCCCGGGAACATGTCGCTGCCTGAGGCTGAGCCTTTCCCGGGTTTCTGCCACAGGCTCTTTGAAGCATCTATCCCGCCCTCCGGGAACGACTCGTCAACGAAGAGTCCGAGGATCCTCTCGATCGAACCAGTCATCCTATTCACGGAAACCGCCAAGCAGTGTCCGCACATTTCCGAGGGACTCCCGTATTCCAGGGATCGGACTATCCGGGTTCGATTCTACCTCTAAGATTACGGGTATTCGCCCAAGGACCCCGTTCTGCTTCAACTGCAACAGCATCTTGCTGAAGTCCAGCCTGCCCGTGCCGAAGGGCACCTCCTTGTTGTCGCGATCAACATCCTTCAAATGCAGCCCGTGCATTCTGCTTCCGAGTTTCCTCGCAGCTTCTGTTATGTCCTCCCCAGACCTGGCTAGGTGACCTGTATCCAGACACATTCCTATCAGTTCATTGTGCCCTTGAATCGCTTTGACAATGCTGTCGATCGTGCCATACCTGTGAGTGGGACCGTGGTTGTGGATCGCGACTGCGATGCCGTAGCCGTCGACCAACTCGTCCAACAAGCTAAAGCTCTCGGGGTCTGGATCTGCAGTGAGAACCTGCACTCCGGCAGCCTTCGCGAAGTCAAAGAGGGCAGTCAGTTCCTCCTTGTTGTTGTGCATCGCGTTCACTCCATGACTCAGCAGTTTTACCTTGTATTTCTCATACAGGGCTTTCGACCTGGGAACGCTTGCCTGTTCCGGAGGTAGATGACCCGAGAAAGCCTCCACATACCTTAGCCCCAAGTCCGCGATCTCCTCGACGGCCTTCTCATATGGCATCTTTCTTAGCGAGTAGCTTTGAAGCCCGAGCTTTACTTCCATGTGCATCTGGCCGCGAACGAACCCCTGTTTCGTCTTAAGGTTTTCCCGAGACGACCGGAAGATCTGACCCCGTTCTCAAGTGTTATGATGGGAACGACGCCCTGCGAGCATCAGATGCTGAGGATAGTCTCGACGCCTCCTACCTCAGGGCGCAACCGATTCTATGTCTCCAATCGTGAGCCATTGTTACCCAACCCCCTGGTGAAGCTTCCGGTCGGAAGCGTCCGTCCTAAGGGATGGCTGAGGCAACAGCTCTTGCTGATGGCAGACGGGATGACCGGACATCTTCCGGAGACAAGCCAGTGGTGCCAGTTCAAAGGAAGTGCATTCGGGTAGGACAGACAAACCGCGACTGCCTTCCACGCCATGGGACTGGCCAAGCCAAAGGCTTAACATGGCTTGGGAGCAGACTGAAGCACATTGGTGGCTGAGCCAAAGGTCTGCAACAGATGTGGCAAGACGGGTGAAGTCGAACTGAGGTACAACGGACTTTCGTTGTGCAGGAAGTGTTTCGTATCCTTCTTCGAAAAAAG
>JBGOYZ010000096.1:0-3080 GCA_041479945.1 Thermoproteota archaeon
AAACTCTTGAGCAGCGATTCGTGGAGTCGGTCTCTCAGACTCTGCATCCTTGGAACATAGTCGCTCATCGTTCTCATGGCGATATCCGCCGCCTTCCCCAATCCGACAATGCTGGCTGTGTTTTCCGTCCCTGGTCTGAGTCCATGCTCATGGCCCGCTCCTCTCAGGAACGGTTCGATGTCCGTTCCGTCCCTGACAAACAGCGCGCCAATCCCTTTCGGGGCGTAGAACTTGTGCCCGGCTACAGACAGAAGGTCGATGTCCATCCTCTTCGCATCGACTCTCAACTTGCCGATCGCCTGAGCGGCATCCGTGTGAAAGAGCGCTCCTCGTCGATGAGTCATATTGGCGATCTCGCGGATCGGCTGGATGGTGCCAGTCTCGTTGTTGGCGTGCATCACGGAGACGAGGATAGTGGAACTGTCCACGAGCCTCTCAAGCTGCTTCAGGTCCACCAATCCGAATCGGTCGACGCCTACGTACTTGACATCAAAGCCTTGAGTCTGCAACCATCTGCACGGATTCAGGACTGCAGGATGCTCCGTTACGTCCGTCACGATACGCCTGCCTTTCTTGCGATTCGCAAATGCCGTGCCACACAGGGCGATGTTGTTTGATTCCGTCCCTCCGCTGGTGAACACGATCTCACTGGCCTTGCCATTGACCAGCTCGGCCATCCGGCTTCTTGCCTCCTCGATGCCCTCCTTGGCCTGGCGGCCATAGAGGTGACTGCTCGAGGGATTGCCGAAGAGGTCCCGAAGATAGGGCGCCATCTCCGCGATCACATCGGGATCGATCGGAGTGCTTGCGTTGTAATCCAGATAGATCGGTTTCACCTGCCATCACCTCAAGATATGATGACACTCCCGAACATGCCTTCGTTCGCATGATTTGGGTATTCGCATAGATACCAGTATTGGCCAGGCGGGATTTTCGCAATGGCCATGTCCTGACTCCAGTAATAGCTAGTCCCAGAGGGTGAGAGCATGTTGGTCCTGGGACCCCCCATATGATTCATCATTGGCATCGATGAATGCGGTGGCTCTCTCGTAGATAGAGCGAGATTGTGGTACATACCGGGGTCTTCGTTCACCACTGTAATCGTGAGCTTCGACCCTCTGGAGACGTGTATCGTCGGATTGAGCAGCCCGTTTATGACAAAGATCTCATCATGTCCGGGTGGTGCCGCCACGAAAACCAGCCTGGACATACCAGAACCGACCCAGATGGTGTTGTTAGTGGCGTATGTCGTCGTATTGGCCCCCGACATCATGCGCTCGAGGTCTGTCTGAGAGATCCTCAGTGGCGAGGACAGTGAGACTGAGAGGGAGGGAGATGGACGAGCAACAAGAAGAAAGGCAGTTACGACTAATACCACGACCAGTGCGACCGCGATAATCTGAAGCCACATCACGGGGCTGTCTCTCTCCTTAGAAGGGGGTCTTCCCTTTGTCTGGAGCTCAGAAGCAGCTCCATGGCGCCGGCGCCGGTACTCCTCTGTGTCAATCTGGCCCAACGCGAATTGCATGTCTAGGTCTTCCCGAGATCTCCAGGAATCATATCTCTCAGGGTCAATCGGGTGCTTGCCGTCGATGCTCACTTTGTCACCTCTCGATTCGTCTGAGCTGGACTTCCAGTTTGAGTGCGTGAGTCAGACAGTACACGCCCGGGCACCTCTCGTCCGCCAGCTTCTTGACTTTCAGCAGTTCCTCGATTGAGGCGTCAGAATCGACCGTCAATTCATACTCTATTACTTCGATCGGAGGATTCTCAGACACTCCAAGGCTCATGCTCATGTCGATGTCCGCGGCGGCGTTGATTATCAGCTTGCGGATGCTGACCCCGCTCATGACTGCCCACTTCGAGAAGCTAGAAGCGTAGCAGGCTATCGCTCCCGCGAGGCAGAATTGGTTGGGATTGGGTGCCGTGAACCCTCCACCGAGGAATTGGGGCTCGTCGAACTCCATACTCACCTTTCCGCTCTCAGCATCGAGGAAAGCGGTAAAATGAGGGGCAGGCCCGTCAGATTTCCACTCCCCCTCGACCGTCAGCCTTTTGATGCCCAAAGCGGGTTCTTGTTTGACATTCTCTATGAATTCGCGATATTTGGTAAGATTCACACCGTTCTTGATTTCGTCTTTCATCTAACTCCTCCTCATCTCATGGGAAACTTGGGACTGCTCCAACTTCCTCAAGGTCCCTTCCCTCATCTCTCGGTTTCCTTCCTCTTCTTCCTGGCCAGCTTGGCCAACTTGGTTGCCTTCTCAAGCTCTTCGATCATCACTTCTCTCATCAGGTCGCACGCTTTGATGATTTTCGGATTTGAGATCTCATAGATTGTGCTGGTCCCTTCAGAATGAGGTATGACCACTCCCTTCTGCCTAAGCGTTGTCAGATGCTGAGAAACAAGCGGTTGAGGAAGATCGAGATTCTTAGCCAGCGTGCCGACGCTCAAACCACCGTGTCGCAGCTGATTTAGGATTTGAATTCGGTACTGGTTTGAGAATACCTTACACATCTCTGCATGCGTCTTGGAAATGACGTCGTTCATCCTGCCATCACCTTGTCGAATCGTGCGGATATTCGAATAATCGCATATTCGACTAGATACTTAAGGCTGACACCAAACGATTGTATCTTGTCCGAAGACTGACAGTGAGTCTGTGGCTGGCGTGGTGTCATGTGCGACATCCCAGTGAACCTGATCTATTGAGGCTTGCTGCACCAATGGTATGATGGTTATGATCCATTGGGCTCGCAGGAGATGATGAACCTTACGTCTCACAGGCGTTAGGGGTATAGTATTTAGCAGTGTTAAGTTGTGAGAGCAGACAGACGAGTTACTAGGGGTCGTCCAATGGCTGACAGAAAGACGAGTGCACTGATATTGCTCGTAGTCGGGCTCGTGGTATCGGTAATGCTGATTGGCATCGTGGGTGCGAACAGCTTTTCGCGAACGACCGGCGATTACGGAATGATGGGAGGATGGGGCGTGGGCATGGCGTTTATGGTCGTCCCAGCGATCATATTGATTCTGATCCTTTTGGTCGCGATTGGCGAATTCGGAGAGAGGCCTGGCT
>JBGOYZ010000097.1:0-3077 GCA_041479945.1 Thermoproteota archaeon
GTTCACTATCGTGTAAAGCACGACCTCAGTCCCATTGTCACCACCCGAGTGAACCTCCTTGACGACTTGTCCGCCCGAAGAGGTCTCGATCTGAGCGAACATTGAGCACTTGGCCGCCACAACCCAGAAGTTGACGGCATCGCTTACGGACAAGTCAATCCGATCGCCCGTGGCCGCTGCCCCGTGGCCTCCTTCGTACGGGACAAGTGTATCCGCCGTGCCGTGGAAGATGATAACGGAAACGGCGTGCGTTGGCTCGGGAGGGATGAAAAGGGGAGAGTCAGTCGTCGCCTTTCCGCCCAGCACGCCGGAGACCACGGCAATGGCCGCAAGTTGGTCAGAGAGTTCAGCTCCGAGCCGATGCACCATGGCTCCCCCATTCGAAATCCCCGCGGCATAGACCTTCTTCGGATCGACTCGGAGGTTGTCTTCAAGCTCAACGATCAGGGCTCGGACAAACCCAACATCGTCGACGTTCTGAGCCAAAGCTTCCCCACAACAGTGCCCGGCATTCCATGAGGGCGTCCCGCCCGTTCCTTGAGGGTACACTACTATGAAGCCCTCTTGATCAGCTTTCTGCGTCATGTTCGACGCCCCCTCAATGGCCTGAATAGTCCCACCTAAGCCGTAGCCGTGGAAGATGAGGACAAGAGGAACACGGCTGACACCGTCGTAGGAGGGAGGAATGTGCAGCAGATAGGATCTGACCCTTGCTCCGACTGTCAATGACAGCTCATAGCTACCAGGAGCAGAGGGAAACTTCTGTGGAGCTTGCTGTTGTGTGAACACCACTATTGCGACTGCCGAAGATACGAGCGCGAGCAGAAGAAGCAACCAGATCTTCCTACTCATGGTCACCCACTTTCGTCATCGTCAAATACGCAAGAGCACTGCGAGTAATAAGACTAAGACTTCAAGCTCCTTTGCCACAACGCACGAAGGATGAAAGCGAGAAGCAAGTGCGTGCAACGCAAACGTATGATATCGGGACCTGACTACTTCCAGAACGATCCGGGCACTGCCTCCGGCTTGCCTTCGAGTTCGAGGGCTACCACGGTGTCGATAGGATCTGGTGACCGGGCAGGAAGACCGCGGACGAACAAACGGTCGTGATTCTGTTCGAAGGATAGTCTCTTTCCAGTGGCTACCATGTGAGCGCCCAAGACTCTGTTCTTGATCCCCGCGACACACATCTCTTTTCCAGGCCAGCAGGTGACATGCACGTAGGCAGTACTGCCCTTCGCAGTCACGTACCCGAGATGTACTTCCTCGAACGGCGAGGCACCAGCACCGTAGATAGATTCTCCATTGCGCCTGAGCCACCTCCCTATCGCCCGCATTCGACTGGCTTGTTGTGGCGGGATCACGCCGTCTGCCATGGGACCGACGTTCAGAAGGAAGTTGCCGTTGCCTGAGACACACCTGACTAGGTTGCGAACCAGCTGCATCGGTGACTTCAGATTCGGATCACCCGCGTCATATCCCCACCACAGGTCGTCAATTGTCATGCACGCTTCCCACGGTCGTTTTGATCCCTGAATGTGCTGCTCAGGAGTGTCGAGATCCTCCGGCAGGCCTGATCTGTTGTTCAGTATGATGTGTGGCTGAAGATTGCGGACCGTCGCGTTGAGCTGACTCGACTGCCAAGCATCAGGGCTATGAGGCCATCCTCCGTCATACCACAGGATGTCTATCTTCCCGTACTTGGTCATCAACTCTCTCACTTGGGAGTGGACGTAGTCGCGGAATTCCTTCCATCTGTCCGGGTTCTTCTCAGGGCCCTACCAATACGCGGGCCAACGCCAATCAAGCAGCGAGTAGTAGAAACCGATTCGCATCCCCGCCTTGCGACAAGCCTTAACATACTCTGCCACGAAGTCCCGCTTCGCTGCTGTCTTCATCGAGGTGTAGTCTGAAACGTCACTGTCCCACAAGCAGAAGCCATCATGGTGCCGAGTCGTCAGGACCATGTAGCGGGCCCCTGCCTGCTTCGCCAGCGCCACCCACTTGTCAGCATCGAATCTCTTCGGATTGAACCTCTGGGCGAGGCGCGCGTACTCGGCCTTTGGAATCCTCTCGCAGTACATCACCCACTCGCCGCGAGCAGGGATCGCATACAAGCCCCAGTGGATGAACATCCCGAAGCGGGCTTCAACCCACCACTTCATCCTCTCAGGGATCTTCTCTTCGCTCATGCTACGTCACTGGTCCTGTGGTCGCCCCAGAGTAATTAACCCTTGGATGAGAACTGGGATTCCTTACAAGGCATAAAAAGCGAAAAAGAAGAACGCAACGCAGAAACATACGCGAAGTACCAGTCAGACTCGCCACCTGATTCTCTCAAAGCTGCGAAACCTTAACTAGATACTGCCGCCTAACGTGTGAAACAGCGTTGCTCCCCTCTGAGAGACTGCTGGCTGCATTCGAGGGGAAGAGAACGGATGTTATGCCTTGGTTCGCAGATCTGACCTACTGGTATTCTTCCCACAAGACGATGGGAACGCTGCCCTCCAAGTACGAGGGCGAAGGCAGGATAAACCTCTACAAGGATCTGGGGTGCGGCGCACACGAAGAACTCTACGGACCAGTCACCACGTCTGAGTCCACCCAAGTCAAGATGAATGTCCACGAAGTCCCTGAGCCAGATGGTGGTTTCACGAGGTACACAGTGTACGACACGCCGATTGGCCAACTGAGGAAGGTTGACAGATCATCAAAGGTCTCTTACAGTAGCGCAACAATAGAGCACCCTGTGAAGACTGAGAAGGATCTGAAGATCCTGAGGTTCATCATCAAGGACCAGAAGATCACGCCCAACAAGGAGGCCTACGAACACCAGAGCAGACTGATGAGGTCTTGGGACGGATGGGGGATCGTCAGCTCACTCCCTCCTAGGACACCGCTCTCAAGGCTCGTGGTGGAATGGGCCGGTCTGACGAACGTGGCAAAGCTGCAGTGGAGAGCCAAGGAGGAGTTCGACGAGACGATTCAAGTGATGTGCGAGGCGGATGATCCGATATACGATGCGATCGAGGACTCTCCCGCGAGGTTCGTGTACTTCGGGGAAAACCTCTCAA
>JBGOYZ010000098.1:0-3012 GCA_041479945.1 Thermoproteota archaeon
GATGCGGTGAGCCGTTGACCAGGCCCCATCAGGGGGCTATTGGTGGGCCGCACTTTGCAACTTTTTGCCAGTCTCTGTGATGCGCGAGCATAGCCCCGCAGCTACGAGATCCGACACGACCAGAACGATGATCGAATACTGAAAACTCCCGAGCATCGTCTTCACCGATTCCATCAGCACAATGAAGACGACAGAACCGATCTGAGAGAAGAGCAATTCTGCGCAGCGTCACGTAATGGATTCTGTCGATCCGACACGAATCTCGGTCTAGTGTCTACCAGTATCCGAAAGCAGGCATTGGCACCCATTGCATTGCGTACTGCGGATAAACGGGTGGCGCCATTACCGGATAATACGGCTGATAGTAGTATGGCTGGTGGTAGGGAGACCAGTAGCGATGGTAGTACCACGGGTAGGATGCAGCCATGCCTACTGCGCCACCGAGGGCGGCCCCGGCTAGGCCACCTATGGCTGCACCAGTGAATCCGCCGAGAGCCCATCCGCCGAATCCGCCTAACGCTGCACCGCCAAGTGCACCTAAGATTACTAGAGCCATCCCAATCACAGGTCCAAGTTGGTGGGAAGGAGATTCTAAACCATTCGGTTTTCCAAGTCCAAGATGTATGGCATTCACCGCTACGGTGCAATACAGCGTATCAGGATTCTTTTGCTTAAACATCACTGTAACAATTGCCTGAGACTACCTAAGACGGAACGACAGTTCCGTCCGAGTTCACAGTCTTCACTTTCTCGACTCCGGCGAACACTGTGGCGGTCAGCTGAGTCTCGAGAGACGCGTTTCCTTGGAGTTTTTTGATGGTTCCCTTTCTCAGCTGCTCGTAAGCTGTGAGGTGGCCTGAGCATGGTTCCAAAGCGATACAGTACGCCTTTCCGAACCATGGGTGATCCGGAATTCGGTAGCTTTGCCAGAACCAGAGGCCAGGAAACACAGATAGGTCCCATCTGAGCGCGAATCCAACTTTTAGATCCGGATTCACGACGGTATACCATGGTTCCTTGATGTTCGTGATGAAGGCTGTCTCGTCAGCAACCACACTGTCCGCTGGCAGTACGCTCAGATCGACCTTGTTTCCCGCTTTATCCTCCACGTATGGCCATCTGTAGGTCGTTTCCGCTTTGAGGCGACCCCACGGCTCTGCCTTGTCCATCACGACGGTCTCAGCGGGGATGGTTATCCTTGTGCCTGGACCCACGAATGGGCTACCTAGAGCAGGATGCTGGACCCAACAGTACTCGAGCGTCTGAGCGCTAGTATTCGTCAATCTCTCTCGTAGCAAGATTGTCGCTGCTCTGTCATTGATTGTGATCCACTTGTCCAGATGGAATGGATATCGGGGGATATCGACGGAGAGCTTTGCGGTTACTTCAGAGGAGGAGTCTTTTTCGATCACCGCGTCCCAGAGAAGAAGCGGGGTCTCGCCGTGCATACCCCACTCGCCGAACCTGTGCTTGACCGGTTCGTTGCCTGCAAACGGAAGTATATCCTGCCAGCCCCCTCCGTAGTACTCCATGAATTCTCCTTCAGATCTCTTGCAGGTTCCGATGATGCTTCCGGGTTTCCTGTAGCCGGTCGGTGCGTGGAACAACAGGTCAAGGTCGAGCGGTTTGTAGGTCAACTCTGCGATGTCTGATCCTTTGTCGAGAAGTGAGACGAGCCGTAGATAACGATTTTCAAGGACCAGCGTTCGCATTCCGCGATAAGTCCAGTCTAGAGTTGCATGATAGCAGGTCAATTGGCCTCACACAACCTCAGCTTTCGACCCTTTCTACGGTCACTTGATCGCCGTCGCGGACTTTCTTGAAGGCCGCCGAATTGGTGGTGACTTTGGCAAAAACGTTGACGGGGCTGTATGCTCGCGGCTCGCCGTGCTGACTAACCGGGGTTGACCCGAAGAAGATGCATAGAGCCTTGCCCGGCGGCCAATACGCAATGCTGCCAACTTCGACCTCAGCCCTAGCTTCTTCTTCCTTGAGACCCACTGAGGTCGAGAAGTAGATCTCGTCTCCCCATGTGTTCACGTTACCTTTGATTGGAAGCGCCGTCCAGATCGCCTCTGCAGTCTTAGGATTCTCAGAGGTCATAACGGCCTCCGCGGCGCCCGTTGCTCTGGTTGTTATTCTAATGCGCTTTTCCATCCCGATCATCAGGAAGAAGTCAATCTCAACAGAAAATGAAGCTTGTCATCAGCTACCCAAATTACCTGCCGGCCAGATCCACGCATCGCATGAGGAATCTCTCGTATGCATCTTTGAACTCAGCCATTGTCTTCTTGACCGCTCCAAAACCCTGCCACTCATCTTCTGGAACGCCTCCGAGACCCAGTTCCTGCTCATCAGACAAGACTCCGACACGGACCAAATCTGTCGAGATCGCCTTCGTCGAATCGTATCCTCGAACGAAATCATCGATACTCATCAGTCGCTTGACCACCTCTGGGTCAGGCGCTGATGCTACAGCGTTCCTGAAGGAATTCAGGTCGAAGTTGTCACGCTCGGAGTAGAGCTGCACTGCTCTTGCGTGATTCGGAAACTCGGTGTTGCACATGTTGGGAAAACCCAGCGTGTCGTACGTATCCTCAGGGACTCGTTTGGATGCAGGAAGCACATCCATAGAGTCGAGGACGGTGATAGCGTCTCGGCGGCTTATCTTGTGCTGTCGCCGGAGCCAATCCACCCATCTGCCATGGTTCTTCCTGTCATAGAAGACCCAGTAGACTCTCCTTGCCACGACCGTTCCAGCCTTCTTGAGGTCTGCTTCGAGTTGCTCAATCTCAGCTCGGCTCATGTCCCCTTCAGTTGCGACAGTCATGAAGGCCTCGTGAGCGAGCGTTTTCAGATTCTTGAAGGCACAGGCGATCTTGACCTTCTGAGCAGCATTGGGGGCGCTCCGTAGGCGGCCACTCTCTTGGTCTGAGAGACCGAGCCCTTTCGCGAGTTGCAGTAGAAGCTCATTCGCCTTTTCTTCGCCGATTCGGCGCACAATATCAAGAA
>JBGOYZ010000099.1:0-2998 GCA_041479945.1 Thermoproteota archaeon
CGCTACTACGGTGGCGACGATATCGTCGCAACCTTGACACCTCTCTGGAACGGAAAAGTCGTAGAGGTGTCGAACTTCGGCTACACGTTCTCAATTGACACGGGCGTCCTGCTTGAAGGCAACACATCTGATACGACCATCAGTGCAACGATTCCAACGGACTACTATGGGACCATTGGAGTTGCAGTGGATGCGTTCTACAACGGGAATGGGATCAGCGGAGGCAACAGTTCCACTGTTCGCTTTGCGGACCTCACCCTGACCGCGCAGAAGGAAGACTTCAGGCCGGGAGACAGCTTGGTCTTCGACTGGAACATCCTGACAGGTGCGAGCACAGGAATCCTGATGTATGAGATCACCGACAGCAACGGGCTCCTCGTCAAATCCGAATCCCCTGCATTCGCTACGACTGGATCGTTCTCGCAGCTGGTTCCGGCTGTCGACGCTCCCTTGCACTACTATGTGCACATGTGGATGACGACTGATACGGGCGGATATGCGGACGCAAGACTGACGGTAGACATGTTGAGCGCACACGAGTTCAAGATATGGGTCGAGAAGTCCGGCTACGCTGACGGAACCTACAAGGCTGGTCAGACAGTGAAGCTACACTACTCGATAGGCGCGTACGTGATGGAGCCTCTGAAGACATACACGATGCGCGTGGCCACCGACTACAGTTCAGTAGTCATGGGCTTCATACTGACGGACGCAACTGGAGTGGTTGAATTCGCGCTGCCGAGTGACGCACCAGCCGCTGAGATGAGGATCTACGCGGTGGTCACCGCTCCGGGTGGCAGCTGGTCAGTGTCTGACAACACTGCTATCACCGTCGGCGGCCAACTGACAGGCTGGGACAAGAGCATCGCAGGCATGAGTGCGATTGACTTCAGCATACTGCTGCTGTTGATCATCATGATACTGCTGCTCATCGTCATGCCCTTCCTCAAGGGCAGGATGGGCGCTCCTAAGCCCGCCGAGGCACCGAAGGTAGAGCCTCCGCCACCCTCGCCATAGACGGACAGAGAAACCGTATCAAACCCTTTTCCTCAATTTCCTTTTTCATTGTTTCTTGTCTTGGGAAAGCCTTATACTCTTCACATCCAATCGGCCGTCGATGGCCCCGGAGAAGACCGCAGTCATAGGCCTAGGATACGTGGGTATTCCGCTTTCTGCGCTGCTTGCCAGCAAAGGCTACGACGTCGTCGGAATCGACCTGCTCGAGGACCGAGTGGCGCAGATTAACCGGGGGAAGCTGCCCCTGAAGGGGGACGAGCCCGGTCTCGGCGACATGCTGTCAAGAGCAGTCAAGAGGGGCAAGCTGAGGGCGACGACATCATACGATGCGTGCCGGGACCGAACCGTCTTCTTCGTCTGTGTCGACACCCCAATCGACGCCGACATGAGACCTGACTACTCAAGGCTCAAGGAGGCCGTCGCAGGCATAGGAAGGAACATGCAGAAAGGGACGATGGTGGTCGTCGAATCGACCCTGGCTCCCGGCACTATGCTAGGATTAGTTGCAAAAACCCTCGAGAAAGAGAGCGGGCTCAGACTCGGAAAGGATTTCAAGCTCGCGCACTGCCCTGAGCGAGTCATGCCTGGGAGGCTGCTCTACAATATCACGACCTATGACAGGATCATAGGCGCCTTGGACAAGCAGACCGCTTTGAGGGCCAAGGCCATCTACTCGAGACTTACCAAGGGGAAGCTCCATGCGACCGATCTCACGACAGCGGAGATCGTGAAGACCGCTGAGAACGCGTACAGAGATGTTCAGATAGCATTCGCGAACGAGGTTGCGCTGGTCTCCGAGAAGCTGGGAGCGGACGCATATGAGGTCAGAAGGCTGGTCAACACATGTCCCTTCAGGGACATGCACATCCCTGGAGCGGGCGTCGGTGGCCATTGTCTGCCCAAGGACCCATGGCTGCTCGTCCAGAGCGGGAAGGCGTCCAATCCGAGGCTGATCCCGACCGCAAGAGCGGTCAACGACTCAATGCCCTTTCATGTGGTCGACCTCGCAGTCGATGCCCTCAAAGCAGCTGGAAGGAGCGTCAAGGACTCCACGATCACGATCATGGGCGCTTCGTTCCTGCAGGACTCGGGGGACCCCAGGAACTCACCTTCGATACCTGTTATCGAATCGCTGAAGTGCGCCAAAGGGCTCAGAGTGCACGACCCCTATCTCGACGAGATAGCGGGAGTGAGCACGATGAAGGACGCGAAAAAGGCGCTGGTCGGAGCGGACCTCGCTATCTTCATGGTCTCTCACAAGGCATACAAGAAACTCACGCCAGCGACGCTCAAGAAACTGATGCGGACGCCCATCGTTGTTGATGGGAGGAACCTGTTCGATACGGAGAAGATGCGAAGATCTGGCATGATCTACCGTGGCGTGGGAAAGAAGATTATCTGATCAGCTCTGCAAGCCCCTCGTCCAGAGATATCTTCGGCCTAAAACCCAGAATTCTTGCAGCCTTCTCGCTGTTCGACAGGCTATCCCTGATATCCCCAATCCTGGGCGCTGTGAACTCAGGTCTGAGCGCGTGACCGGACACCGCGATCGCCCTGTTGGCAAGGTCCAGGATGCTCGTCGAAACGCCGCTCCCGCAGTTGAATACCTCTCCAGTGATGCCTTTCTTGCTGAGAACCAGTACGAGCATCTCCGCCACATCGCGCGCGTGTATGAAATCCCGGGTCTGCTTGCCATCCCCTTCGATGACAGGTGGTTTTCCGGCTTTGAGACGATTCACGAACTTGGTGATCACACCGGAGTAGGGACTTTCATGATCAGCCCTCATCGAGTAGAAGTTGAATGGTCTCACAGCCACGACCTCCATGGAACTCGTATTCGCATACGCTAGCGCGTACTTCTCGCCAGAAAGCTTGCTCGCGCCGTAGTTGCTCATCGGATGCGTGGGATGGTCCTCATCGATAGGGATGCGCTTCGGAGGGCCGTAGACCGCCGCGCTACTGACATAGATGAATCTCCTGA
>JBGOYZ010000100.1:0-2904 GCA_041479945.1 Thermoproteota archaeon
AACTTCACCCCGGCCTTGATTGCCTGATCCATGACCTCTCTGAGGCTCGGGAAGGCTCCTATCTTGACCTTCTCGGCCTCGCCTTTCTTGACGACCGTGATCCCCTTGATGACGAAGTATATGCTGGCGTCGATATCCATCGCCCTCGCAGTGCTCGCCAAGATGAAAGGCGCGTAGAGTCGCTCAGGTGTGTCAGTTCCGCTTGTCTGAACGAAGAGGAGCTTCTTCCTTTCCTCAGCCAATTCCTACTTCACCCTCCTGATGAGGAACACCAAGTCCTTCCCATCTCTTCGGAAGGAGAGGAGCTCCTGACCCGTCCTCTTCGCCCAGCGAGTGATATCCTCCTCGGCGGCCGGATCATCAGCAAGGACCTGGAGGCACTGCCCCGCCTTCAGCGTTTCAACTTCGACCTTTGTCCTAAAGACAGGTTCCGGGCAGAATAGGCCTCGAGCATCTAGTGTCTTCGCCTTCTCAACGTTCAGGGCTGCCATCCGTGTCCCTCATGGTGAGTTATAACGTACGTAATATTTACATTTTATCATAACTATCAAAATAAGTGCCCTCCACCCCCGATAGATAGGGGCAAGTCATTTTGATGATCAGTCGTGTGAGCCGAAGGAAGATGGAAGAAATCTTCCCTCAAGGAAGTGAGAAGCAAGCTTGTTGTTCGTAGTCACACATACCCATGCACCAGAATTGTGCCCCACAGACAATCCAGAGAACGTCAAGAAAACTGTGGATGTTCTTGCCCAAGAGAACCACGCCAGGAAGAGCAAGGTGAAAGTCTTGGGAAGCTACATCGCTCCCCCAGAGCACACCCTCTACTTCATACTTGAAGCTGACAGCTATGAGGCAATAACAGAATTCCTCAGGCCGGTCATGAAGATAGGAACACCCAGGATTGTGCCAGTGAGCCCCTTGGCAGCCGCTGTTGACGCATTCAAACAGTGAGTAGCGAAGAATGCGCAGGACGGCTTCCCTGCAACCGATGAGTTGGAATACTCCTGTCATCATCACATTGATGGTACCACCGGACGCGACAACTATCCGCTTCCGGGGTTGGGACTGCCTCGACTAGGGGTAGCGAGAAGATGTGGATTGCCTGTCGGCGAGAAGATTAGGCGTTCCCTTCAGGAATTCGGGCTGACCGACTACGAGATGAGAGCATATATCGCTCTACTTGAGACCGGGCCCACAACAGCGGACAAACTTAGTGAGGAATCTGATGTCCCCTACTCGAAGGTCCACAACGTTCTCAGTAGCCTCGAGAAGAAGGGTTGGGTTGAGACGGAGCATGGCAGGCCAGGCAGGTACTACCCGAAGCCGCCCTCTGTGGCCATCGACACAACGAAACTTCAGGTTGAGAGTCGCCTCAGGAGCAGTGAGGCAGTTGTGTTGGAGGAACTTCAGCCCCTCTACGAGCGGAGAGGAGTTCGAGAGCATCCCGATGTGTGGATAGTCAGAGGGGAGGTCAATATCCTTACGAAGATACGAGAAATTCTCGAAAATTCCAAGAAGGAGATCTTGATCGTGTTCCCCGCGATTCCGGAGACAGCGATCGACATACTGCTGCCCACCATCAAAGCCGTCAGTGGGAGGGGAATCAAAATTCAGGTGATGACAACTAGGAAAGTGAGGAGCTCATCTCTCGACAAGCTCGGCCGCATCTGCGATGTCCGCGTGAGGGAGCATATGTTCGGAGGAGGAATCATAGCCGACGGGCGGGAGGTTATGCTACTTCTCGGAGAAGAAGAGGAGCCGCGAGTGTTCTTGGCGATCTGGTCAGACCATGTCGGCCTCGCGAAGTTCGCAGAGAACTATTTCGATAACCTCTGGCAGGAGAGCCAACCTCTATCACAGTCCAGAGCGTAATCCAGACGTCCCTGCGTCGAAGCTACGACCTGGACCGGATCATTCCACTTTGGGCCGTAACCAGTTCAGCTCCTGGTCGTTCCAAGTTGCCGAGTGAACATCCGCAACCTGCCGCGTGCTCCTTGTCCTTCCTTAGTGTGCCCCTGTAGAATCCTTGCTCAAGCGTTTGGCCGCTCTGGCGCTCCCATTCCTCGACTGGTATGCCATATTTCTGTTGGATCGCGTCCCTGTACCATTCTGGGATCACATTGAACGCACAGAACGGTATGATCCTCTGGTCTGGACTCAGATAGTGTATGTCGCATCTCTTCAGCCGTTCCTCGTCGTGGTTGTACTTGTCCATGAAATGCATCATACCCAAGAACAGCGACCTATGGTGGAACGCTCCCAGAGCGCTGTAGTCGTGCTTGACGAGCGCGTTGAAGAGGATCTTGCTGAGGCTAAGACCCCTCGGTTGCTTGCTCTTGTCGATGAATGTGCCCATCTTTGCGACGACTCTTGGCAACACCCGGTACTTGCTCTTGCCATCCCGTAGCTCATCTGCCATCTCGTCCAGGTATTCGAAGAGGCCCTCGACATCAACAAAGGATGGAAGCGGCACCAGCTTTCCATTGTCTTCAAAGACGTATGTTCCTGCTCCACACGCGAAGTGAATCGATAGTTCGTACCGTGGGCTTTTCGTCAGCGCCTCCACAAAGTGCGTAATTGGGACACAGCTTGGGACGGGATACCAAGCTTCCTTGGGTATCTCTCCTTCTGTCTGCTCTTCTATGCGGTCAATACAGTCGGGGACCGTTATCCTGTACTTCGCTCGCTCGGCCCTCGTGATCCTGCCTGTCAGCGAGACTGGCTGGAAGTTCACTGCCCTGATGATGTCCATGTTCCTTTGCGCGAAACGAACTATGCCTCCTAGTTCGTGGTCGTTCGCGCTCTTGATCACCGTAGGAACGAGCACAATGCCGAGCCTGGCATTCCTGCAGTTCTCGATAGCATAGGGCGCTTCCCAGTGATTCTTCGGATTGGTTTTCGCGG
>JBGOYZ010000101.1:0-2869 GCA_041479945.1 Thermoproteota archaeon
TGGCAGCAGCTGCTGCATGGGGAGCGCTGTACTTGAAGGTGGATCTCACCATGTCGCTTGTCGCATTCATCTTGGCGGGGCTTTCGCTCGCGCTGTTCAACCCGAACTCCACCGCCATCATCTCTGAGCGCTTCAGTCCAAGAATCTCTCCCATTCTGTTCGCGGTGTTCTACTTGGCAACTTGGGGTGGGGCTGCCGTCGCCTCGGTGCTCTCGGGCTGGGCATCTGAGAACCTAGGCGCTGTCACACCGCTGTTGATCTCATCCCTCCTTTTTGCGGTATCAGGCATCGCCTTGACAGTCTCGGCGTGGTCGAACAACAGACACGACGCCTCTGACAACAAGCGAAGCGTTCGACACATCTTGGATTCATTGAACATCGGGACGATTGTCTCGAGTGTCAAGAACAATCCGTTGCTCGCATTCTACGGGTTTGCCCTGTTCTTCCACTCGCTTGGCTATCAGATGATCACTCCCTACTTGAGTCTCTACGCCGAGAAGGCCATAGGGCTTGACATAGCTAGCATCGGGCTCGCCATGGCGGCCTGGAATGCGGGGATGATGGTTGGGATCATCCCCTGTGGTTGGATCTCAACCAAGGTAGGTAGCGAGGTGACGCTCGTCGGCCACTTCATACTCTCGGCGGCAAGCTGGTCAGCAATCACTCTCTCCCGAGACCTCACCTCAGCGGCGGTCTTGTTGTTCTTCTTCGGGCTGGTGGGTTCGATGGATCTCCCCGCGAGAAGAGCATTGACAGCAGAACTGTCCCTGAAGGACAAACTGGCCGAGGCCACCGGGTTCATTGAGCTGGTGAACGGAATAGGAGGACTTCTCGGAAGTCTGTTTGGCGGTTTCCTGTTCCAGGGGCTCGGCCCAGCTTTCCCCTTCTACTTCGGCCCGCTGATGACGTTGCTGTCGGTCCCACCAATGCTAAAGCTCGCTGGACGAGTGAGAAAGGGGCAGAAGAGTACACACGAAATTGACCCCGGGCAAGCCTCATACTAGCCAACGATGGCTGACACTGCTGAGAGCGCACTGAAGAAGCCGACCGTGACA
This sequence comes from Thermoproteota archaeon, assembly GCA_041479945.1. GTDB lineage: Archaea > Thermoproteota > EX4484-205 > EX4484-205 > JAAOZO01 > JBGOYZ01. The sequence continues at coordinate 1,056 of JBGOYZ010000101.1, forward strand.
CCATGGAGCGAGAAGTAGACTAGGAATGCGGCACAAGCGGACCAATCGTGGTCACTATTGGCGTTAGTTCACTGCACATCACCCGGAGCATTCTTCGTCACTTCGATGCACAGAATCTAGTTCGCCAATAGACGGGTCAGTGTCCAGTTCCGAGGCAGCTGGATATGGTTCTCGCGTGGACTGCGTTGGGCCTGAGTCCCTCCAGATGTCTGTACACGTAAGAAGCGTCCAGTTGTGTGGAAGCGATATATACTCACGAGCGCAATTGTCACCATGTTACCATGAAGCCTGCGAGCGATACCCGCAGGAAGGCGTCTCGGGGGACACGCGGAAATATCGCTCACAGTAGCAGATCAATTCGGCGGAAGAGGCCGTACTCCGGTCGTTCAAAGGGTAAGGCTCCGAGATCAGAGAAAGCCGCGACAGGTCCCGGCATCATCGACAACGCGCGCGCGACTGATCGGGGCCTGACCGGGGGATCTCCCCTTGATGAGTCAAGGACGAGAGCTGCGACCATCGACGCTCTGCGCGAAGGGATATGGGTAATCGACAAGGATTCGCACACCATCTTCGTCAACGCTCGAATGGCTAGAATGCTGGGATATGCTCCTGAGGAAATGTCCGGGAAGCACCTGTTTGGGTTCATGGACGAACGAGGAGTGGAGCTTGCCGCTCGCTTGCTGGAGAGGCGGAGGGCGGACATCGATGAGCAACACGAGTTCGAGTTCGTGGGAAAGGACGGACGGCGAGTGCACACGTTGTTGGAGACATCTCCGATCATGAACTCCGACGGGAATTACGCTGGAGCAGTAGCCGGAGTGATGGACATCACCGGACGCAAGCTGATGGAAAGCGAACTTGAAGCGACCAACAGAAGACTTCAGACGCTGCTAGAGACATGCATGGAGGGTATCGCCATTGGCGACACTGACGAGAACATCACCTATGCTAACAGAGCGCTCGCTGAGATCCTAGGCTACAGGGAAGAGGAACTGCTCGGGATGAACCTCCGAGACCTTATGGATACAGAGGAATTCGCAAAGGTACGGGAGCAGTCAAGCATCCGGAGGACAGGCGAGGTGAGTCGCTACGAGCTTGTCATGCGCTGTAGGAACGGAGAAACTCGCATTGTCCAAGTGTCAGCTTCTCCTATCTGGGACAATCAAGGCAACTTCGTCGGCAGCATGGGCATCCTCATAGATCTCACCGAGCAGAAAAAGGCTGAGAAGGCGACGCAGGACATGAACGCCCAGCTTCGGTCCCTAGTGCGAGCCATTCCAGACGTAGTGTTCTTCAAGGACACTCAGGGCCGCAATCTGATAGTCAACGAGGCATTCGAGAAGCTTGTGGGCCTAAGTGAACCCGAGATAGTTGGGAAGACCGACGAACAGCTCCTTCCGCCGGATCTTGTCGAGCAGTGCAAGAGAAGCGACGAGGAAGTGTTCAACACGGTCCGGCAAATCCTCTTCGAGGAGCAGACCACTGGCAGGGACGGAGTGACGAGGTTCTTTGAGACGATCAAGTCCCCGATTCTGGACGACAAGGGCAAGGTCGTCGGGCTGGTAGGGGTCAGCCGAGATGTGACGCGACACAAGCAGGCAGAAGAGACTCTCAGGTTGAGCGAGGAGAAATACCGTCAGCTTGTCGAATCTGCACACGAGGGAGTCTGGGTCAATGACGAGGCATACAAGACGGTCTTCGTGAACGCTCGGATGGCCGAAATGCTGGGATACACTCCCGCTGAGATGCTGGGAAAGGATAGGCTCTCCTTCATGGATGCGACCAACCAGGAGATTACTCGACAAGGCACTGAA
>JBGOYZ010000102.1:0-2859 GCA_041479945.1 Thermoproteota archaeon
ATCCTCACGAGCACTATTCGGCCCAGCTTTCCGGATTGAATTACTTCTTTGACCTTCAGGAAGTCCGGCCAGTAACGTTTGTTCTGGAAGATCGTGAGCAGATTGCCCGTGTCTTTGGCTGCCTTGATCATTGCATCGGCCTCAGCCAAGTTTGCGGCCATTGGTTTCTCGCAGACCACGTTCCTTCCTGACTTCAGAGCCTTGATCGTGTGAGCAGCGTGCAGGTACGTGGGCGTGGCTATGACCGAAAGCTCGACCTCGTCGTCTGTTATGAACGAATCGAAGTTGTTGTAGGTCCTACATCCAAACTTGTGATTTGCCTGGTTCAGCCTTTCCTCAATTGGGTCTGCGACCGCGACGACTTCGTACATCTTCGGGTATCTCTCAAACACTCTCGCATGGATGTCCCACCCGCTTCTGCCAAGACCCGCAATGCCGACTCTCACAGCTTCTCCCATTTGTAGGCTACGGACTCGCCCTTCCGATATTTAACGCTCTGATAAGGAACTCGATTGTGCTTTGCTGGTCAGGTGGCAGTTCAGATACGCTATGCCTTCTGTTCTGTTCTTCTCATCACTACTATGGTACATCGAGTTGCCATGACTGCGATTACGCCGAGGGCAGCCATCCAAGGAGCCAGTATAGTTCCGATAACCCCAAGTGTTACGGGCATCTCAAAGAGTATCTCTCCCTTCTCGCCCTTGATGATTATCCTGGTGACGTTTCCCTCGTGAATGAGTTCCTTGATCTTTTTGACCAACTCGTCGGACGAGACCGAATACTGTTCCTGACTGGTTCCCCTCAGATACGTTCCACAGTAGGTGCAGTAGTCCATGTCTTGAGTGACCTTCTTGCCACATTTTGGGCAATACCCCCGATCGGTTGCCATGATGCTCGCTGATGAGATGGAACGGTTGGTCGCTATATAACACTGATCTTCGTGGAGCGAGTTCACAGTCTGCTGTCGGTCTCCAGTTACAGGCAGTCGCTAGCAATGAATGCCCGGAAGTGAACGGTCCGAGCAGGCGGCTGTGGGGCACAAGCTTTTAATATCACTCGGAGTGCCTTGGGTTCGAGCGGAACGTAGTATGATCACTTGTCCGAGATGCGGTACGCAAAACGAAGATGGTTCAGATTTCTGCAAGAAGTGCGGAACATCACTGCATGCCGCGCCTCCCGTCAGCGAATACAGAAGACCCAGGGATGAGTGTTTCGGGGTCCCGTGGGGGGGTGCGATCTTCGGCCTTATCTTCGGTGGACTACTGATCACATTGGGATTAGGGATAATCTTCAACTTCGACGTCGGGCACTACATCGGTCCATTCATCCTGATTACCATCGGAACACTGATTGCCCTTGGTGCGGTATACGGGTACATGAGAAGGTCCGGTCGATACTAGCCTAACAAATCAGACGAAGCCACAACTGGAGCGAGCGCATTCATCGCATATTCTCCGGTGCTCTTCCTGCGAAAGAATCACCCTTGTCAGAATCCAGTAGAGGGATAAGACCAAGAAGTATCCTTCGATGATCAGACTACTGCCCATTTCCATCAGCCCGACGAGAAGAAGGAATGCCCCAAGCACGAAGACAACACCCAGGAGCAAGTGCGCGTAGTTCCTCCTAACAAAAGGCAGATTGTGTTGTAACAGACCCAGCGATACCCCAAGAAACCCGAGCCAGAAAAGCATCCCACCAATCTGCTCTGACTGTGGTCTCAGCGCAAGATATCCGATGGCCCCGAAGATTGAGACGACGGCTCCTATGATCAAGCCGGTGCATCCCGCGCAGTATGTCTTGCCTCTGAACTGAAAGGTGTGCGTTGAGAAGTTGTCGCAATCAGGGTGATGGCCTTTGGATTCTCTGACTCCGTTCTGATTCAACGATGTCTGCGCGGCATGTTGTCCCTCATCTGTTGCCGATCTGACTAGGCTTGAGCACGTTGAGGGAGAAACCCCTGCGACGATTCCTGAAAGACAGATCAGCACGAAAAGCGAACCGATGAGAGGCCCTTGCCAGGGGGGATATGTCTCCGGTGAAGAGCTCGTGAAAATCATAGCAGCAAGCAGGCACAGGCCTATCAGAGAGGAGATCAGAAAGAAATGGCCGTAGAACTTGGACCTTGTTCTCTCCATTCTCAGAAGAGATCCCTCAAGCTCTGAAGCAAGGCTTGACCTGCCAAATACCTGTAGGTCCTCCTCTTGAGAAGGTTAGGGGCGAACACCCCAGAGATTCGTCTTCTCAGACTACCGTAGTACTGCCTGTAGGTATCATACAACTCCTCTTGAACTTCCTTCCTGGAGAGGTGTTCGGTGGGCATGATGGCATGGATCATATCGTAGTCGGCCCAGTTAGTGTCTTCTATCCACCCGTTCTGCCTTGCGGTGTCGTACAGCTCTGTTCCGGGGAAGGGCGTCAGCACAGTGAAAATAGACATGTCGGGATCAATGTCAGCCGCGAATCTCTGGAGTTGCCTGATGGATTCATGGGAATCCTTTCTCTCTCCGATGATGAACATTCCTTGGGAGAAGATGTCGTTCTTCTTCAACAGATCAATTGCGAGTTTGGAGTCAGAGGGTTTCATCCCCTTCCGGAAACTGTCAAGGGACTCCTGATCATGCCTCTCCACTCCTAGCAACATCCAGAGATTGCCTGCCTTTCTCATCTTAGGGACCATGTCTTCGTGGCTCACGATGTCATCGCACCTTGCCTGAACAAACCACGTTATGTCATCTGCGATCCCCTTCTTCGTGATCTCATCACATAGGTCTTCAGTTCTTACACCTAGGTCGAAGTTGTCATCCGTCAGCCACAGGAATGTGCTCCCATATTCCCTGTAGCAGTGTTCCATCTCATCTG
>JBGOYZ010000103.1:0-2855 GCA_041479945.1 Thermoproteota archaeon
CTGATCTCGTGTTCCAGAGTCGCGCTCGGGGTTCATTCCGTGTACGACGTGATCGGAGGCGTGTTCTTCGGGCTGACGATCCTCACATTGGGGTGGTTGGTCGAGCACAAGCTCGCTCCGAGGTTGCTGAGGGATCAGGCGAAACTCGCTTGGCTCTCCCTTCCCATCGCGTTCGCTATGGTCGGAAGTCTCACGGGACTCGGGGACGACGACCCGTTCAGAGCAGCTGGCGCGCTGTTCGGACTGCTCATCGGCTACATGATACTGGAGATCAAGGAAACAAGGGAGCCAACCACAATGCCGGAAAGAACCGTCAATATGATCGCTGGCCTGGCCGTCGCGGTCACGCTCTACTACACGGTCGGGAAGGCGGTCACTGGACCTCTCCCGGTCTTTCTGGCGTTGGCCGCCACAGGTCTCGCAGCATCTCTTGTCCCGCTCGTGACGACCCGGTTTACCGGACCCCGGCAAAACAAAAGAACCCTGCCAACCCCTCCATAGCGGAGACGTACAATGAAAGCAGCTGTCTGGTCAGACATCATAAGCGACTATAGAGACGAGAGAGACATTGACGACTTCATCGAGTGGTGCTCGAAGATAGGAATCGACCTTCTGCTCCCTTGCATCAATCACGGGACCGGGACGATGAGCTATCACAGCTCCATTGCACCCATGGCAAAAACGGATGAGAGCTGGGACCCGCTGGGGCTGATGCTCGAGAAGGCGCATGATGCAGGGATGGAAGTCTATCCTTGGGTTGTCATTGCCAGTTGGGGTAGTCCTCTACTCCCTTACGAGAAGGGCGTGGCCTACTCGGAGGTCGGATCACCTCCTTTGCAGACCAGCCATCCTGAGTACTTCGCGGTGGATTCCTATGGGAATTCCTCGTTGGAGGCTCCCTCTCAGGTGTACAGCCGTGGCGGCAACTGCTACCTAGATGTGGGCAAGGACGCGACTCAGCGCTTCATCCTGGAATTGGTGGACGAGTTGGTGAAGAAGTACCCCACCATAGACGGGGTCCACCTCGACTACATCAGGTACCAGAGGTTCAGAAACACGCTGAAGGTTGACTGTTCAGGGGCGAAGGAGTTTGCTAGGATCGTGAAGAGCGGGGATTCGTTCTGGTTCATGGGGAAGTGGGAGAAGAATCCGGCCATCTACGACACCAGATTCTTCTTCAAGGTCACGGACAGTAAGGAGGCAAACGGCCACGTGAAGGAGATCACGTTGGACAGGGAGTACAACTACTGCTTCTGTGACGACTGCCTTGAGAGGTTCCAGAGAGAAGCGCAGGTCAGCATACCAGACGACAAAGGGACAACCGAGCAGAGATCCAGCTGGATCCTCTCGCACGAGAAGGAGAAGTGGGTCAGGTGGAGAGCGGCCAACGTCACCGCGCTAGTAAAGAAGATCAGATCGAAGCTCAAGAGTTTGGGCCCGAATCTGAAGCTGTCAGCCGCAACATTTCCATCCTATCCGGAGTGCGTCGAAACCGTTGGCCAGGATTGGGTTTCATGGATCAACTCAGGTCTCCTAGATTTCGTGAACCCGATGGACTACGACTTCCCTCCCGAGAAGCTACAGAACATAGTCTCTGGATACAGGCAATCGATTCGAGACAAGGACTTTCCCATCTATGCAGGCATAATGACTTCAACGGGTTACCTGATAGGAGCAGGGGACGTGAAGGCGCACATAGATGCGATCGAAAGGGCAGGCGGAGACGGAGTCACCTTGTTCGCCTACTCCTTATGGAGTTCGGAGTTCAGGCGCAAGAAGTCTCTGCAACCGTTGCAGGAGTACGACGAACAACTCATGAAGGCACTGGGCAAGACCCGATGACAGTCTGAACGGATTGCGCTGTGAAGCCAGACCGCGCCAAAGGTTAAGAACAGTCGGACGCGCGCACGGGTGTCTTGACATCAAAAGTCGCCATCGTGAAGCTCGGCAGGAATAGACACGCGTGTTTTCAGCGGGCACTGGATCTCATCGGGGGGATAGATGATCTGAACTCAAGGAAGAGGCCAGTGGTCATCAAGCCCGGGATATTCGATCACAGGAAACCCAACCATGCCACGGTCGGAGTGATGAAATCGATAGTCAGTGGATTCAGCAAGGCTCCGAAGATCTTCTTGGCCGAGTCGGACAACTACAGGGGAACTGGGACAGAGCGCCTCAGGATCTACAAGCGTCTCCTTTCGAGGAGGGTCTCCACGTTTAATCTCTCTGAGGACATTGAGACCAGAGAGACCGTGATCTCTGGCGAGAAGATGTCCCTGTCACACATACTCTTCAAGCCCAATGTCCTCGTGAGCGTCCACGTGCTGCGTAAGTACGAACAGGGGGCGGTGGTGAAGAACCTCTTCGGTCTTGTGCCTGTTAGGGAAAAGGTAAGGTTCCACAGAAAGCTGACATCAGTGCTCCTTGATCTGTACGAGGCAGTGGGTGGGATCGACTTGGCTGTCCTTGACGGCACGTACATCTACGCCAGTCCCTCGTCTCAGAGAAGAATCAAGGCCAACATCATGCTGGCTGGAAGGGACGCAATCGCAGTCGAGGCGGTCGGGTCAGCCCTGATGGGCATGAAACCGGAGAAGATGATGATCATACGCGAAGCGGTGAAGAGAAGCTTAGGTGAAGGCGACCTCAGCAAGATCGAGGCGGTGGGCAGCTCCCTCGAAGAGACAAGAGAGGAGATTGCCCGGAAAAGGAAGCTGTCAGGAGCATAGTTTCGAGGCACCCGAGTGTGACGACGTGGTTTTGTTGATCACAGGTTGCTTCTGGAAACTTTTTGTCTAGGCGCCAAGCATCACTGTTCTTCCTGCAACACGCGCCCGAGGGCTGGCGTGGGAATA
>JBGOYZ010000104.1:0-2816 GCA_041479945.1 Thermoproteota archaeon
TAACTCAAGTGCTCCGGTGGTCGCGATCGCATTCGAGCGCGAGCGACACGCATCATCGCAAAGGCCCAGGTCAGACATTTAAGCAACAAACAAAGCTCGCAGAGCGCCTGTGGTGGGCAAACCGAGATGCATGTCATTCACTACGATGAGGATAGGCTTAGAGCGCTGAACAGGAGGTTAGAAGCCGTTGAGAAATTCGAGCAGCCGGACAGGGTTCCTTGCATACTACTGATCTGCGAGAGGTACCTCATGGACGCAGTGCTAGGAGGTTACACCCTTGACTATTTCAGCAGCGCAAGGAAGATGGCTGACTGCCAGATCGCGTTTGCCAAGTGGAGGTCGGAACACATCTTCGATGATTCAGTGACAGCGAAGGCCAGCATATCCCCCTACTTCGAGAACGTCTCTGAGTCAGGAGGGTTGGGCTGCAAGATCTACTGGTCCGAGAAAGGTCCTCCAAGAGCTATCCCGTTCATTGAAGAACCTGAGGATGTGGATAAGTTCGAAGTGCCGGACTGGGAGAGGGGTGAAGGCCTCTGGGGAAAGAAGCTCAGGTACTACCGGGAAATGGTGGACTATGCCAAGTCAGTTGACTTGACAATCAACGGCAAAGGCGCACACCCAAACGTTGTCTATCCCGGCGGACTGAACCTTGCACCGGTCACATTGGCCGTTGACATGGTGGGGATGGAGCGGCTTTCGGCATGGATGTTCAGATGCCCGGATGTAGTTCACCGTCTTCTCAATAGAATCGCCGACGAAGAGATCAGATGGGAGAAATACTGCCGAAGCTTGACAGATTCGAAGCCGAAGGGCATAGGCATTAGTGATGACGGTGCGGCATATCTTTCACCAGAACTCTTCAAGGAGTTCAGCGTTCCGTACTTGAACAAGATCTATGATGCGTTCCCCGGCATGCGTGGTCTTCACATGTGCGGAGCAGTCGAGCATCAACTGGACATGTATTCGGAAGATCTCAGGATAACCCATTTCAGTGCGTTTGGATACTGTGTGGATCCGTACGTTGCCGCAGAGAAGCTTGGCGGGCGAGCGGTCATGTCTGGAAATGTAGATCCGCAGCTCATCCTGAATGGTCCGCCGTCAAGGATCATGGAGGCAGCGAGACATGTCATCGAGGCGATAGCTCCGTATGGCGGCTTCATACTCCAAGACGGAGCCAACATCTGTCCAGGCACACCGATAGAGAACATGAGAGCAATGCTTGCTGCAGCGGAGGAATACGGGAAATGCCAACGGGTCGTCAAGCGTTCCTCTGAGAAAGCGTAGGCCTAGGCCTAAGCGTGCGCGTACCTTCGTCCATGCTCACGCGGTGGGGGGCGGAGGTGGCCGCGCTAGACCCTCGGAGGTCTCAAATGAGAAGTAGACCGCAGCAACGCCAGCGATCCCGAGAAGGACCGCCAGCGGATTCAGGGAGAACGTTCTGGATGAGTTGATCGCCAAGTCGAGGAACAGCAGCCAGCCAATCGAGAACAGGCCTCCGAAAAGCGCGAGCCGTTTCGCCTGCACCACGCTGGAGGCCTTTCTTGAGAACACCATCGCAACTGAGGCTGCTATCAGGCCTGACGCAATCATGGAGCCAAACAAAACTAGGATCATCGGCAGGACTTTGGGGTTCAGAACCTGCTGGATCCAGGAAGGCATCTGTACCGCCTCAAGAACAATCAGCCCGAGGATAGAGCCGAGAATCGCGTAGAGCGCCCACTCTCTGGGTCTGATGACCCTAGTGAAGACATCTCCGCAGCTTCCCTGGTTTGCTGCCACGAACGCCCCTGCGACTGCTTGGTTCTCGAAAACGAGTCGCACGCTGCCCATCTTGGTCTCCACGGCCAGTGGCATTGGGGGCCGGAGAAACACGCCCGAGAGAAGCAACAGCAGACCTGCTATTACAGGGGCCAGCACAAGGGCAAGCAGATCGATGGAGAGATCCGAGCTGCCAGACCAAGGACCGAGCGCAAGCCCCAGTACCACCAACATACCAACTGCTTCAAGGACGCCACCAGCTATCATCAGGAGGTTTGTCGTGCGGAAGAGTCGCCTGTGACAAGACTCGCACAACCATGGCTTGAGCGAGTAAGTCGCCCATGTTTCCCTCCTGCCGCCGAGAACGTACTGCGTCCCGAGAAGAGCCTTAGCCTTCGTATCGTAATGCTTCGTAGGTTTCTCGGCACCGCACCTGACACAGGTCCTTGGCAGCAACGCGTTCGTGCTAAGGAGACTGACCACTTCGAATGAGGCAGCCGCCATATTGCCTTTCGGTGAGGGATACTTTCCAGTTCATATAAGTCTGAGAGGGCGCCAACACAGAGGCGACACCCACTTGATTGGAGTTCCCTTCATTGTCAATGGCAGGCTAGTGGAGATCAGGTAGCGTCGCGCGTGTACGAGGGCTCCAAACCGTTATATGACAAGAAGATTCTAGATCGATGAGTCACCAATGGATCGGGAGGAGGCAAGGAAGAAACTCAGAGGACCCTTCGTCGCGATGATCACTCCGTTCAAGCGGAACCTCGACCTGGACTTGGAGGGCTTCAGGAGAAACATCCGGTTCCAGCTGAGGAGCGGCATTAGCGCGGGAAAGGGCGTGTTGATGGGAGCGGTTGCGGCAGGCGAGTTTCCCACAATGACCATGGAGGAAAGAAAGACTACCATGCAGATCCTGGCCGAGGAAGCCAGGGGCAAGGTGCCGCTGGTCACGGCCGCGCAGCACACCGACCCGAGGATGACCATCGAGCTGTGCAGGTACGCGGAGGATCTTGGGATAGATGCGGTCCAGATAGCCCCCACGTACTATGACA
>JBGOYZ010000105.1:0-2717 GCA_041479945.1 Thermoproteota archaeon
CACGACGCACTGTGAACAAAGAGCTTTTCTCCGCTGGCGTCCAGTACAATGTGGTAGCACTGTAGCGGGAAGTAATCGGATAGATCGGCCGCCACCTCGATGGTGAGATTTGCCAGAAGTACCTTGAAAACGACGTCCGAGAGATGAAAACCGATGTAGGCGTATTTCCCATCCTCTGTAGCTGCTATGGTGGTAGGGCCCATCCCTTGGAGCATAGGCTCGCTTGAAGCCGATGACCTCATGGGCGACAAACTAGGTGTCGGCATTGGAATTGCAGCAGGATGTCTGTTGACCAGAACGCCCAAGACGATCAGAATGAACAAGAGAGCCACAGCAACTGATCCTCTCGATGTGCCAAATGCCATAGTATGTCTAAGAAGAAACGTGTCTAATCGGCCGTTCTTATTCCTTCTTGAGAGGTGTGACTTAGACAAGCTACCGCAGGCGTAACGACATCATCACCGGCCCAGAATCAGGCTATGTAGCAAGCATCTGAAGTCCCATGCTTGCGCGATGAACAAGATTTGTGGTGAACCCGGGGGATCTGCACCTGCAGCTTCCGCGGCTTTCGACCTAGGGTTCGATGTGAGGGGAGCCTTGAGTGTTTGAAGGGGGGATGTCTGCCTCCAGTTAGGGTCAAATCCCACCGGGCCCATCTATGACCAACGCACACACTCATGATCGTTGGTCAGGACATTGGCTGCGGCCCGCATGTGATTACCTCACCCGAACCGGTGAGGCACACAGTTGTTATGGTTGACCGGACTCTTCTCCCACCAACTCAGACAACAAGTGGATGTTGATGGCTGCCCCCCTCGTTGGATGGTAGACCCAAGCATTCTCAGAATAGGTGGATGCCCGAACAAATATTAGGGACCAGAATCCCGAAAGCGCCCGTGTTCTTCGAACTCAGCGTCTTGCTGGCAGGGATTGGAATCCTCGCCTACTGCAGTGAGCGAGGGGTTAATCATGCCGTGAGACTCGCTGGCGCCTTCGGCGTTCCAACGATTGTTGTCGGTGTCCTAGTCGTCTCTATAGGGACCGACCTTCCAGAGATCGCCAACTCCATCATGTCCTCGGTCATGGGCCATGGAGATCTCAACGTAGGAGACTCGCTGGGGTCCTGTCTCACCCAGATCACTCTCGTCCTGGGGTTGGTAGGAATAGTATCAGGAGGCTTCAGGGTTGACAGAGAAGAGATCCTTGAACTTGGAAGGTCTACTCTCATGGGACTGCTCTTGGCGATTCTGCTCGTGAGAACAAACTATGTTTCCAGACTTGACGCGGCCATCTTGCTTGTTGGCTATGTTCTTCTGGTCATCGCCGTGCGACGCCACCTGTCTAAGAACTACCAAGGCGAGGTAGCTGAAGCAGGTGGGCGAACCCATTTTCATCTGTTCATGCTGCTCGTGTACATGTCTGGAATAGCCTTGGGAGCATACATGTTGGTCACCTCGGCGGTATCTCTCTCCCGAGCCCTTTCGATACCTGAGTATGTCATCAGCTTCTTCGTCCTAGCAGTAGGAACATCACTCCCTGAGCTTGTCGTAGACCTAGCAGCAGCGAGGAAGGGGGAGTTCGGCCTCGCTATGGGTGACGTGATCGGCAGTTGCATCGTTGACTCCACACTGTCAATTGGCATTGGCCCCCTGATATCCCCGATTGAGTTGGGCGGCGGACTGGCGTTCACCTCAGGGATCTGGACTTTCGTAGTTTCAGCAATAGTCTTCGTCGTCTTGGGACTAAGGGGTAGAATGGACCGCAAGATCGGTGCGTTCTTTGTCTTACTGTACTTGCTCTCCTACCTCATAGTCTTCGTGTGATAGGACCCCACGACCCTCTCGAAAGAGAGCATTTTGCCCACCTCCTGCCAGAATGCGGCCACGAACGAGATGGCGATAACGATGCCTATCTGTGTGAGGGTTAAGGGAGCCAGCCTTAGATTCAGGCCTATGCTGGGAATACTCAAACCGAGAATCAAGAAGGCAGCCACACCCAGTGCCCAGAGATCCATCAATCGGTTGCTGAACACGCCCAAGCTGTAGAGCGGCTCCTTCTCCGAACGTGAGACGAAGGCGAGGAGGATGTGGGCTATCATCCAAGTTGTGAACGCGATCGTCTGTAACTGAATCTCAGTGACGTTCTGGGAGAGGGCGTATATGTATGAGACCACGACGGCCGCGGATAGACTCAGGCCCGACACGAAAATGCCCTTGATCATGTCGGAGTTTAGGAATCTCTCTTTTGGATTCTTTGGAGGCCTGCTGTATATCGTTCTCTCCGCAGGTTCCGCCACGAAGCCTGCAGAGGCGGCGAGATCCATGAACAGCTCAAGCACGATTATCTGAACCGGGCTGAACGGCAGGGGGAGGTTAAGTAGGGCAGGCAGGAGGAAGATCACTACCAAAGCCACCTTGACTGACAGGTAGTATTTGATGCCCTTCGTGAGGTTGTCGAAGAGCTTCCTTCCCTCGAAGATGCCGTGGCCGATGGTGACATAGTTGTCGTCGGCCAGCACAACATCGGCCGCCTCTTTGGCGGCATCTGTCCCCTTGATGCCCATGGCCACGCCGATGTCTGCGCCCTTGAGCGCCAGTGTGTCATTCACACCATCACCAGTCACGGCCACCACCTCCCCGTTCTCGCGAAGCGCCTTGACCAAGCGGTACTTGTGTTCAGGCGTGGTTCTCGCAAAGACAGAGACTTCCTTGACGACC
>JBGOYZ010000106.1:0-2681 GCA_041479945.1 Thermoproteota archaeon
AACAGGGGCATGAAGGTCGCGGAGGGCACGCCCGAGGAGCTGGAGCGGATCTCAGACACGCATGGCCTGGAGGATGTCTTCCTGCAGCTGATCAGGAGTGAGGCTCAGCCATGAACCTGAGCAGAACGATCTGGATCATGAGGAAGGAAGCGCTTGAGGTCATCAGGGATCGCCGCGCCCTCCTCGGGGCCGTCTTGCTTCCGCTGGTCCTGATGCCCCTCGTGAGCCAGCTATCGATCTTGGGAATGTCTCCGGCGATTGCGAAGTACAAGCTGGCCGTCGTCAACGACGACGATGGTCCTGTAACTGCATCGATAGTGCAGATATTCATGATGACCAACGGGACGGAAGTCGTGGTTCTCGACACTGTCCCCGCCGACATTCAACAAAAGCTGATGGATTCGACGTACGATGTTGCGATGATATTTCCAGCTGGTTTTTCTTCGAACATCACGAACGGGTTGCGGTCTCAAGTGGACGCCATGGTCTATCCGGGAAGCACCAGGTCGTTGATAGCGCTCTCCGTGTTCCAGCAGATCATCAGTTCGTACGAAAACGTGCTGGTGGCTCAGAGACTGGCGTCGGTGCATCTGAATCCCGAGTTCATAAACCCGATAGGTTTCAGCGTCAGGAATGTTGGAAAGGAAGGAGCTCAGGAAGCGTCGCCTCTGGGTTTCATGGGGGCATTCTTCCTCGTGATATCTGCGTTCTCCGCCATGCTCGGCATTGGCCTGGAGAAAAGCGTGGGTGAGAAGGACAAGGGAACGCTCGAAGCCCTGCTCGCCTCACCTGCATCGAGAAGGGAGATCGTGGTGGGCAAGCTCCTTTCCCTCCTTCCGTTCGGGCTGCTCTCATTTGCTGCGACTATCGTGGGGCTTGCGTTCGGAGGTGTCATCACATCTACGTTCATGGGGCAGACAGCTGGCAATCTGCAGATGATCAGCCTCGACCCGTCCTATCTTCCCATCATGCTTGTCGTGGCTCCGATCTTCTTGGTTCAGGCCGCCGCCCTGATCCTTTTGATGGGTTTCTTCGCGAAGACCTTGAAGGAGGCACAGACATATTCGGGCATTGTCACGTTCGTACTATCGTTCGGCACGATCGGCACGTTCTTTCTCCCCGCCTACATAAGCAGATGGATATGCTTCGTTCCAGTAGCGGGAATGGCAGTGTTGCAGAACTTCTACATATCCGAGGGCTTTTCGGCCTTTGTTCTCTCTACAGTCCTTGTTCAGATCCTGTATGTGGTCCTGCTCTTGGCGTTGGCTCTTCAGGTAATGAAAGCTGAAAGACTAGTGTCTGCATCAGCCTAGTCGAGCCAGCCCTGACATCGCCCAGACTCATGTGACTGAGATGTGCATTCGCATTTGCCCGGCTCTCACCGCCCCGTCGTCCAGACCCTCTGAAATTCTCTCTCCAGAGTTGCTGCCAAGTCAGTGCTCCTGATCACGAGCAGAACCTCGTTGTTGTCGTTCTCGGCTGCAGCGCTCCAATTGAAGCTCCCGACCAACACTATGCAGCCGTCGATGATGGCAACCTTCTCGTGCATGAAATCAGGATTCGTGTCATTTCTGACTGGAACCCCTGCAGCCGCCAACCTGAAGAGTTCGCTGTACTGGCTCACCTGGGACTTCTCGAAGACTACCTTCACGTCAACTCCCCTGCGGTAGGTAGCAAGGACTGCGTCTCCTATGCTGTCCAGCGTGAAGCTGTAGATCAGGACGTGGGCAGTGTGGTTGGCTCTGCTCAACCAGTAGTTGACTTGGGCAGCACAACCTCCTCCCGGTGAGAATCGCACGGCCAAGATAGAAGGTTCGCCCGATGACAGGGTCGCGATCTGGCTCGTCAGATCAGAGACCTGCGATAGCAGCTGAGCTATCCGAGAGGCCTGTGATACTGTCCCGACGTAGTATCCCCCGACAGCTGCACCCATGAGAAGCACTCCCATGATCACGATAGCCGATGTCTGCTTCATCTTTGGTGATCAGTTCATCCACAGAACGCTTTATGCCTTTCAACGCGATCTCCGCTTTCTTGCGTCGGATTCCTCGCCTTCGCGTGGGGGGAATACTCTCCAATCTGGATCCGATCATTCAACCGACGATCTCAGTCAGTCTGCGCCTGAGGAACAGCGGATCCACATCAGCCGCGAAGTTGACGTTTGGTTTTCCTTCAACCGCCACGAACTTGCCCCTATCATCGGCTTCGATTCTGATCTGCTTGAAATCGGTCACTTCCTTTTCAACAGTGGACATGACGGCAAGAGGATCGTGCATCACGGGAAGCGCTCCGGAGGATCTCCGCCAGAGCTGAGTCATCCGGTAGAGCGTTGAGGCGAGCACGGTCCCCTTTGCTCCTAGCGCCTTCAGGTCCTCCTCGAGTAGGCCACACTTCAGCGTTACGTCGAGCCCGACGATGAACTTCGCGATACCCGTCGATAACGCGATTCGGGTGGCCCTTGGGTCGCACCCGGCATTGTATTCTGGATCCTGTCTGCCTGGAATCAGGTCACCGCACATCATCACGTGTCGGGAGATCATGGCGAATTCCTTTGGGAACTCCATGTACAACCTCGCGACGTTGGTCAGCGGGCCGATCGAGATGAGCGTCAACCCTGAATTGTTTCGTATTGTCTCGGCCATGAACCGCACGGCATCTGTGCGCCCCTGCTTGAGCCCCTG
>JBGOYZ010000107.1:0-2666 GCA_041479945.1 Thermoproteota archaeon
AGGAAGACATCCTCCAGGCCATGCGTGTCTGAGATCCGCTCCAGCTCCTCGGGCGTGCCCTCCGCGACCTTCATGCCCCTGTTGAGGATCACAACTCTGCTGCATAGATATTGAGCCTCAAGCATGTTGTGGGTGCACAGGATAGTGGCCTTCCTTTCTGAGGCCGTGGTTGTCTTCACCAAATCTCTAATGGATCTTGCGGCCGGCACGTCGAGGGAAGCGGTCGGCTCGTCCAATATCAACACAGGAGCATCATGGATGAGTGCCCTCGCGATTGACAGTCTCTGCTTCATGCCTCTCGAGAAGTCCTGAACCTTGTCATGTGCTCTGTCACTCAACCCCACGATGCTGAGCAGCTCCTGCATTCTGGAGCGCAGGGCATTCCCATTCATCCCGTAAAGATGCCCGTAGTACTCCAGATTCTCTGACCCTGTGAGCTTGCCGTACAAGTTCGTGTTCTCGAACACTATTCCCTCAGACGACCTCACCTTTTCTGGTTCCCTTACCACGTCGTGACCAAGCACTGACGCCTCCCCCGATGTGGGCTGAAGCAAAGTGCTCAAGATCCTTATCGTCGTAGTCTTCCCTGCGCCGTTCGGGCCCAGAAGACCTACTACTTCCCCGGGCCTGACCTCGAAACTCAGACCATTGACGGCTCTGAGTTTGCCGAAATCTTTCACCAGATTCCTTGTCACCACGCTTGGGGCATCAGCCTGCATGCTTCGATTCCGGACGACACCGATGCCTCCTTTAAGCGTATCTTCGAGGGTTGGTGGCCAAGATCATCAGCCTCTGAAGGCATCGCCTTTCAGCCCATTGATGAGGAATCGTTTCAACCTAGGGTGTATGTCCCTCAGCATTTGGATCTCTCGCCTGTCGAACCACATCGTCTCAGCCAGTTCGGAGGACGCCTTGATCCTCGATGTCACTGGAAGACAGAGGAAATTGAGCAGTCTGTCGCCGGTGTAGGGATCGACGTGTTCGGCTACTCTCCGGACTATCTTGATCTTCAGACCGGTCTCCTCCATGATTTCTCGATGCAGTGCTTCCTCCGGCGCCTCCAGTGATTCGACCTTCCCAGCTGGCAGAAGCCACTTGTCGTAGTCTGGTTTCCTTGGATCTGAGTGCTTCACCAATAGAACCATTCCGTTCTTCACTACCGTAGCGCAGACAATCAATCTGAATGCGCTTCGTTGCTCTTCTCGTGATCCACGGAATGCCCTTTGAGGAGGTCCCAGTTCTCGCGCACCGTGTAGAAAATCGCCCCCAAGCCTAGGCTGACTGCAACGACGTATATGACCCAACCGATGACGGCGAGGGAGGACAGCACGCTCAGAATGAGGAAGCCCAGGACGAAGGTCCAAGCGTCATGAGCCTTGAGGTTGATGGTTCCCACCACTTTCTTCCCTATGGCGAGAGAGACGAAGAGATTGGAGACCATCGTTGATGCAAAGAGGAGCATGCCCAAGATTGCCGCAAGCGGCAACCCGACCAACGTTACTGCAAACAAGACACACGTGACTCCGGCCGCAATGATGAGCAGAACCCCCGTCACCACGTTCCTGACTGGAGATCTGAGAACCATGTCGTGAACCGATGAGAATTGTCTCGGGAACGTCACAAGAAGGGCCAGCCCCAACACGAGGAATCCGAGCGTGATCAGGACGTTGAACGTCACAAGTACGCTTGCGTACGGTCCTGTGACGTCCCTGAAGATCACTGACAACCAGATGGGCAATTGCCCCCCAAATCCTTCCTGAGTAGTCTTGCCGGCGATTCCGGAGCCCTGAAAGTCATTCGTGACCACCCTAAGCTCTCCCATGACTGCACCGTTGTGCTCGACGGTGCCTGCCGCGACATACGCGTACTCCTCGATGACTGTGGCCACGCTGATCTGCACCGTCCCACCCAGAGCAACTAGCTTCAGTGCCCTGCTCCCGACGTTCACGGTCCAACCGAAAGCAAGGATCCTATCGCCGACATCAGCCCTTATTCTGACCTGCCAGCCGACCGCGGTGACTGTTCCGCTTATGGGTGCGTTGACTGTCACCTCCTGGGCAAGGACGAGGAGATCCCCGTTCACAGGGGCATTGATGATCACCGTGCCTCCTGCTGCAAGGACATCACCATTCACTCTGGCGTTGATTGTTATTGTCTCGCCAGTCAGGAAGAGATCGTGGTCCACAGGGGCGTCGATCGAGATTGAGCCACTCTGTGGAACCTGTGCTGCATATATGCTCGAAAGAGAGACGGCCAACAACAGAAGCACAACCAGCAGTTTCCTCAACACACGGTCACAGCAATGCCGTCTCAGAAATTCGCATATAAGCGTGCGACGAAAGCTGAAACCTCGCGCCGGCCTTTTTGGAGCGGTCGCAGCGACACTTTCCGCAGAGGATCCTCGCTCCGGTCAAGAGCAACTGAGTCCAGACCAGAGCGTCATTCCGCTCCTGTGCATTTGCCTGTGCCGGCCGGCATCATTGTCCCGCTGACATCATTCTCGCCAATCTCAGATAGAAGCTTGCGCAAACAC
Source organism: Thermoproteota archaeon (assembly GCA_041479945.1). Classification (GTDB taxonomy): domain Archaea; phylum Thermoproteota; class EX4484-205; order EX4484-205; family JAAOZO01; genus JBGOYZ01. The sequence continues at coordinate 2,534 of JBGOYZ010000107.1, forward strand.
AGGCTCGCCCCATCGCATTTCCTCTACAAGTCCGCATCATCTTTGACGAAATACAGATGCTCAAGCCGCCGCGCTGTCCTTGGAGATAGTTCGTGATACGTGTAGCGCACCTTGAAGAAATCCCAGTGGAAAG
>JBGOYZ010000108.1:0-2639 GCA_041479945.1 Thermoproteota archaeon
CGAAGGGCGAGGCCCGCGAGACTGTTTCCCGGAGAGATGGCTCCACACACAAAGTTGTAGATGCTCTCGTCGGAGATGAAACCGGCGCAGTCTACCTCACCTTGTGGGACGACAACATGGAAATAGTCAACGAAGGCGACACGATAAACGTCAAGAACGGCTACGTCACGCTCTTCCGTGGATCGATGCGACTGAACATAGGCCGCTACGGTTCATTGGAGACGGGTGCTCAGCCGATCGAGAACGTCAACGCAGACAACAACCTTTCCAACAAAGAGTTCCCCATGCCTGAAAGACGCAGGTACCCGAGTTCTAGACCTAGATATCGGGACGAAGGCTACGGCGACAGAGGACAAGGCAGAGGATACGGCCGCGGCCGCAGAGGAAGATACTAAAGACGAGCCACTCCAAGTTCCAGCCATAGAACTTGAGTTGCTTCGCAGAGTAGTGAAAACTCTGGACTCACGCTTTGAAGGGTGAAGTTGCCTCGGGAACTTCGCTACCCTTAAATCAAGTTCTCCCACGCTCAGAGTCCGGTCTCGTTGATGGAAGAGCTTGTTCGCCATGCTATCGATTCTGCTTCTGCGAAAGGGGTTGAGTATGCCGAGGCAAGACTTCACATCGATTCCGGCAGCGGAGTCACTCTAACCAACGGCGTGCCAGAGCCGGTTCAGCTGGCCAAGGCTGAAGGTATCGCAATCCGTGTACTTGTCGATGGTGCATTGGGGTTTGCGTCCACAAATGACCTCTCCAGAGAATCGTTGGATGAAGCCGTTGATATGGCGTACAGAACTGCAAAAGCATCGAAGAGACTGGTCACCAAACCAATACGCCTGTCAGAGGAGAAAGCAGAGCAAGCAAACTGGGAGACGAAAGCGCGAAGATCGCTCCTCGATGTCACGATCGAGGAGAAGATACAGGTCCTCGAAGAGATCGAGAAGAACCTAAGCCCTAGTGTCGTAAAGGTAGATCTTCCTTCTCGGACGCTTGTTATATTGGATGACATTACCGACCGATACTTCGCCAACACTGAAGGGTCGAAGATTCATGGAGTAGCCTCCAGGATCGGTTTGCTGTTCATCCTCACCGCAAATGAGCCTGGGAAGGGAACGATCCAGAGAATCGGCCACCAGGGAGAGACAGGTGGATGGGAGCGACTCGAAGAGTGGAACCCTGCGAGATTAGTCTCTGAAGAGGCTGCAATGCTGGGGAAGATACTTCGTGAGGCTAAACCGGTTCCTCGAGAGGAAATGGATCTAGTTCTCGGATCGGAGGTTACTGGCATCGTTTGCCATGAATCGTGTGGGCATCCTCAGGAGGCGGACAGGATCTTAGGCAGAGAGGCCGCGCAGGCTGGGGAATCCTACGTCAAGCCTGACATGATCGGGCACCGAATTGGCACTGAAGCCGTTACCGTTGTGGATGATCCTACCGTTCCAAACTCCTATGGCTTCTACGAATACGATGAAGAGGGCGTGCGAGCAGGCAGAAGGACCCTGATCAAGAACGGAATCATCGCAGGATTTCTGCAGAATCGTGAAACCGCTGCAGAGCTCGGGGTCAGCAGCAACGGCGCAGCTAGAGCTGTGAGCTACGATAGGGAACCAATCATTAGAATGGCGAACACGTTCATGCTTCCAGGCGACTATAACGACGAAGAGCTGATTGAGGACGTAAGCAAAGGCGTCTTCATCAAGACATTCATGGAATGGAATATTGACGACAGACGCTACAATCAGAGGTACGTAGGGCTTGAAGCATACCTGATCGAGAACGGGCAGATCACGAGCCCCGTAAGGAACCCAATTCTGGAGATCACTACGCCGGGACTCTACAGCAGTGTAGATGCTGTTGGAAAGACCGTGGAGTACGAGGCGGCCACATGCGGGAAGGGGGAGCCAGAGCAAGGAGCTCCAGTATGGCACGGGGGACCGCCAATACGCCTGCGAAAGGTCAGGTTAGGAGGTTAATGCAGTGAATCTGGAACAGATCGTGCGTCAGGCTGTCGACTACGGTCAGAAACTTGGAGCGAGAGAAGTAGCTGCGGCTGTGACCCGTGAAAGACGCAAGATGCTCAAGTTCGCGAACAACTCTGTCACGGTCGTGCAATCGTGGGATCAGACCGTTCCGACCGTCTACCTGCTATCAGAACGCAAACGAGCAGGAGCCCGCGTCGAGAACCCAAGCATCGAGGCATTGAAGGAGGTCATGAAGATGCTGAAAGCTGCGATGGACATCACCAAACCAGGTGAAGTCGAATCTACTCTTCCAAGAGGGCCATTCAACTACGAGCCTGTTCCGCAGACATACGATGCCCGCATCCCGAAGATGACAAATGAACTTGTAGATCTCGCCGAAGAAGCCATTAATGCAGCTCAGGCGGAGGGAGCGCGACGATCCTCCGGCGTACTTGTCACCAGTGAATCAGAAAGATACGTGAAAACTTCCGCCGGAGCCGAAGGCAGCGACAAAGGAACAAACATCGATCTATCGATACGAGCGTTTGTCGCTGATGATTCGAGCGGCCAAGGCAACAGTTGTGCAACCCGACTTGAAGACTTCGATCCCAAGCTTGCAGGAGCGGAAGCGGGCAGGATAGCGAATCAAGCTAAGAACCCGGTCTTTGGAGACGAAGGCAA
>JBGOYZ010000109.1:0-2549 GCA_041479945.1 Thermoproteota archaeon
ACGTTGAGAAGGAACTAGCTCGAGTGGTGAAGGAAGCCTCGAAGACGTTGATGTAGAGCGCAAGTCGCTCGCAAGCACCGGTTCAAGCGGGGTCCTGGTTCTTGTTTGAATGCCATGCGTCCTGAATGGAATGGACTCGCTTGGTCTCTCACTTAAGGAGGTATGTCTTCACCATCTCTGCTTTTTCCTCTCTTCCCAACTTCAAGGAGGTCTGGTATTCCCACTCCGGTCTCAGCACAGGTACATTCATTTCATCAACCTGCACGGTCTGCTTATGTTGTCTGAGGTCTGGTGGATCTTCCCAGCTGCCGTCTGCAAGCTTGATTTGGAAGTCTCCCATGATCTCAACTTCCACTCCTTCGATTTCGAGTATTCCGAAGTGCGATTGTATCCTTTCACTTGTTCGCAGCGCAACTCGCCTTTTGACAAACTGCGAGAACAAACGCTCAATCTCATAAGCTCCGGCTTTGTCAGTAATGATGTCAATATCATTGGGTTCGATCGGTATCCCCCGAATAGCCATACCGAGGCTTCCGACTAGAGCCCACTGCACGTTGTTCTCGCTAAGCTGCAAGCTGATCGTACGAAGAATGCTAAAGAAACGCGAATCAACCATCTAATCGCCTCGGAGACGTTTCGGTGATGGAATGAACACCCCTTACCTTTGTCTCTTCCGACATCGGCATATCTGATACATGTGGAATGCGGATAGCTCAACATCCTTCGACGGCCCTCGTTCCCCAGACTCGTCCTACCTCCTCTCAGCGAGCATTATCTGTGCTATTTCGTTTGGGGCGGCGATCAGGAGGTTCTTGTTTGCTGATCGCGGGAGACGAAGATCCAGAACCGTCTCCTGGGCAGCAGTGATCTCCTTCTGTAGCTTGAGCCGAAGGGATTCCTGGACGCCCTCCCTTGACCAAAGCTCCCTCGCCTTCTCAAAATGCAGCGTCATCTTCCTTATGTCCGAGAACAGCTCCTTCGCGAGCCGCTCCGCCGTCACGCACCGGAGCAGGAGGAGCTCGGAGCCGACGCCGGCCTTCCTCTTGGTCCTCATCACTTCATCAAGGTCGGCTATGTCGTCGGCTATTTGCATGGCCTTCCCGACGTGCATGCCGTAGGCGGTCCACTTCTGCAGTTGGCCGTTCGCCCCGTTCTTCCTGCCATTGAGGCCGGCGAGATACCCCCACGACGCCGCGAGCCCGAACGGCTTCCCCGTCTTCTGTTTTATGATTAGGTCGTAGATCTTCGACGCTGGCAGCTCGGGGTCGTGCAGGACCTCCTTGAGCACTCCCGAAACCATCCCCCTCTGCGTTGCGGCAAGGGATTGCACGAACCTTCCTCCGTAGGGTACCACAAGGTCGTAAGGGAGGGAGAGTATGCCGACCGTGTCGAGCATGGCCCTCTTCTGCCCTTCGGTCATATGGACAGTGGGCATGCCGCGCCTCATCTCGTCTTCATCGAGCATGTCGTCTATGATCAGGCTCGCGCTATGGGCGAGTTCGATGGCGCATGCGAGGTCCACCGTGCCGTCGAGACTCTTGCCGCTCGTGCTCTCGAACACTAGCGATAGCAGCCCTGCCCTGAGCCTCTTGCCTCGCATCAACAATCTAACTAGGTAATCGTCCCTGAGCTTCCTGCTAGCTACCTCGCAGATCCTCGCGTCCACGATTGGCTTCACTTGGTCTAGGTATTCTTGAAAGCTGGTCATTTCGCACACTCGTTTGAAGTAGATGCATCCCTAAGGCTGGCGTTCTGTTTCGTCTTTGTCAGGCATTTCAGCAATTCCCGCGTCTCGCTGAGGCTCACTGGGGCCCCCATGCGACGCCCCGTCTTTCTGAGGATGAGCCAGTCCTGTAACCCGAGCCGCTGTCCTGCGGCGACTTTGCGGATCACCTTCCGCTCATCGATCATCCACGAGAATTCCTTCAGGATCCGCGAAGTGTACCTTCCTGGTGAGTCCCAGTTGGCCACCAAGAGGCGCGCGGATGCCATGCCAGGGGCGTTACCTTCCCCTGCGATGGGCGCGACCGCCCCTATCGATTCCCCCACCCCCCAGACCTGACTCCCCAGGGCAGAGTCCGTGGATACGAACGGTTGAGAGCCCAGGGGCGAGGTGGACCGGACCTTCCCCGAACAACCGCATAGGATCTTCACTCCCGCGTCCATGAATCCGGATTCGCGCAAGGTCTCCTCCGGGTCTGCGAGGACGCTCCCCGCCCCGATGTGGAACTCCGTCTCCGACAGAGGGAACATCCAGGAGTAGCCAAGGTTGCCATATTGGATGACTACCTTCGAGCTGTCTGCCCGTTCCCTCCAGACCCTGTACTGCACGCAAGGCACCAGCAGATCGTCCTTGATGCGAGGTAGGTATGCTCTCCGCAGACCGGTCGCATCTATGACCCGCTCGTACCTGCGCGGGGGGACCGGGCCACCTAGCACTTCCACGCCCTTGCGCAGGTCGTTGATCAGCCGGGGTTTGTCGAAGGTCAGCAGGTGCGCTCTCATATCGACCCCCTCGAAGTTCACGACCCTGAAGTCCTTGAAAACGT
>JBGOYZ010000110.1:0-2549 GCA_041479945.1 Thermoproteota archaeon
AACGACCCCAGGATCCCGAAAAATAGTGGAACAATCTCCATCTTTATCACACCGCGAAGAGCAGAATTGCAAGCAAGAACAGGATAAGGGAGAAGGTATAGTTATGAAAGGTGAACGAGAGCATGGATGACAAGGTGAAGAATACGGAGAGAGCTGATAAGACTAGACCAGTTGCAACTCGAGTCCTTTTGGCGTATATAAGGGCCCCTCTTACAGCGAGAATCACCCCAACAAGCACTGATTGAAGCCAGGTAGCAAGCGGGTTCGGAGACGCGGCAAGCAAAGGAAAACTAACTAGCTCAGAGGAAGGAGATGATACAAGGTATTTCCATGCCAACGGCATCCAAACCATTAGAGCCACATCAATGACCCCAACCGCGAAAACGACCAACCCAACTCTGTGAGCATCCATATACATAGACTGATCGTAATGAAGATGATGTTAAAAACACTTTCGCTCGTCAATTCCTAAGTCTCCTATACCATAACATGAAATCTGCGCGCGAGGATGCTCCCAATGGGATAACCTGAACGTTCTCACAGCCATGAAGGAGTTAGCTAAGGAATCCATGCCCTGTCTCAGGATCTTAGAGGCCCGTAGGACAGCCAACACTTCTGGACATCGGAACTGTTCGGAACTCGGGCAGTTCCCATGACGATTCTTCGGTTTTCGCCCGTTCTGCTGGTTAGAGATCTTGTTCTCAGTATGTTACACATCGGAACTCATTTTCTCTTCAGAATCAGTAGTGAGGGGAGTATCATCACCGACGACAAGGCAATCACGAGTAGGTCACTAACACCGAGTACTACTCCTGCCGCAGCCCAAGGAAGGCATGTCCTGCAAAGAACACAGGCAATCTCTGGGATGCTGAAGAGGAGATAGCGGACAGATACGGGTCTGCCATGCTCGAACTCCTCCTATCCAGCCTGAGCCACCGCTGGGTCGGCAATCTGACAGGCGGGGCTCTGGCGTTCCGTCGCGCACGAAGGCGTGTGGTGGTCTTCTTCCAGAACCTCGGAATCTTCTTGTCTTCTTCTGGTGGTGCTACGGGTATCTGGGTTTGGCAAGCACTTCCCTTATCTCCAGTCCTTTGAAGTTCCTCGGGTATGCCGGCTTGACCACAATGGCCGTGTCGCATCCTTCTCCAGTCCCGGCGATCGATATCACTTCTCGATCTACACCTATGAGGCCAGCATCAGCTGCCATCAGGACGACTTCGACACACACCTTCATGCCCTGGCTGAACCTGTACAGCGTCTGTGCAACGATCTGTTCCATAGACACTGCACCGTGTTCCCCAGTCAGAGAAGCTGCGACCCCATCCCCGAGCGCGTGGCTGCAAGTCAAGACCTTGATCCCTTCTGCCTTAAGTTTCCTCCTCTCATCTGACGTCATGGTCCATCCTTCTTTGCTGAACCCCTCGCTTATCGTGACGGCCACGAGATTGACCTTCATGTTCTTGAAGACCTTAGCCGCCTTGAGCGCTGTGCCGCCGTGAGTCGTTGCCACCACAACATGCTTGATTCCGAGCTGCTTAGCTCTCTCTGCTGCTATCTCCAGCGTCTTCTCTGTGTTAGCTGCTCCGCCTTTGCCGAAATAGATCGTCTTACTCTCTATGTCCTTCATTTCGAATGTTTCGCTAGCTCACCTCTTTGCCTTGAGATATAGCTTTTGTCGATACCTTTCCTCTGGGTGCGTGAGGAGAACATTCTAGGCACATACGTGGACGCGTTCTGTGGGCGTGTTCAGCAATCGCGCGCGTTTATTATCCCTGGGGCGTGAAGATCGGTCGCATGAAGGAAGGAGGAATGGCGCACTGGTGGGAGAAGGAGCCTTTGAGGATAGTTGAGATCTGCAATGCGTTTGAGCTGAATGCCATGCCGCTTCGGCAAGAAGTGAGAGCTGTCAAGGGACTGGCTGGCAATGTGCAGCACTTTCACTGCACGGATACGACTGGTGGGTGCGACGACAAGCGGTTCTACTTCAAGACGGAGGTTTCCAAGAAAAGCAACCCCGATAGGCTGGGGGAATACCTGCCCCTCGCTCACAAGAACGGCATCAAGGTGATAGTGTACTTCAACGTCCATTGGTACACCAAAGAGTTCGGGAGAGAACACCCCGATTGGATGCAGATCAAGGAGGATGATAAGCCGATAGACGATGTCTACACCACCGGTACATCCATGTGCATTAACGGCCCATACAGGGAGTGGGTCTTTCAGGTACTGCGTGACCTGTGTCGATACGACATCGATGGCATATTCTACGATGGGCCCTGCTTCTTCTCGTCCACATGCTACTGCGAAACCTGCAGGAAGTTGTTCAAGCAGAGGACAGGTGAAGAAATGCCTCCGAAGTCGAACCGCGGACATCCTCACTGGAAAGAACTAGTCGATTTCCAGGTCGACTCACTGGCGAGATTCCTCTCAGACTCCAACTCGATCATCAAAGGCATAGATCCCGACATACTCTTCTGCATGAACGGAAACAGCAATTGGCCGTACTGGCCAACAGGAAGAGACAACCACAGGATCATAGAGCATACCGA
>JBGOYZ010000111.1:0-2538 GCA_041479945.1 Thermoproteota archaeon
AAAAGGACTGAATGAGATCGAGGGCTTCCACTGCACGCCGCCTAGGGGGACATTCTATGCATTTCCCGATGTAAGCAAGCTTGGAATTCCCTCAACGAAACTCGCTGAGGAACTCGTAGACAAAGCAGCAGTAGCGAGCATACCTGGCGACGGTTTCGGCAAGGCAGGAGAAGGATACATGAGGTTCTCGTTCGCATCTTCTCGACAGAACATACAGGAAGCACTTACTAGGATCAAGGGGTGGCGCACCAAACACTACAAAGACAACTGACGTCAGCCTGTTGGTGAGATCTTTCGCACACGTGGATTAGCAGCTCTGGACTATCAAGAGACTCGGATCTCGACTGCGAGTTGAACGAGATGACCCTCAACAGTCAGTATGTTGGGGATAGTTTTTAATTCGCCCTCTCCGGTTCTTGGCCGAGAGGCACATATCTTGAGCAGCAAGAAAGCAGACCTAGCCGGACCAGGCATCGGCACGTATGAAGAGCTGGAGAAAATCCTTCCGCAAGATTACACTTCGCTATTGGACCGCAAGGATACACAGAAGGCCATTTTCGCGGCCAAACAGTACATCGAAGAGAACCTGTGTAAAGAGCTCAATCTAATGATGGTTCAGGTTCCTCTCATTGTCGACGTTGAGAGTGGCGTGAACGACATGCTTGACCGTGATGGCTCACGCACTCCCATCCAGTTTCATATCTCCAATGACTACAACAAGCATCCAATTGATGCTCAGGTCGTGCAAGCGGCGACGAAGTGGAAACGAGTTGCCCTCAAGCAATTCGGGATGAATGTTGGTGAAGGTATCTGCACTGATATGCGGGCGGTGCGAAAAGACTACTTCCTAGATCATGACCACAGCGCCTACGTAGACCAGTGGGACTGGGAAAAGGTCATCACCGCAGACCAACGTAACCTTGACTACCTGAAGGAGACCGTCAGGAAAATCTGGAAGGTCCTCAAGGGCGCGGAGACCCACGTCCAGAAACAGTTTCCGCAGCTGAAGAGGAGCAAGCATCCGAATCTGCCGGATGAGCTCAAGTTTCTGCATGCTGAAGAGATCCTAGATATGTACCCAGACTTGCCCCGCAAACAGCGTGAGACAGCAGTCCTACAGAAGTATCCTGCAATCTTCATCATCGGCGTCGGCTGGGTCCTCAAGGACGGTTACCCACACGAGATGCGAGCAGCTGACTACGATGACTGGGTGACCGAGACCAAGTCTGAAGATGGCAAACCGATGCATGGTCTCAACGGCGATATTCTGGTGTGGAATCCTGTGACGAAGCGCCGCCACGAATTGACGTCCATGGGCATCCGGGTCAACGCCGAAACGCTCCGAAAGCAGTTGGAGCTTTCCGGTCAGCTCGATTTCCTAAAGCTTCCATATCATCGAGCGATCGTCAATAACGAGCTCCCACTCAGCATTGGCGGAGGTATCGGGCAGTCTCGTACCTACATGTTGCTCCTCAGGAAGGCGCACTTGGGCGAAGTCAGCGTCACTGTTTGGCCTAAGATCCTCAAGGGGATCTCTACCAAGAAGAACATCTACGTCCTGGAGTAGGCGTCACGCGGTACTGGCGCCACCTGAGATACTGGATCCGAAAATGCTTGATTTCGACGAGAAGCTTTGAGGATGATGGGATCATTCCCAACATGGATTGTGCGCGAGCGGAATGCTGCCGAAGCTACTTCAGTACGGGATAAGTCTCGCCACCGTGGGTCAGGACGTTTATGCTTGAGTCGGAACCGTAACGGCGTGAAAGGAACTGCAGAGCCTCCTCGACAGTGTTGAGCTTGCTGAATCCCATCTTTACTGCGTCCCTATCAGAGACTCCATCCGACACAAGACACACAGGATGCTTCTCCCTTACGTATGTGACATTAAGCGCTAAGCCCAGCGCGACAAGGTCCTCGACCTCTCCAGCTTTGTACATTTCTCTCAGCTCCTTGGTTGTGTGCTGGAGGTACTGAATCCACCTTGGGTGGGTAGCCGAGATACCTTCAGGACAAGGCGCCAGTTCTATAATTCCTCCAGCAGGCTTCGTCGCCAGATCAGCTGAGAAAAGTCCCTTTAGCGCCTGCCAATAGTCAAAAATGTCTGCCGGGTGACTACTTGAGATCGTTATATCAGATATTCCCGAAGGCTTGACACCGTAGATACTCTTGGCGAAGTCGATGCCCCTCCGGTGGGCCTTCACGAAATGACCGGCGAATACCTTCGCAATTTCCCGCCTTCTCGTGACCACCGTGTTCACCACTAACTGGATGCCGACTTTCGCGGCGAAAGTGTCTATCAGCTGCCGGGTTGGGTTCTCGTCCATGCCCAGTGCGTTTGGTTTCGTAGTTGCTGAATGAACGTGCATTCGACCGATCGTCTCCTCACCCGCCAGTCCAGGGAGGAGGATCTTCGCCCCGGCTCCCCAGCCTGCGTTCTGGTGTGGGAGGATGCTGCCGGTGGCTATTCGCACGTCGGCCTTCAGATACTCCTTGTTGATCCAGACCGGCAAATCGCCGGCCACTTCTCCCAAGTAC